>CALYVN010000025.1 GCA_945494785.1 uncultured Alistipes sp.
TCTGTAAAATCATGCTTAACAAATTTATTGAATAATTTTTAAACAGTTTCTAAATTAAGGACAAGACTTCGGTTTTGTCCTTTTTCTTATTCAGGGCAGTGTAAGCAGAAAGTTATGGGTAGTATTTTGACTTCAATGAGCGACTTTGACAGTTCGCTCATTTTTCGTAAAAAGTGCCTTAGAGAGCATCAGGGCAGTGTTAGGGCAGTCTCTCGTCCTCTCCAACTACTCTTATTTTTAGGAGGATTTGGTAATAGTTGTCGGGCAGTATTTGGGCAGTTTTCGGGCAGTATTTAGACAAAAAATGACCGACTGGACTGTCCAATCGGTCATTGTAAATCGTTGATATTTAGGCTTCTAACCTTTTACAACCTCCTAATACTCCTCCTCGTTGAAGAAAAAGTCCTCTTTTGAAGGGTAATCAGGCCAAATCTCCTCTATACTTTCGTACACGTCGCCATCGTCCTCTATCTCCTGTAAGTTTTCAAGAACTTCGAGCGGTGCGCCCGAACGTATTGCATAATCTATCAATTCCTCTTTGGTTGCAGGCCATGGAGCATCTTCCAATTTAGATGCAAGTTCAAGTGTCCAATACATAAACGCTTAATATTTAATTGTTTAGTATCATAGCCGTATTCGGTTGCCGTTTCGGCCGCCATAATACGATTGGCAAAAATATATAAAAAATGTAAAAAACCAAATTATGGATTTTATTTTTTTTGCATCATTTACGGTTGCCAAAGAATCTCTTTTGCATCGAGTATCTCCGTCAGCATTCGCCCCAAAGCATAGAAATAGTCGGACAGACGATTCAAAAACACAAGTGCCGATTCGTCCACCTTGTGGCTCTGTGCGGCGCGAATCGAGGCGCGTTCCGCACGGCGACACACTGTGCGGCAAACGTGGCAGAGCGAGACGATTTTGTTGCCCCCCGGAATCGTGAAATTGGTAATCGGCCGTGTCTGCGCCTGCAAGTCGTCGATGCGCTGCTCCAACCAAGCGATTCGGTCGGCCTCAATCGGTCGGACTTTGTCGCTGCCGGCATCGCCCGTAGCCAATATGGCCTCGACATTCATCAACACGGAATTGATGCGTCGTAGGTCGGACGAGCATTTGTCCGCAGCAACGGTATCGGCGATGCAGTCGCCCAACAATGCGACGAATGCAGTCAATTCATCGACAGAGCCGTATGCCTCGACGCGTTCGTCGGTTTTTGCGACACGTTCGCCTCCTATAAGCGATGTGCGACCTTTGTCGCCGCCTTTGGTATAGAGTTTCATAGACGGAAATGTTGTTTCGGCAGTTGGTTGTTGAATATCAGTATGTAACCGCGATTATCGACTGTTGTCGAATTGTGTCCGGCGACAATCGCCCGACAAGCATCGCGCCGTTCGCGATTGGCATAGGGGAGCATCACGATAAGCGTCGTGCCGTTTTGCCGTGCCTTCGCATAGACCGATTCCAATCGCTCGGCAGGGTAGTCGGCTGTGGCTATGTTGAACTCTGCCGCACTGTCGCCATCGATGGCAAATGTTCGGTATTGGCAGTAGTGCATGGCATTTTGCAGTTGTATAGCCCGTTTGGGCGCAACTCCGTTGGCCAATAGTGCTTCGTAGAGTTCGGCGTGTGAAGCGTCGATTAAACGGCGGCACATAAAGACCTTGCGAATCAATCCATAGACAAACGGCGAATGGACGCCGTAACCGCGATAGTGTTTTGCCCGGGTTATTTCGTCGGTCAGCAGCGATAGTTTATAGAGCCGCTTTTTTATGTTTCTGCCGTTTACCTTCATTATTTTTTTAGCAGACCCGCCAAATGGCCTGTCGAAAATGCTGTTTGCAGATTGTAACCTCCCGTATTGGCATCCAAATCCAATACCTCTCCCGCAAAATAGAGACCTTTGATTTTTCGGGACTCCATGGTGAATTCATTGACCTCGTCGCATGCCACGCCACCCGCCGTAACTACGGCATAATCGAACGGTGCATAATCGGAAATCGGGAATACCCAACCTTTGAGTACCTTTATCAGCCGTTCGAACTCCTTGTCGGAGACCTTGCTGATGTAAATTTTGGAGTGTATGTCCAACTCTTTGCAAATCGGAACAATCAAAGGTTTCGGAACAAGTCGGCGCAGCAACTCCGCAAAGAAATCTTCCGGCTGCATCTCCGCTACTTCTCGGTGGATGCGATCGTGCAACATCTGCTCCGTCAGGGCAGGTTTGAGATCGATTATGAGTTTGACCTTATGCTCTTCGAGCAGTGCATCGACAGCGTCGCGGCTCAATCTCAAAGCGGTTGCACCTTCGATTCCGCGTTCCGAAAAGGCAATCTCGCCGAACTCTTCGCGCACCTTCTCGTTGTCGATGCAGAGCGTAACGTTTACGTTGCGCAACAATACTTTGTCGATATATGCGTACTGCGGATGCGATGTTACGAGCGGAGTGAGCGATGGGCGTATGTCCACTATGGAGTGGCCGAGTGCATGGGCAAAGGCGTATCCGTCGCCTGTCGAGCCGGTGCGCGGATACGATACGCCGCCTGTGGCGATAATCACATTCGGCGCCTCCGCTTTGCGCTCGAAACCGCGTTTGTTGTAATATCTGACGCCCAAAACCTTGTCGCAAACGGTCATAATCTCCGATACGCGACAGTTGCACTGAATCTCGACCCCGTAATCGCGGCAATAGTATTCGAGTGCATTGGCAATATCGGCAGCCTTGCCGCTTTCGGGAAATACTCGCTCGCCGCGTTCGGTAACCAACTTAACCCCCATGCGCTCGAAAAACCGCATGGTCGAACGGTTGTTGAACTCTGCAAAGGCCGGTTGGATGAAGTCGGCATTGACCCTGATGTTGGAGGCGAACTCCTCTGCCGGTTTGGCATTGGTCAGATTACATCGTCCTTTGCCGCTGATGCGTACCTTGCGTGCCGGTTTCTCCATCTTTTCGAGCAAAAGTACACGCGAGCCGTTCTTTGCGGCTGTGCCTGCCGCCATCAATCCTGCGGCACCGGCACCTACGACGATGACATCGTATGACGAAGCGGTGTTGATATCGTGCAATTCTTCCATAATTGCACAAAGTTACTATTTGATTTGGTATTTGCGATATAAATGCGGAAAAATATTTTTGCGGAGTGCCATGTTGCCTGCACAAAAAAAGTTGCAAGTTTCTCCGTTCTGTTTTACCTTCGCGGCAGAATTATGAAAAACATCGTTTTCGATTTGGGCGGAGTGGTCTTCGCTCGCGACCCGAAGAAATGTCCCAAAGGACTTGTTGATTTTTTTGCCTTCATCACCTCCTCCGATATGCCCGTGTTCTGGAACGAGTACGACAGAGGAACGTTGTCGTGGGAACAGGTGGTGGATGCTCTGTGTGCATATCACGGCTGCACGCGGGAGGTTGCCGAGACCAATATGCAGACTGCCGTCGATTTGCAGGAGGAGATTGCGTGCACGCGCGACCTGATTGCCGATTTGAAGGCTGCGGGATACCGTCTGTATGTGCTGTCGAATATGTCCAAGGAGTTTATCGACTTTCTGCGCAAATTGAGCGTCTATGCACTATTCGACGCCGATGTGGTCTCGTGCGAGGAACATACAGTCAAGCCCGAACGACGTATTTTTGAGATACTTTTGTCGCGTTATGGCTTGCGGCCTTGTGAAACTCTGTTTATAGACGACCGACCGGCAAACCTCGTCACTGCCGCAGATTTGGGAATGGCGACATTTTTGTTCGATGCTCATAATCCGCAGACAGGTTGCGAAAAGTTGAGGATGTTGCTGTTGCAGAACCGATAAAACATATAAGGCAGACCCGCAAGGTGTCTGCCTTATATGAAAAAAAAAGAGGGTAAGCGACTTATATCGCACCGCTACAACCGCATACCCTTGTTCGATTCCTCGCCTGGGGGAGTTTTGCGGGAGCTGGTCGTATAAGACTTACCCGACTGCAAAAGTATAAAACTTTTGTCGATTTGCAAAAAGTATGCTTTTGTATTTTGCAAAATTTGCTACTGTGCGCATGCTGCACTATCTTTACGACGATTTTACGACGAGGTCGGCAGATGAAAAGATACGGAAAATTTATTTGGTCGCTTTCGGTGGCTGTGGCGATAGCCGTTGTGGCATTGGCAATCCTCTATCGCGGCTTTTACGGGAATTGCGTCGGGCAATCATCCATATTGTATATATACGATACCACTTCGTATGCCGCGTTGCGTGCTGATTTGGCGCAACGTATCGGCAACGGTGCCGCATTCGATATCTATGCACGCCGCATCAAATTGGCCTCCTCCTACAAACATGGCCGCTATGAATTGCAGCGGGGAATGAGCGTGATTCGGGTGGCGCGGATGCTCAAATTCGGTGAACAGTCGCCCGTGCGGTTTGTGATAAACCAAGCGCGAACCGTCGAGCAACTTGCCGGTCGTATGGCTGCGCAAATCGAGGCCGATTCGGCAGCCGTTGCAGCGGCCATGTACGATAAATCGTTGCGCAAGGAGTTGGGCTTTGGCAAGGACAGTATTATGGCTATGTTCGTGCCGAATACCTACGAAATATATTGGACGACATCGCCCGACGATTTGCTGCGCCGACTGCATCGCGAATACAACCGCTTTTGGCATGGGCGACGCGACGAGGCATTGACACGCACGGGTTTGTCGCGCACGGAGGTTATGACGTTGGCATCGATAGTGTACGAGGAGACGAAACAGCGCGACGAGATGCCGAAAATCGCCGGAGTCTATATCAATCGTCTGCGTCGCGGAATAGCGTTGCAGTCGTGTCCGACCGTTAAATTCGCCATGCGCCGTTTCGATTTGCAACGCGTGCTGAACGAGCATCTGCGTTACGAATCGCCATACAATACCTATCGTCGGCGCGGACTGCCACCGGGACCTATCTGCATCCCGAGCATCGCCGCAATAGATGCGGTACTCGCTTACGAAAAGAGCGACTATCTATTTTTCTGCGCCCGTCCCGAATTCGATGGCCGACACAACTTTGCACGTACGCTTGGCGAACACATGGCCAACTCGCGAAAATATTCGGCGGAATTGGAACGGCGAAATATCAAATAAATGCGTATATTTGCATGCGTATATTTTAATGGTACCGATTATGAAAGAATCGAAATTCGTAAACGAGGCTCTGTCGAAAGGTGCGATATTGGGTCTTGTGATGTTGGTTTCCAATATATTCGAACAGTACATCCTGCTCTATAAAGGGACGCTTGGCTGGATGGGATTGTTGGGAATCGAGATGTTGATTGCCGCATGCCTCTATGTGGTGTTGGTGTATATCTTTACAAAACACTATTCGCATTTGGTACTAGCGGAACAAACCGAAGTGAAATACTTCTCTTACGGTGCAGGTCTCGGTTATGCGGTTACGATATCGGTGTTGTGCGGCGTTATAGTCGCTCTCGGCTCGTATCTGGTACGCCATTGCGTAATCGGTTACGAAACCTATACGACAAACATCATAAATACCTATCGGAATCTGCTCTCGGCAAGCAGCGTGCCTGCGTCGATGAGCGGCGTGTACCAACAGATGTTCGCACAGTTGCAATCGCAACCCGAACCGTCGTTGTGGGCATCGCTCCTGTCGGGTATATCCAACTATTTTATCAGCGGTACGGTCGTCGGTCTGATTGTTGCGGGACTTGTCAAGCACAAGCCTGATTTGTTCAACGATAAAGCGAACGATGCAGAGTAGGCTCGACATATCGGTTGTTGTGCCTCTTTACAACGAGCGCGAATCCCTGCCGGAGTTGATGGCATGGATTGACGGCGTTTGTCGCAAAAACGACCTCTCTTACGAGGTAGTCATGGTGGACGACGGCTCTTCGGACGGCTCGTGGGATACGATAACCGAACTGAAAGCCGACTATCCCGAGACGTTGCGTGCCATCCGTTTTATGCGCAACTACGGCAAGTCTGCCGCATTGTATTGCGGTTTTGAGGCAGCCGAAGGCGAAGTTGTCTTTACGATGGATGCCGATTTGCAGGATTCGCCCGAAGAGATACCTGCCATGCGCAGCATGATTGTCGATGAGGGTTACGATTTGGTGTCGGGGTGGAAACGCAAACGCTTCGACCCTCTCTCCAAACGGTTGCCGAGCCGATTGTTCAATTGGACGGCGCGTCGTGTGTCGGGCATCGGATTGCACGATTTCAACTGCGGTCTCAAATGTTATCGCCGTACCGTTGTAAAGTCGATAGAGGTCTATGGCGAAATGCACCGCTACATTCCGATTTTGGCGAAATATGCAGGCTTCGACCGTATTGGCGAAAAGGAGGTTTGCCACCATGCGCGTAAATACGGCAAATCGAAATTTGGCGTGGAACGTATGCTGAAAGGGTATCTCGACCTGATAACGGTAACTTTCATGTCGCGATTCGGCCGTTCACCGATGTATTTTTTCGGCGGCTTGGGAACGTTGATGTTCCTCTTCGGCGGTTGTACCACAATCTGGATTATTGCCGACAAGTTGTACAAGCAGTGCCACTGTCTGCCGTTGCGTGCCGTAACCGAACAGCCTCTGTTCTATTTGGCCATGCTCTCCATAGTGTTGGGCGTGCAACTCTTTTTGGCGGGTTTTATCGGCGAACTTATCAACCGCAATTCCAATGACAGAAACAAATATCTTATAGATAAACGATTATGATACAACGAATTCAAACCTTATATCTGTTGGCGGCATCCGCATTGCTTGCCGTTACCGTATTTACCCCGATAGTAGTTTTTGCCGCCAATGGTTCGGAATGGACCCTGTCGGCATTTTCTTTTGCCGACGCCTCGGGCGAGTATGTGCAGTCGGCTTTGTGGCAGGGGATAACCATTGTGTTGTCTGCCATATTGCCGCTGATAATCGTCTTTCTGTTCAAGCATCGCACTTTGCAGATACGGTTGTGCGGCGTGGAGTTGGTATTGCTGTTGGGCGACATGGCATTTATGGCTATTTACTATATGCTCTCTGCCCGAGTGGTCGAGAATTGCGAATTGTCGACATCGAGCCTCCGCATAGGTGCAGTTATGCCGTTGGTCGCCATCGTTTTGGTTGCGATGGCGATGCGTGCGATTTTTCGCGACGAATTGTTGGTGCGCTCGTTGGACAGAATCCGATAGCCGGCGCAATCAGTTTTGCGGAAACAGGGGATAAACGATATACAACAGGTTCTTGTCGGATGGCGATGCATTTACGGCTATGCCGTGGCTGTGGTGCGGTTATGCCGAAGACTTGCGAAAAAGTGTTGAAAAGATTTGTATAATCTTGTTGGAAATAGGGAAAAATATCATACATTTGTAAACTTGTAATGGCAAACTTGTAACGAATCAAAAGTAAAACGAACAAATCAATAAAAATCAAACAGTATGAAAAACATTTTCAAAGTTTTTGCGTGTTCGATTGCTCTTTTGTCGATGAGCCTCTTCGCGGGTTGCGACAACGGCGATGTTTACATCTACAACATCTCCGATGCGGAAGGCGAAAAGCCATCGATAAGCATCAGCACGCCGGCTCAGTTGGATTTTACCCGAGATGGCGGAACGCTGACCATCGATGTCAAGTCCGATTCCAAATGGACCGTCGAGAGCGACCAAGAAAATTGGATTATGCTCCCGACCAAAAGCGGTAACGGCGACGGCAAGGTAACCATCGAAATCGCAAAGTACGACAACGGTCCTCTGCGTCGAGCCAATGTTACGTTTATCGTCTATCAGAAATCGACCGGCTGGAAATGGGCAAAAGCGGAGTTGGCTTTCACCCAGACATCGACGGACAAGCCTTATGTCAAGGGCGAAGTCGAGAAGTTGGTCGAGTTTATCAAGAACAATTACGCTTATTCGGCAACCGCCAACGAGACAACGACGCTGAACTACACCGAGGATAAAGTGAAGGGTGTGGTTTTAGCCAACTATGGCGACGGTAACATCAACCAATTACTTGCTGTCGGCGACAATACGGGTACGCCTAATTCGGCTGTGTTGCTCTACGGCTTCAACAGTTCTGCCATAACCAACTATCCTGTCGGCTCGGTTGTGGAGATGTCGGGATTGAAAACGGCTACCTACAACAGCCGCTACGGTCTCCGTCAGTTGCAAACCGTAACTGTAACCCGTACGGGCGATTCGCAGGAGTTGATGATTCCTTCGCTCTCCGTATCGGAACTGTTGAGCAACGAATATCAAGGCCAATACGTACAGTTGGAGAATGTACACGCTACGGGCGATAAGGTCGGCGGTCCTTGGAACAGTGCCGATGCCGAACTCGACATTACCATCGAGGATGCCGACGGCGCAACGTTTACCGTCCACATGGGTAAATCGGCATATTCGCCTCTCTTCTCGCAGTACACCATCAGTTCCGATACGGGAACGATTAAGGGTTTGTGCGGTTATTATCGCGGTACCGTTCAGTTGCAGCCTGTATGGGTGGCCGACGTATTGGAGTTGTCGAATGTCGATTTGAGCGTATCCGCTACAAGCGTAGTTCTCGACAATGTTGCAGGTGCTACCGCCGAATTCAAAATCCGTGCAAAAGAGGGTTGGACTATTGCCACGACGGGCGCGGGCTTTACCGTATCGCCTGAATCGGGCGAGGGTAACAACGACGTCGTTACCGTAACTGCATCGGCTGCCGCTACGGATGATTTGTCGAAAGACCTCGGTACGATTACCGTTACATCGGGTGCGAAGACTGCTACCGTTGCCGTTCGTCAGAAGGGTTTGGGTGCTACGGCATCGATTCGTACATTGAACGACATTGTAACGACCGACCCTGCATCGATAAAGACGATGGCTAAGTTTAAGGCGTATGTGGCTGCCAACAACACCAACGGCAACCTTTACAATGCCGTTTCGCTTGTGGACAATACGGGCGAACCTTATACGGGTATGATATTCTTCGGTGTGAACTATACCGATGCGGAACTGCCTGTCGGCGCAGAGGTCGAGGTCGATTTGAGTGCCGCTTCCTACTCGCCGTATTCGGGTCTGCCTGAGATTAAAGATGCCAAGATTACGGCAACGGGAGAAACGGCCGTAATCAAGGTTCCGGAACTTACCGCTACACAGGCCAACTCCATGGAGTATGTAGGTATGTATATCTGCGTCAAGGATGTTACGCCGAAGGCTACCGGTACTTGGTACAGCGGTGCGGACAACTATGCGAATAATACGCTTGTCGATGATGCCGGTGTGTCGGTAACGGCACGTGTAAGCAAGGAGGCCAAGTTCGGTGCAGAAAAATATATTGTGGAGCGCGGTAATATCTATGGTGTCATGGAGGTTTACAATGGTGCATACCAGATGTTCCCTACATCGTTGGACGATGTCAAGGCGTTCTCCGAACCGACCGACCCTATACTCAAAGTCAATCCGGACAATTTGACATTCGTTGCCGACGGCGAGACGCTCTCCGTAGCACTGACGACGCTGAATATCCCGTCTTACGAGGTTGGCGCAACCACCGACAATGAGGCACAATTCACCGTAACGGTTGCCGAAGACAAGAAATCGGTAGCGGTAACGGCAAATAAAAACACCACCGATGCCGCCATCGAGGCAACGCTTACAGTTACCGTATCTTACACCATCGATGACGTGTCGGGCAGTCTGACCAAGACGGTGGCTTTGAAGCAGAACGCATCGGTTTCTGCCGATGCAACCCGTGTGGTATTCGACCTCGATGCCATCGAGGCAGCGTTGGGTCGTCCGCTCGGTACATCGTACGAAGGTCCTGTTGCAGACCCTGCATCGTGGGTTAAATGGACGACCGACGGCGTGCAGTTTGCAGCCGCACAGATTCGTCGTCCGTCGTCCGACGATATGCACACCATCCAAATATCGGGTAGCACGAAGACCGTATCGAAACAGGGCTTCATCACCAACGAGGAGTCTTTGACCGATATTCAGGAGATTGTCGTAAAATTACGCTCGTACAATACGACGCCGATGAACATAAGTATCTATATGGGTTACAAACCTGCAAGCGATGCAGAGTTCGACAACATAGAGGTTACGCCGACCGAAACCGGCTATGTTCAGGATGGCGAGCAATACATCCACACGGTGGCATATTCGTTCGCAGGTAACAAGTACGAGTATTTCAAACTTGTAAATAAGACTACGATGGTATTCAATGCCGAATCGTTCGAGATAGTTTACAAGAAATAAACAGTATTTAGGCCGAAGGACTTTGGTTGGTCCTTCGGTCGCGACAGATATGATTTAAGATTACAGACTTTTTTGAAGTACTACACACCGGATTTATGAGGAAATTTGCAAATATCGTTTGTCTCTTTTTTGCCGCAGTCGCATTCGCTGCGTGCGGCAAGAATGATGCACCCGAAAAAATAGTGGTTACCCGCGCGTATCTTAATTGCAACTCGGTCGCTAAAGGTTACGATACGAGTTGCCAACTGCGATTGGAGGCACCGATAGGCGTTACATACACGGCTACAGTCGTGTCGGGTGGCGATTGGTGTACGCTGACCAACAATAAAGTTACATCGTTTGCGGGCGAGATGACGACAACCGAAATGGGACAGTGGGTCTATTTCTCGCAGAACGATGGCAAGGAGATACGTTATGCGACCATAGCCGTTGCGTTCGACAACGACTTCGCCTTCGAATTGGATTTGCGCCAAACCTTTATCGAGGCACCGCAGGAGTACGACAAACCGTGGAACGAACTTCCGAAGTATGTTGAAAACGATAACTATATATATTTGACGCACTCGGCAGTGCTGAATGGCTCGCAACAACGCAACTACACCTTCTGCTTCGATAAGACCAAACGTGCTTCGTTGTGGGTGGCGTATCCGCTGCATACATGTTATACGTCGGGTTCAGCCAACCGCAACAACAGCAATTTCGGATTCGACCCCAACGTCGAGGCATCTTTGCAGGCCAATCTGACGAGTTCGTATCGAGGTCCTTATGACAGAGGTCATCAAATACCGGCGGCAGACCGCAAGTGTACGCAGGAGATGATGAATCAGACCTTCTATGCAACCAATATGACACCTCAATACAGCAATTTCAACCAAAAGCGTTGGGGGTCGTTGGAGGGTAAGGTGCGTAATTGGGTGTGTGCCGATACGCTCTATGTCGTTACAGGTGCATATTTCGGTGGTCCGTACAGTTCGACCATTGCCACATCGACGACCGACAGAAACGGCAACGTTACGCCTACTCCGTCCCACTATTTCAAAGTGTTGCTGCGCACGGTAAACGGCAAAACACGCCGTTCGGTCGATTCGTTCGAAGATGCGTCGCAACTGCAAGCGATTGGCATTTGGTTGCAGCACGAAAATTCGGGCGATGACGTATCGTTGCCTGCGGGTTCGTTGGTCTCCGTAAAATATATAGAGGAAAAGACCGGTTTCGAGTTTTTCAATATGCTCAATCCTGCGATTGCCGATGCTGTCAAAGCACAGTGCAATCCTGCGGCATGGGGCTTGAAATAGCGGCGATGGATGATGCAATAGATAAATATAAACCTATATGAAAAAGACCTTTTTAACATTGTTGCTTGTCTCGGCATTCTTGGTGATGTTCGCGCAGAAGCCCTATACGGTTGTATTCTACAACATAGAGAACTTCTTCGATACAATCAACGACCCCGAGACCCGCGATGACGAATTTACGCCGGAGGGTGCCCGCCAATGGAACACGGTCAAATACTACAAGAAACTCGGCAATATCGAGCGCGTATTTTTTGACATTGCGGCTATTCAGAAGAGTTATCCTGCCGTAATCGGTATCTCCGAGGTGGAGACGCGCGGCGTGTTGGAGGATATAGTTTCGACCAAAAAACTTGCACCTGCCAACTACCGCATAGTTCACTACGATTCGCCCGACAGGCGTGGTGTGGATGTCGCCTTCCTCTATCGTCCCGATATCTTCAAATTGGAGGGCAGCGAGGAGATTCCGTTTAAGATGCCGAATATGCCCAATTTCCTGACACGAGGCTTCGTAACGATGTGGGGAACAATCGACGGCGAGCCGTTCTATTTCCTCGTTTCGCACTGGCCTTCGCGCTTGGGCGGCAAGGAGGCTTCGTCGCCTAAACGCGAGGCTGCCGGTCGTGCAATCCGTCTTATCAAAGATTCGGTTTTGCGCAACAATCCTTCGACGAAGGTGGTGATTATGGGCGACTTGAACGACGATGCGACAGACAAGAGTATCGTGGACCCCGATTGTTTGGGAGCAAAGGCCAAAGTCAAGGAGTTGAACAGTGGCGATTTCTTCAATCCGTTTATCGAGGTGCTGAAATCGGGGATGGGTACGTTGGCTTATCAGGACTCGTGGAATCTGTTCGACAATATCATCGTTACCGAGAATCTGGTAAAGGACAAGAATGGTCTGCATCTGCATAAAACCGACGGCTCGAAGTTCTACGGCTATATCTTCCGCCGTCCTTACATGGTGCAACGGTCGGGACAATATCGCGGTTATCCGCTCCGAACTTTTGTCGGAACCAATTTCCAAAACGGATTCAGCGACCACTTCCCTGTATATATATACATAGGAAAAACAAACAAATAAATAGTATATGAAGAGAAATCTATTACTTCTAATTTTTGCTCTTTTTGCATTCTCGGCGTATGCCCAAGAGGGTGGAGTCAAGGGTACAGTTGTGTCTCGCGGCTCCCGTGCAGCCATCGGCAAGGTAAAAGTGAGCATACCTGCGCTCGGTGTGGAAATGGTATCGACCGATGACGGCCATTTCGTCTTCAACGGAATCGAGAAGGGCGAATACGATGTGCAGTTTGAGGCGCAGGATTACGAGCCGCTGACATTGAAGGTGCGTATCGACCGGATAGTCAAGGATATCAACTCCGTAATGCTTGTGCCGGATGTCGTAAGACCGGCAGGCGGTGTCGATGATGCGGCCTTTGCCGAGTTGGACACCGATACCGAGCAGTCGGGCGATTCTCAATCGTTGCCTTCGTCGCTTTCGGCATCGAAAGATATTTTCAATTCGATAGCCTCGTATCGTTTCAGCGAGATGCGTTTCAATGTGCGCGGTTATGATTCGCAAAACGGCGATGTCTATCTGAATGGCATCCGTTTCAACGACGCTTTGACGGGTTACGGTCCGTGGTCGTTGTGGACGGGTTTGAATGATGCTACCCGTAATCAGGAGACCACCTCCGGTCTGCGTTCTGCCGATGTGGGCGTCGGAGGTATCGCGGGAACGACCAACATTTTGGCGCGTGCTTCACAGATGCGCAAAGGATTCAGGGCAAGTCTCGCGTCGGGTAATGCGATGTATCGGTTGCGTGCCATGGTAACCTATGCCTCCGGTATGCTCGATAACGGATGGTCGTATGGATTCTCGTTCTCGACTCGTCAGGGCTACAATGGTTATGTGGACGGTGTGTACTACAACGGATTCGGCTACTTTGCATCGGTCGAAAAGAATTTCAACAACGGCCACAATTTGGCATTGACCGTTCTCGGTGCGCCGACGCAGCGCGGTGCGCAACAGGCTTCGACGCAGGAGGCATACGATTTGTTCGGCAGCAACTATTACAATCCGAATGTCGGCTATCAGAACGGCAAACTGCGCAACTCCCGTGTGCGCAACTCGCACGAGCCTATCATTATGCTCAATTATGATTGGCAGATTTCCGAGAATACCCGTTTCCGTGCTGCTACATCGGTGCGTTTCGGATATAACGGTTATTCGGCACTGACTTGGGCAGACGGTTCCGACCCTCGTCCGGATTACTACCGCTACCTGCCTTCATATTACGGCGACAGATTGAGCGACATGGAGACAATCAACAATGTAATAGACATCTATAATCTGCCGCACGACAAATATACGAGCGAGACACTCGAAACCTATGCTGCCAAACGCGACGAGGTGATTGCAAATTGGGACGGAAGAATCAATTTCGACAACCTGATTAACGACAATCGCGGAGGTGGCAGCATCGACAGCAAATACAGCGAAGACAAGCACCGTTCCAATTCGATGATTGAAGAGCGTCATACTGACCAAATCGATTACAACCTCGCTTTGTCGATTGACCATCTGTTCAAGAACGGCTCCAAAATCGCGGGAGGTATCAATTTGCGCGTCAATCGTACGGAGTACTACGATAAAGTCAAGGATTTGCTCGGCGGCGATTATTGGCTCGATGTCGATAAGTTCGCAATGCGCGATTTCGGCTCAAACGAACTCGTTTATCAAAACGATTTGGACTACTACTACAAATACGGCAGACCTCGTTTGGCAAAAGAGGGCGACAAATTCGGTTACGACTACTATGCCCATGTCCGTCAAGGTCAGATTTGGACAATGTACCATTTGGCAACGGGCGGCTTTACGATGAATATCGGCGGCGAGGTCGGATTCTCGGCATTGTGGCGTCAGGGCTTGTGGCGCAAGGGTCTGTTTCCGGATAGTTCCTATGGCGATTCCGAGCATTTGAAATATCTTACTTATAAGGCCAAATTGGGTTTGCGCTACCAATTCTCGGGCGCACATGCGTTGGAGGCGAATGTCGTATGTATGCAGAATGCTCCGCACTTCCGCGATGCCTTCCTTTCGGCGCGTACCCGTAATCAGGTAACGATGTTCCTTACGCCGGAAAAGATATACGGAGTCGATTTGACCTACGAGTTGAAACTGCCTTGGATAAAGGCTCGTTTGTCCGGTTTCTATACGCGCATCAACGACCAATCGCGTGTCATCTCGTTCTATGACGATATGCAGTCGTCGTTCACCAACTTCAATATGAGCGGCATCGACAAACGCTATATGGGTATCGAGTTCGGTATGACAATGCCTCTCGGTGCAGGCATTTCGCTCAACGGCGCAATCAGCGTAGGCGATTACCGCTATGTATCGAACCCTAATTTTACGCAGGTGGTGGATAACAGCGCGGATGTGAAGGTGGTAAGTTCGGTGCAGTGGAAGAACTACTATATCGAAAGCACTCCGCAAAAGGCATTCAACGTAGGATTGTCCTACCGTGGTCCGCACAATTGGTTTGCTTCCGTAGATTTCAACTACTATATGGATAATTATATATCCATGAACCCTATGTATCGCACGCAATATCTCGAAGACCGCCTGACAAGCATCTATGTCGAGGCACAAGGCTATTCGAGTTTCGACGAAATGTGGGGTCCGCAGAAGCAGGAGATTATTACGAAGGTTGCCAAGATTAAGGCAGAGGAGCGTTTGGACAACGCCTATACGCTCAGCCTGAGTGTCGGCAAGAACTGGTATATCAAATACAAATATACGCTCGGATTCAGTTTCGACATCAAGAACCTGCTCAACAACCGTACATTCCGCACGGGTGGTTACGAGCAGATGCGATTGAGCAAACTCTACGGCCCGAACATCGTGGCAGGCGAAACGGGTGAACCGAAGATTGTGAAGTACACGAACTACACCAGATTCGACTCCAAATACTTCTATCTGTACGGTACGACGTATTATTTGAATGTTTATTTCCGATTCTAATGGTTTAACAAGTTAAAGCATATTGACTATGAAACTTTACAAATATATATTGATGCTGGCCATCGGGGTTGTTTTGACGGGCTGTTACAACGATTTCGATGAGGTACCTACACTCGTTACCTACGATTCGGAGGAGAGTTTCAAGGGCGCATTTCCGGATTGCGAGGCGATAACCATCGAGGATTTGAAGCAACTCTATGCGACAAAAACGGGCGATGCGACTTTCGTTGGTGGCGAGAACAGCAGTTGGGCCAATACCAAATACTACAAAATCGAGGAGGATTATTACATCCGCGGCAAGGTCATATCCGACGACGAGCAGGGCAACATCTATAAATCCCTCTATCTGTTGGATGCCACCGGTGCCATCGAGGTACGTCTGACATCGGGCAACTACCTCAAATACAAAATGGGCGATTACGATCACGAACGCGCCATGACGGACGAGACGTATAAAATCGAGATACCTACGACCTACGTCTATGTCCGTGTCAAAGGCCTTGTGATAGGCAACTACCGTATGATGCTCTCCATAGGTGCGGGTCCTACCGATTCGTTCAACAAACGCGACGAACATAAGTTCTATGCCAATTCCGCCATAGACAATTTGAAGGTCATAGCAGAGCATGTGTTCGTCGGCGAGCAGACCACTCTGAAAGAGGGCGAGGACATTCCCGTAATCGACGAGACCAATTATACGACCATCAACGGTCAGAACGGGCGCACGATGTTCGGTCGTTTGATTCTGTTCAAGAATATAAGTTGTATGTACTCCGGTGTTGCCGACCAACGAGGTCAGACAGCCAAGGCTATCGGCGACAATATCTTCCCGAGTTGGTTATATACCGAGAATATGGAGTATTCCAACGGTATTTTGACCAAACCCTGGTACAAATTGGCATACTCCCAGCCTGACGGCAACCTCTATGGCTCGGTACTCTTCTCGTATCTCGCCGCTCCGCCGACCAACGGTATTGCAGCGGGTGCATTCTCGCTGCGCACGAGCGGTTATTCGCGATTTGCAGACCGCACGGCGTTACGCAACGGAGCTAAAGGCAACTTGCTGGCATTGTACAGCATCTACTCCAAATCGTGGACGTACAGTTATGGCGCATACCAGTTGGCAGTCAGCCGTTATCAGGATATTATGTTCGACAAGGAGGATTTCCTCTCTGCCGAGTTGGTACAGGCCATGACTCCGGACGGAAGTGCGGATTGTACCTATCTGCCGTTTGGCGTGGATGTTCCGAATCCTGTCTATTTCATGTATGATAACGAAGCGGACAAACTCAAAATCGCTCCTGTCGATTTCTTCGACCAGCCGACCACTGCCGATGGCGTGTTCGCTACATTGTTTACCCGCTACACGGAGGAGAACTTCGACAAATTCGTCAATTATCCCGCATATTCGGCTTTGACTACCGCCATCGCGTTCCTCAAACCCAATCAGGCGGAGGATGCTGCGGCTCTCGATTATTGCGTATTAAAGGTGGGCGATGACAATGTCGTTGCGCTCGATACAGTATCGGTGCCTGTGGCGGATAACGCTTTCGATTATGTCGGTAATGAGCAGTGCGCTTTCAAATTGACGTTTATAAACAAGACCAATAACCTCGCTATTTATACGGTTGAGCATAATGGATTGTATCTTGCATCGGACGGTAAGGGCCTGGTGATGCAGACCGAGCCGTATCCGTGGGGATTCACCACGCCGTTGGGACAATACGACAAGGAGAAAGATTCGTATTATGTCTCGTGGGTAGGCGAGTATGATGACAACACGGGCGGCGGAGCGGAGTAGTCCGGTCTGTTGCATGTTACGATAAAAGGCTCGGCAATCGCCGAGCCTTTTATCGTGGTATATGCTCCGATTATCCTATTTGTATAGAAATCGCTTGATGCTGTTCTTTGGCGTGCGCTCGAAATCGTCGTCCAAAATCTCTATGTCGGAGACCTTGCAATAGGCCGGCAACTTTTGGTTGAGCAGTATCAGATTCGATTTCATAATCGTCGCTATCTCGTTGCGGGAGAGAGGATTTTCGGGGTTATTCTCTGCCGAGACGATTGCGATGATACGGTTGTCGCGGGAGATGACGATGGACTCTTTGACGTGCGGCATACCGTTCAGCAACTCCTCAATCTCTTCGGGATAGACGTTCTGGCCGTTGGCAGTCAGAATCATATTCTTCGAGCGACCTTTGATATAGATGTTGCCGTATTTGTCTATAAGTCCCAAATCGCCTGTGCGCATCCATCCGTCGTCGGTGAATACGGCTTTGGTGGCTTCATCGTTCTTGTAGTAACCGAGCATCACGTTGTCGCCGCGCACCTGAATCTCGCCGACTATGTTGTGTTCGTCCTCGGAGTCGATGCGTACCTCCATTCCGTCCACAGGCTTGCCGCACGAGCGGATGGCAAAGTTGTACCAATCCTCGTAACCGATGAGCGGACCGCATTCGGTCATGCCGTAACCGACGGTATATGGCAGATGAATCTTCTTCATCAACACCTCGATAGGGCCGCTGATTGCCGCTCCGCCTATGATGATATGTTTCATATTGCCGCCGAAGGCTGTCATCACCTTGTCGCGCACCGCACGATAGATGACATCTTTGAGCAACGGAATCGATGTGGCAAAGCGCATGGCAGGCTTCTCCAATGTAGGCAAAACCTTGTTGCGGAAAATCTTCTCGATAACCAACGGTACGGTGATAAGCATGTAAGGCCGCACGTCGGCAAATGATTGCAGCAATATGGCAGGCGAAGGCGTTTTGCCGAGGAAATATACGCAACAGCCGCTCGTTACGGGATACAGAAACTCGAATGCCAAACCGTACAGATGAGCCAATGGCAACATCGATACTATCTTGTCGCCCAACGGAATCTGAATGCGCTTGACGCCGAACGAGATGTTCGACGAGATGTTCTTTGCCGACAACATGATGCCCTTTGGTGACGATGTGGTGCCGGAGGTGTAACTAATTGTAATCAGTTCGTCCGGCTCGCCCGTTTGGTATTGCATCAGATTGCGCTTCATCCCGTTCGGATAAGCCTCTTTGAACAACTCGTTGATATTCGGAATGACGGCGGCAAGGCTGTCGTCGAGCGAATAGAGTTCGGAGTAGTCGTCGATGTTGATGGCGGCTTTCAGATGCGGCATGTTCTCGTGGTGCATCTGCAACCACATCTCTCGCTCGGTAAACAGCATGACGCTGTCGGAGTGCGCTACCAACTTTTCGAGATTGTCGGGCGTAAATCCGTTGAGAATAGGTACGGCAACGGTACGATATGCGGTTACGGCAAGATAGGCTATGCCCCAACGAGCCGTATTTTTGGCGCAAAGTGCCACCTTGTCGCCCTGCTTGACGCCGGCGCGGTCGAATATGATATGCAACTTCGCAATCTGGGTTGCAACGTCGGCATATAAAAATGTGTCACCTTTGTAGTCGCAAAGAGCAGGCTTGTGCCAATTCTGTTGGGCGACTTCGGTAAATCGCGTTATAAAGTGTTTCATGTCGATTGAGTTTGAATTTGCTATTTCATCAGCCAAGCAGTGATGCTGTCGGCGTAGGTCTTTGAGATTGGAATATCCGGTACGCTATCCAATCCGAGTTCGATAAATATGCCCTCTTTTTCGCGGCGCAATACCTTGACTCGGTCGAGATTGACCATATACGAACGATGACACCTGCGGATGTTGCTCGAATCCAACTGCTCTGCCACCCGTTTCATGGTGTTGCGTACCATAGCCTTTTTGACCGTGCCGTTGTTTTGGTACCAGACGCATATATAGTTGTCTGCCGATTCGATAATCAGCAGGTTGTCGCGCTTGACCGAGAGCCGCAATCCCTTGTCGTCGTTGAACAGCACATAGGATTTTTGCTGTTGCGCCTCGTCGTTCTCTATGCTCTCGCGCAGATGTTTGACGACCTGAATTTTCTCGACCAATACGGTGTACAGAAAACAGTAAAGGTAGGGTATGAGCAGTATGCAGAAGGTGCGTACAAAGACATTGATGAATATCTTTACGATATATTCGTTGTGGAACAGCGTGGACGAGAAGCCCGTGATGAAGATGGCCAACAGGATAAACTCCGCAAAAGACCACGCTATGTATTGCAGATAGTTCATCGCCTTGTGACGATAGTAATGCACCATTATTATCCGCGATATGCCGACGATGATTAGGGCATAGAGTACCACGCATGTCGTTGCAATGTAGAACGCCTCCTCCGTGGAGAGGTCGAACGATGCGAGTATGCCCGATTCATGGACAAACCGGTATATGCCGAAGGGACGGAATACGATGATGAATATAAATGCGAACAGAGCCATCGACAGCAACATCGCCGTCTGATAGGAGCGTCGCAATATCACGCTCGGAATGGCTCGCGAAAGCAGTTTCTCGTTATAGTTGAAGCCTCTATTGCTGAACATCGTCGTTCGGGGTTTTGTTTAATCTCTCTGTTATGATGCCGACCAACTCCTCGCGCTTGTCGCAGGAGACGTAGTATTTGTCGTCGAAGATGTCGGTTATTTCGACGAAATCCGCCCATTTTGCCGCATAGACTGCGACCAAATCCAAACGGCGCAGATTCAGAAAATAGCCATAGAATCCCAAAAATCCTATCGAGGCGAATATAGGCATAAACCAACGCATATCGCACTGCGGCACGATGCGTATGGATGCGATGTCGTCGTAGCGGATGGTTGTCATGTCGGAGACGCAACATATCTCTACGCTCTCGTCGGTCAGCACTATCTTGCGAGGAACGGAGAGTATCATCAATCCTATCAAGGCGACCAGTAACGAGAGAAACCAAGCCAACATATAACCGCCGTCGTACAAATAGACCAATGCAACGGCAATCACTACAAAGCCGATGATGTGAATCGCCGACCAATGCCATGTGCCGTAATTTGCCCTGTATTTATACTCCTGCCTCACTGTTGTCGCTGTGCCTCCGTAATTGCCTCGGCAATTATCATATCTTCGGGTGTGGTGATTTTTATGTTGTTGCGCTCTCCTTCGCACAGATGTATTTTGTAACCTGCATGCTCGACTACCGAAGCGTCGTCGGTGAACGACGGCAGAAAATCGGTGTCGTATGCCGCCCGCAGAATATCGGCTCGGAAAATCTGCGGAGTTTGTACGATTCTCAATGCATAACGGTCGATAATGGTCGAACCGTCATCGCCGCAGACCTCGCGGAACGAATCCACAGGCGTTACTACCGGTATGGCAGAGCCGTATTTCGCAGCCTCTGCCGCTGTTCGCTGCAACATCTTGGGCGAGGCGAAAGGTCGCACGCCGTCCTGTACCGCTATCAAATCCACCGCATCGCTCAATGCCTCGATACCACATTTGACGGAGTGGAAACGCTCCTTGCCGCCGACAACCACACTGTGGCGTGCAACGCGGAAACGGGCTGCCAGATTGTGCCAAAAATCCACCTTGTCGGCAGACAGCACGACAACTATCTTAGCACCGGCAAAAGACTTGGCGAAGTTGTTAATCGTGCGGACGAGAATCGGCTCCCGATCGACCAGCGCAAACTGCTTCGGGATGCTTCCGCCCATGCGTTTGCCACCTCCTGCGGCGACAATTATGATGCCCGTTTTGGTCGTGTCCATAATTATTTGATTGCCATCGAATCGAGTTGCGTAACACGTATCGAATCGGGTACGTCGCCGTTCAACTCGGCAACGATACGGTTGCGGATATGTTCGAATGCCGTGCGATTCTTCTCCGATATAGGCTCTGCCGGTTTCTGCGGAATTTTGAGCGGATTGATTGGTGTGCCGCCTTTCCATAAGCGGAAATCCAGATGCGGGCCTGTCGAACGACCCGTACTGCCTACATAACCGATTATCTCGCCTTGCGAGACCCGTTTGCCGACGTGCAGACCCTTGGCATAACCGCGCAGATGCAGATAGCCCGAGGTTAGATTGCCCGGGTGTTTGATTTTGACCATGTTGCCGGCTGCTCCCTGATAACTCTTTGCTATTACCGTTCCGTCTGCAACCGAGCGTACCGGCGTACCGATTGGTGCGGCATAATCCACGCCGTGATGCGGACGATATTTTTTGAGTATCGGATGAAAGCGGGCATTGGAGAAGGTCGATGATATGCGCGTGAATTTGAGCGGTGCTTTCAGCAACTGCTTGCGCAACGAGCCGCCGTCGTACTCCCAATACTGCACCTTGTCGCCCTGTTTGAACGGTATGGCATAAATCTCTTTGCCACAGTGGGTGAAACGCGCACCCCAAACGCGACCTACGCCTACCGACAGAGTGTCGATGAATTTTTCGTCATAGATGACCGTAAAACTGTCGCCTGCCTGAATGCCGAAGAAATCGACCGTCCATTGATAAATATCTTCGAGTTCCGATGCAAGGGCGTATGGCAGATTCTCCTTCATGATTGCACCCCACAGCGAACTCTCTATTACTGCCGACCGCTTTTGGCGGCGTATATCGACTTGTCGCTCTCCCTTCGTTACGGCAACCGAATCGCCTGCGAATGCGAACACGACATAATCGGTCAGATTCTTTTCGTAAACCACATAATCAAGCCGGCGCATCGTCGAGTCGCTCTTGATGAAGGTGGTGTAATTGTTTCCTGCGCGAATCTGACGCAACGGACAGATGTCGGCCGACAGGCGGTCGAGCGTCAGTACTTTGTTGCGGTCGATGCCGTAAGAATCGAGAATCTTGCTCCAAGTTTCGCCCGATTCAACGCTGTGTTTCTCGACCTCGTAACCGTCGGCATTTATGCCGAATATTATGTTGGCCTGCTCCTCGACGTTTGCTGTCTCGGAGGAGCAGCCGGATACCAATATCGTTGCACATACCGTTGCAACTATGCCTAATACTCTTTTCATACTTTGGCAAATATACGAAAAATATAATAATTTGTCGGTATAATCTGTTGTTTTGATGAAAACGGCGGCTTATATTTTGCCGATACATTTATTTTGCGTATCT
>CALYVN010000026.1 GCA_945494785.1 uncultured Alistipes sp.
CTAAGAGAACTAGGAGTACTAGGAGTTCTAAGAGGGCATACAGCGGATAGAAAAACAAACAACGTTGTTACTATATCTTAGTTCTCTTAGTTCTCCTAGAACTCCTATAACAGCGATTGCTTTTGTCTTGGGAGCAAGATTATTTGCAGATGATTTTTGAGGTGTTTTCGTTTGGCGAGCAAGGCGCATGGTTGCAACTATGTAACGCGCGAGGCAAGCGAAAACAGCCAAAAAGGGCGGCAAAGACCGCAACTACCAAGACAAAAACAATCGCATGGCACTTGATAAGTTACCCGTTATACGCACAACCGTTTCCGTCATTCTGAGCGAAGCGAAGAATCTGTTGTGGTCGAATGCGAGGTTTTCTGCCCTTTGCATACTTGCGTCCGATTCTGCCCGAGATTCTTCACTCCACTTCGTTCCGTTCGAGAATGACGGGCAGAGGGCAGTGTCCACTAGCCACTAAAAAGATTCCGCCCAAATTTGGGCGGAATCTTTTTTGTTGCTCTTACAAATTACTCCTCGTCCGTATCGGTGTATGCTTTGAGCAGTTTCTCCTGCACATCGCTCGGCACCTGTTCGTACGAATCGAAACGCATCGTATAGGTTGCCGCGCCCGAAGTTAGCGACGAAAGGGTCGTCGAGTAACGGTAGAGTTCTGCAAGTGGCACACGTGCATTCAGGCGGTCGAAGCCCTTGTCGGACTCCATGCCCATAATCATCGCACGGCGGTTTTGCAAATCGCTCATCACCGAACCCATATATTCGGTCGGCACGAGTACCTCGACATTGTATATAGGCTCCATAATCTTCGGACCCGCGTTGCGGAATGCCTCTTTGAAGGCGTTGCGGGCAGCGAGTTTGAAGGAGATTTCGTTGGAATCGACAGGGTGCATCTTACCGTCGTAAATCACTACGCGGATGTCGCGGGCATACGAACCCGTAAGCGGACCTTCGTCCATCTTCTCCATGATACCCTTCAATATGGCAGGCATGAAGCGGGCATCGATGGCACCGCCGACAATCGAGTTGTAGTATTGCAGTTTGCCGCCCCATTCGAGGTCGTACTCCTCTTTACCTTTGACATTGACGTTGATTTCCTTGCCATTGACCTTGTATTTGGTAGGCTCAGGCATACCGTCGTAGTAAGGCTCGATGACCATGTGCACCTCGCCGAACTGACCTGCACCGCCCGACTGTTTCTTGTGGCGATAGTCTGCCTGTGCAACCTTGGTGATGGTCTCGCGATACGGGATTTTCGGTGCGAAGAACTCCATATCGATTTTGTTCTCGGCAGCGATGCGTGTACGCAGGATGTTGAGATGGTGCTCGCCCTGACCCTGAATTATCGTCTGCTTCAACTCCTTGGAGTACTCGACCAGAATGGTAGGGTCTTCGAAACGGGCATCGTTGAGTACCTTGCCCAACTTTTCGTCGTCGCTCTGTACCTTGGCACGCACGGCGGCACGATAGCGAGGCTCGGGGAATGCGATAGGCTCGATTTCGACAGGGTTGGCAGGAGCCGACAGAGTGTCGTTGGTGCGCGTACCCTTCAATTTGACCGTGCAACCTATGTCGCCCGCAGCGAGTTCGGTAACCTTCACGCGGTTTTTACCCGCAACGGCGAAAATCTGCGACACCTTCTCCTTGTTGCCCGTGCGCGAATTGACGAGTTCCATACCTTCGGTCAGCGTACCGCGTATTACGCGGAAATAGTTGATTTCGCCTATGTGTCCCTCCATTTGGCTCTTGAATACGAACAGCACGACCGGTGCAGCCGAATCTGCCTCTATGAGCGAGCCATCGACAGCAGGGAATGCAGGTGCCTTGGTAGGACCAGGTGCAACGTTGATGATGAACTCCATCAGTCGCTTGGTACCTATGTCGCGCTTGCCGCTGGTGCAGAATACCGGCATCACGGCACGCTTTGCCACGCCGATTTTCAGACCCGAACGGATATCGTCCTGCGTCAGTGTACCCTTGTCGAAATAGAGTTCCAACAGCGCGTCATCATATTCGGCAGCCGATTCGACGAGTTCCTTGTTCAACTCTTCGGCACGTTCGCGCTCCTCGGCAGGAATCTCCAACTCCTCGCGCGTACCGTTCTCGTCCTTGAAACGGTACATCTTCATCATCAGAACGTCGATAAACGAATCGAAACCGACACCCTGATTGACAGGATACTGCACCACTACGGGCTTAACGACCGAATCGGCCTTGATGCTCTCCAAAGCGGCCTCGTAATTGGCCTTCTCGGCATCCAACTGGTTGATGACGGCGATGAGCGGCTTGTTCAGAATGCGGGCATAGCGAGCCTGAATCTCGTTGCCGACCTCCCAACCGTTCTGGGCATTGACCAACATCACACCCACGTCGCCGACCTTGAATGCAGAGAAGAGGTTACCGCAGAAATCGTCCGAACCCGGGCAGTCGATTATGTTCAGTTTGCGGTTCATAAACTCCGTAAAGAGTATGGTCGAATATATCGAGCGTTTGTATTCGTGCTCGATGTCGGTGTTGTCCGACAAAGTGTTGTTGTTTTCGATTGTGCCGCGACGGTCGATGACTTTGCCCTCGAACGCCATGGCTTCGGCAAGGGTGGTCTTACCCGAACCCGGTGCGCCGACAAGAACGATGTTCTTAATCTCTTTCGATGAATAGTTTTTCATAACGATATATAAAGTTTTAAGGTATTTGCGCCTTTTGGTTCAAATGAGTTTATAAATTTAGTAATAATTTTTGAATCCGCATCGCAAAAACAAAAAAAATCGCACTTTCGGGCGCAATTTTTTTAGTGGTTAGTGATTTCGGCAGTAGGTATGACGGCACGGTCGGCACACGCCGAAGCATTGAAGAGGTTTAAGAGTGTTTTTTTCGTGCGTTTAACGGGTTGCTTATCACGTGCGGCTGTTATAGGAGTTCTAAGAGAACTATGATAGGCAACAGCGTTGTTTATTTTTTCTATCGTTCTATGCCCTCGTAGAACTCTTAGTTCTCTTAGGTCTCCCAGAAACGTCGGCACGCAACAACCTTGCCGTTATACTCCCGACCAATCCTCATTACTCGTACACCCGTTTTGCCCAGCCGATGCGTTCGCCCTTTTCCTGTTCGATGAACAGTCGTTGAGATTTGAGGAGGTTGCGCGATTGCAGCACCATGGTTTTGGTCTCGGAGAGGATGTTCAGATAGAGCATACCCGCTTTGGAGTTGCTCTCGCCTGCCGTGATGCGTGCCAATTCGGTTTTAGTCGATTCGGCGATGCGGTAGAACAAATCGTCGCGCATGTCCAACACGGCATCGATGTCGTTGAAGTTGCCCGTCGATACCATATAGAGTATGCGTGTATAGATGACATCCACATCCGAATTTATGGCCATCAAATCTTCGGTCTGCGTGCGGCTCAAACCCTCGTGGTTGTTGTCGATATGCTCGAATGCAGGGCGTGTGATATGCACCAACGCCTTGGTCATTTCGTTCAGATAATCGACCATCTGCACATAGTAGAGCGACAGATTCAAATCGGCACCATAGGTACGTTTGAGCGTTGCCGCGATGTTGTATTTGAGTTGTCGGTTGTAGGCATACATCTGTTCCGACTCCTGCACCATCTCCCTCAACGCCTTGCGGTTCTCCTTCATCAGTGCGACTATCGTGCGGTTGTAGATGCGTGTGGCGTTTTTGATTGTCGTGCCGACATTGGCGACGACGCTGTCGGCAAGGTTTTCGCGCATAGGCAGTTCTGTCTGCTGCTCCTGCGATTTGGGTTTGCGCAGGTTGCTGCGGATGACCATATAGAGGCACAATACCGTAATTACGCCGAATGCCGCCATGCCTCCCCACATCAGCACGAACTCGACGCCGAGTGCTATGAAGAATCCGCCCAATGCGGTGATAAACCAACCCATAATGACCGTAACCACTCCCGTAATGCGATATACGGCACTCTCTCTGCCCCAAGCCCTGTCGGCAAGCGACGAACCCATGGCGACCATAAAGCAGACGTAGGTGGTCGAGAGCGGCAGTTTGAGCGATGTGGCGAGGGCGATGAGCAGCGACGAGGTGGTCAGATTGACCGTTGCGCGAATCATGTCGTAAGGTGCGCCGCTGTGTTCGATATCTGCCCATTCGAAGCGCGAAGCCACCCAATTTTTTACGGGTACGGGCGTAACGCGGTCGAAAAAATTGACGGTATTGAGCGCACCGCGCACCAACGTTCGCGAGAAGAGCGACGAGGAGTATTGCGGTTGTGCGTCGTCGTTTTGCGACGAGAGCGATATTTCGGTCTCGGTAACGTGCATCGCCTTGCGCGATGTCCAGAGTGTCAGCACCATAATCACTCCTGCCGCAAGCACATAGAGCGGATTGGTGGCAGTCGCCTCGTTGAGTGCAGTCATCATTATCGCATCGCTCCCTGCGGCACGGGCAACGCCGAAGGCATCGAAGCCCGCAATCGGCACGCCGATAAAGTTCACAAGGTCGTTGCCGGCAAATGCGAGTGCGAGCGAGAAGGTACCTGCGAGTATCGTTATGCGCAGCAGATTGACGCGGAAGAGTTGCAGGAAGAACAGCACCGTCGAACAACCTGCCCAGCAGACGAGCAGCGACAGCAACAGGTGCGAATCGACATAGGCGATGAAGGCACTGCCCGCAAGGGTGGTTTTAAGCCCTTTGAAGAGCGCAAAATAGACTATCGTGGTCAGCGACGCTCCGCACCACACGGCACCGAAACGGCGCAGAACGCCCATATAACGGAACGAGAATATCAAACGCGAAACGTACATGACAATCGTACCGCAGGTGAAGGCTATGACCACCGAGAGCAGAATCGCCGAGATGATACCCATTGCGCGGGTGGTGTTGATGTATTGGCCGAGCGTCTCGAAGGTTACGGCATCGTCGGTCGCGATTTTGAACACTGCCACAGCCACAGCCGAGCCGAGCAGACAGAATATGAGCGACACGGTGGTCGAAGTGGGCAGACCGAGCGAGTTGTAGAGGTCGAGCAGTATCACGTTGGCGAACATCACGCCCACATAGAGCATCATCACTTCGCGGAAGGTGAACATCGCAGGATTGAACATACCGTGCCGTGCCACCTCCATCATTCCGCTCGATGTGATTGCGCCGATGATGATGCCGACCGATGCCACTATCAAAATGGTGCGCATCGAAGCAGCCTTGCTGCCTATGGCCGAATTGAGGAAATTGACTGCGTCGTTGGTTACTCCGACATAGAGTCCCGTAACGGCAAGAATCGCGAGTACCGCCACTACGACTGTGTAGATGTCTCCCATAAAGGTTGTTGTATTGGTTTGTTCGTTTCTGCAAAATTAACGGCAAACCCTGCGGTTGCAACACCCCGACGGCAGATTTAACGTAAACTTAACATTGACACGCTCTGCCTACCGCCATTCGCAGTAGGGGTGTCGGGCAAGGAACGAGTTGTAGTAGTAGCGGTTGCCCGTAACCTCCTTCCATATCCAATCGGGCAACGGCGGATGTTCATCGACCGATGCGAGTTCGACCTCTGCCACAACCAAGCCCTCGTTCTTTCCCTCGAATTCGTCCACTTCGAAGGTGTAGCCCTCGTAATCGACCAAGTAGCGACGCTTCTCGACCACTCCCGCGCAACGGCGCAAAAGCAGTTCGGCACAACGCACGGGCATAGGCCTCTCCCACTCGAAGCGGCTCAATCCTCCATCGCGGCTCTTGCTTTTGAGTGTCAGAAATGCCTGCTCGCCATAGATGCGTACCCTTGCCGTAACGCGCCGCGTACAGAGATAACCCTGCGCGATGCGCGCCGACGAACGAGCCGCCTTGCGGAACGAATCGTCGCACACCAAAAATTTGCGTTCTATCTCGCGTGCCATTATCGCGAAGCCGCTTTGTTCGAGTCGTCAGCAATGACGCCCCGACTGTCGAGAGCCCAATTACCCTGCACGCGCAGCACCTGCTCGACTATATCGCGCACCGCACCTTTACCGCCGCCGTACTCCGAGACATAGACAGCCTCTTCGACCACTTCGGCACAGGCATCGGCAGGCGCAACGGGGATGCCGACCTCGCGCATGCACTCCAAATCGGGAATGTCGTCGCCCATGTAGATTGTCTTTGCCAAATCGACTCCCGCCCGAGCGGCAAAATCGTGAATGGCGGCGATTTTGTCCATGCAGCCCAAATAGAGATACTCCACTCCGAGCCTGTTCATGCGCGATTCGAGCGTCCGTCCGAAACCGCCCGAGATGATGCAGATTTTATAGCCGTGCTTTATGGCGTATGCCACAGCATAGCCATCCTTGGCGTAGTATTTGCGGATGAAATCGCCATCCGCCAACGGAATGATGCCGCCATCGGTAAACACTCCGTCCACATCAAACACCAATGCCTCGACATCGGCTATCAACTCTTTGAAATTCTTTTTTGCCATATATATTCGCTGATTTTGTCGTAAATGGTACGCAGCAGCGCATCCTCCGCCAACAACGTGCGGTGTCGCTCCTGCGTCGCCTTGTCGCCTCGCACGGCAGGACCCGTTTGCACCGTTGCGGGATTGTGCGAGGCTATCGCCTTGGCGGCAGTCTCGCCTATGAGGGCATCGGTCAAATCGGCAGGCAACCCCGCTTCGTGCAACACGTCGCCCGCAGCCGCAAACATCGCATTGGCGAAGTTGTTGGCAAAGACACCCGCCAGATGCAGTCGGGCGCGTTGTGCCGTATCGGCCTGCGCCACTCTGTCGCTCAAACGGCGTGCCAAAAGCGTAATGCGTTCGAGCGCAACCTCATCGGAGGCCTCGACGAATACCGGCACGCTCCGCCAATCGACCGCGCGTCCCGCCGTAAAGGTCATAAAGGGATAAAACACCGCCCGATGCGTTACCCTTGCCGGCAGAGCCTCCAACCCCACGCTGCCCGCCGTATGCGCCACAACAGCATCGTCGGCAAACGGCAGTGTCGCTGCCACATCCGCCACGGCTCCGTCGCTGACGGCTATGAGGTAGATGTCGCTGCGAGCCACGTTGCGCACATCGCCGCACCAATCGGCACCCGCAATCTGCGCCACCATCCGACCGCGCACCTCGTTGCGGGCGAAAACCTGTTCGACCGCCACTCCCTGCTCCTTCGCCGCCCGAGCCAACGACTCGGCGACATTGCCGCTTCCGATAATTACCATAGCCTTTTCCTTCTTATTCCGTACTCTCCGCGCCCTTTGCGCCCGCATCCTCCAATCCGAAGGCAAAGCATCTGCCACCCACACGAGCAAAGCACCAACGCTCCGTACCCCCTTCGCGCACCCCCAAACGGGAGCAGATTGCGGCGTTCGACAGCGGAAAATCGCGCTGCATAATCTCGACCCGACGACCCTTCAACCTCTTGCGCAGAGCCTTTTCGTTGAACGGCAACACCTCGCGCACGGCAAACGTGCGTCCGAGCGTTACGCTCGGCTCGGCAACCGACAACGCCACCGAATTGTCGCTCCACACATCGGCCTTGCCCGCAAAGCAGGCGGCAACCAACCGCGAATGTTGCAGTGCCGCATCGGGCAGTGTCAGGTAGCGATATTCGGCCACATCGCGCACCTCGCCGCACCACTCCGATTGTACGGGAGCGGGTGCTTCGAACAGCCGTTCGCTGCCGTCGGAGCCGATTGCGACTGCCGCGATGCTGCGCATCGAGCCGTCGATATAGATATTCACCTCCTTGCATTCGCCCCCTATCGAGACGCTCTCCACACGGCAATCGCCGAATAGTCGGAACGCCTCGCCGACATCGAACAGAGGCGAACACTTGATGCAGAGCCTCTCGGCAACCTCGCCAATGCGGGAGCGCAATGCCGTAACGTCGGGCGAGCACTCCTCCAACCTCACCTTTCTCGCACCGTTCTCGTCGCGTCGGTCGGGATCGACGAAGCACCAATCGAAATGCTCCGTCGTCGAACGCAGATACTCCTCTGCCGAAGCGCACACGACAGCGATGTTCGTTACGCCGAGCCGTGCAAAATTCTCGCGAGCCGTCATTGCCAGCACCTCGTCGCGCTCCACCGCAACGACCCGTTCGAAACGGCGTGAAAGTGCAAGCGCATCGACCCCCAAGCCGCAGGTCAAATCCAACACCGATACGCCCGACAACCCTTTGCGGGCTGCACACGCTTCGCTCGATGACTGCTCGTAGGCTCGCGGAGGGAGTATCGCCAAAGCGGCGCGGAACGAGGGCAGTTTGCGGGATGCACGCTGCAACCGCTTGACCTGCGTCGCCACCGTCGAAGCCTCCGCAATATGGCTGTCCAAGGCAATCGACACGGGATTGCGACCTATGTTGGCGGCTATCGACTCGCGCACATCGGTGCGACAAAGCGTTTGAAATTCGGCGAGAGTAAACATCGGACAAATGTACCAAATTTCTCTCAATTATCCTTAATCGTCGGCGGTCTTTTCTTGCGTTCGAGACCCCAAGCGGCAATCGTAACCGCTGCAAAGAGGGCATAGATGCCTATGACAGCCCATGTCGGCAGGCGGTAATCGAAACTGCTCCACTCAAATTCCGACATACGACCGACGAGGGCATTCTGCCACTCGGCGCACTGCAACGCAGGGCGCACGACGAAGTCGGCAAGCGGCGAGGGCAGCAAAAGTGCTGCTATGGCAAAGACGATGATGACGTTGGCGGTCAGCATAACGAGCGGATTGACCACCACGCCCGCCAATGCGACCACTCCGAACAGATTTGATGTCAAAGGCAGCACCGCAACGGTCGCAACCAACCCTATCGCAACCAAATCGACGACGATTTTCAAGGCTCGGTTGTGCGTATGCAGCGACACAATCAGCGGAGTACCCCAGAAAATAATGCCCGCAACGGCAGCGACCGAGAGCAAAAAGCCCGTATTGAAGAGCAGGTGCGGAGCGCACAGCAACATGGCTGCAACAGCCACGGCAAGCGTATTGGCACCGCCGTATTCGCGCGAAGTGAAGATACCCAACTGCAACACCGAGAACATCGCTGCCGACCTGACGGCACTCGGAGGCGAGCCGCACAGGGTAACATACGACCACACCGCAACGGTTGCAGCGACGCATCGCAACAGATTGCCTCCGCGTGCCAACGGAATGAAGGTGAGCAGGAAGTTGGCCAACAAAAAGAACATCCCCACATGCAGTCCCGACACAGCCAACAGATGTGCCGTACCGCTCTGCGCATAGGTGTCGCGCAACGAAGGCTGCGTCCGACCGCGCTCGCCGATTGCCATCGACAACATCGTGGCACGGGCATCGCCCGCAGGTGTCAGGCGCGAGAGTTTTTCGACGGCGCGTGCATGCCGGCTATCGTTGTCGGCAGGCAGGTATTCGAAAGAGGTCGCTTCGTTCAGCCACAGCAGACCCGCACAATTCAGACCCGTGTACCACTGCGGCGTATCGTCGAAACGCACCACTTCGCCATAGAGCGTGATGCGATCGCCCTTGTCGAAATGCAGCGATGCGTCGCACGAGACGAATACCGAACTCCCGACCGCCGACGGCAAGGCTTCGCACGCGACAATCTCCGCCGAAGCACGGTTGCGACCCTCGCCCTGCAATGTTGCATCGTCGAAGCAGAGGGTCATCCACATAGGTCGGCCGCATATCTCGTCGGAGGGTCGATCCATATTGAACAGTGCCGCTCCGAGTGGCAACATCGCCAGAGCGAGCCACACGCCCCTGCCCGTATGCAGCAACATGGATGCACCCACGCACAGAGCCGCGCACGACCACCACAACGCAGTCGGAACGTCGATGTACGAAGCAACGAGGATGCCGACAACGAGCGGCACTGCGACCGCCGTCATCGGCATCTGCCCGAAGCGTCTGCAAATATGCGTCATCGACCAAGTCATGGAACAAAGATAGCGTTTTTCGCTCTATTTCGGCATATCCTGCTCGAACATCTCCCAACCCTGCCGCACCTCGCCGACATCGGCAGGCACTCCGTTTTCGACGGCCGACATGGCGCAGACCACGCGCTGCATGAGCGCACCGTTGCGGGTATCGACCGCTGCGTGCGGCTCTATGCCCGCAGCCCTTGCGACGCGGCGCACATAGGCCGAAGTATCGTTTTCCGACGGAGGAGCATAGCGGGCTATCATATCGGCTATGCTCCGACAGCCATAGCGTACCGAGTAGGTATGAAGCAGTACGAACATGGCGCGATAGCCGTATGCCATGCTCTCGAAACGGCGGAATCCGTCGGCATCGGCATCGTCGCATTCGCCCTTGTAGCGGACTGCCGAACGGCGTATGTTGCCGGGGTTGCAGTTGCGCAGACCGCGCGGCACGAAGGCTCTACTCATCTTCCATCTCCTTTCTGATTCTGCGGTGGACATATTTGCGCAGCCAGCCGAAGAGTGCCGCATCCGACAGCACCGACGCATTTTCGAGGAACGACCACATCTCCACGCCGCACACGAAGCCCGTAAACATGCGTGTCAGGTGCGAATCGACGAAATCGAGTATGCAGGTCTCGATGAGCCACGACATACCGATTGCCACGACGACGAAGCCCGCTTTGCGTACCGTGCGCCACGCTTCGCTGCTCTCGAAATACCACTTTTCGCCCCTGTCCCGACGTATTCGGCGGTCGGCTGCAACGCCCGTCAGAAAGTCGATGCCTATGAAGAGGGCGGCGCAGCAGACAAGCGGACGAACGGGTGCGAAGAGGGCTGCGAGCGAAAGTGCTGCGGCATTAACGTATCTGAACAAAGCCTCCATATATTCTACATTTGCGCATCGCATCGTGCGACGCATCGTATTCGGGAAATTGCTCCTCGTTTGCGGCAAGGTAATCCGAGAGTCGGCCGAGCAACAGCCGACGACGCTCGGTCAGCGAGCGTTGCAGTTCTGCCGCTGCGCTCTGCACCGCCGTCTGCGACCCCGAGATGTCGGGTACGACAAGCCCCATCTGCCCCGTGCGGACATTCAGCGCACGTTGCAGCAGCGTGCGTACCGCCATGGCCAAAGCGGGTGCCACATAGTCGGCAAGCAGTTCGGGATAACGGCCGGCAGCGAGTGCATCGCACAGCGCACGACCCGCAACGGGTTCTATATAGCTGTGCGATGCTGCCGCTATGTCGGCTTCGAGTAGTGCCTCGGGCGAGATATATTCGCCGTCGGCAAAGGCAAGCGCAACAACTTGCGCAGGTGTAATGAGCGTCTGCATAAATCATCCGATTTTGGTTACGTTGTATTTGGTAATCTCCGAGAGGAACAACTGCTGTGCAGGGTCGTCGGCATCGTAGTCCAAGCCGTCGGCCTTGCGAGCCTCCCAAACGCGCATATATATCGGTTTGGAGCGCGTCGGAGGGCGATTGACGATTTGGAGCGACGAGGCATCGATGCCCAACACGGCACTCGCTATTCGCACGACAGGCTCCATGATTTCCGCCTGTTCGCCCAAAATGACGGTGTTGAGCGCGACCTCGTATTCGTGGAGTATGCGCTCCGAATCGAAGCCCGAAGCATAATCCAATCCGCTGAGTGAACGGAACCACGAGTGGGCAACGACGATGTCGCCGACCGCTTGGTCGTGCAATGCCTGCCAATCGCCCTCGTTCTACGACGCAATCGGAATGAATCGCGAATTGTCGTTGTCGCTGCCGTCCTTGACCACGAACATCACCTGCCCGGGATTGCCCGCAAAACGCTCTTCGGCGATGCGTGCGAGTTGGGCTGCTTCGGCTTCGTTGTCGGCGGTGTTGTCGAGCATCATCACACCCGAGAGTTGGAACGAATTGTCCAATCGCGAGATGTTCCAGCGGTCGGTTTTGTAGGCTATTGCCGAGACATTCATCCCCGCTATGTAGGGAGGCACGCCGTAGTGGACGAACATCGGCTCGTAGTCCTTGTAGTGGACAATCGAGCGCAACGTGCCATCCTCGCGCGGCTCGAAACGCGGATAGAGCGGCAACGAGAGTGCATCGTGCATGGAAAAGGCGTTCCAATCGTGGTGCATCAGCACATGTTGCGAATCGCGGGCAAGACGGCAGTGCGAAGCGTCCTGATGATAGAGCGCGAGGAACGAATGCGCCTCGTCGGTCGCCACCTCCAAAAAGGCGTTGCCGAACAGAGCCTTGTCGAATGCGATTTTGGCTATCACCTGCCGCAGGCTCTCGTCGCGCCCGTTGGCTCGCTCCACAAGGCGGGCGAGCAGAGGTTGGGCGACATCGAATGCAAAGCCTTTGCCGGCGATGTAGTCGGCCTTGTCGTTGATTATGCGGCGATGCGTCGTCGAACGTCGCGCCATGGCAGCCAAGGCTGCGGGAAAACGGTTGTCGCTGCCCCAACGCCAAAATTCTCCGCTCGCAACGGGCGAAGCGGCAGCAGCGGGCAGCAGCGGTTCGGCCATGTTGCCGACACCGCGTATGCAGTGGGTTTTGGTAGATGTCATAGTGCGGTTGTGTTTAACGGTGATGCGCCTGCCGTATCCTCCGAGCGCAATGTCAGCGTTACGGTCGGCGTTTGAGCCAATCGCTCGCCAGATGCACTGCGCAGCGAAAGGAGGCGCAATGGTTGTTCGTCGGCGAAATCGGCAGAGAAGCCCGCAATCAGTCGGCGACCGTCGTTCAGCGTCAGGTCGGCGACGACTCCGCGACGCACGGCATCGGCAACGAATTGCGGTGCAAGCCACAAGTCGGCATCGTTGCGCGAAGCCACGAGCGAGAGCGTATGCACGACCGAAATCCTGCCCGAATCGCAGGCTGCGACCTCCTCGAACGACGAACACTCGTCGATAAGTGCCACTTCGACCCCTTCGCCATCGAACGACGCCGTACAGACGCCGTCCGCGAAGGCGGCGTTGCACGCTTCGGGTCGGTAGAGTACCGCCCGTGCAACGCCGCCAACGGGTTTGTAATCCGTAGTCGCGGTCTCCATGGCTACTCGATACCAATCATGCAGACCGAGACTATACGGGTGTCCAGAATGTCGGCACCCGCGAGGAACACGGCACGCTGACGATTCTCCATCTCGTCGGGGTTGTACCACATGCGCACCTCATTTTCGGGCATGTCGGCGGTGTTGAGTGCCAGCACCATGTTGCGACGGTCGGTCAGCATGCAGAACGATTTGCCGTACTTCTGCTGCGCGTCGTACTTGCCGAGTGCGACCTCGATGACGGGTATGCCGTGGTAACTCAATCCCGCACGACCGTCGATGCGCTCGCGATATGCCGCTTCGGTGGTGCTGCTGTCGAGTTCGCTCTCGTAGAGACGCACGACGTCGGAGGTGGCGAAGTAGGCGAGATTGCCTTCGGGACGCAGGCTCTTCAACTCCTCTGCGGCAGCGTTCCACACCGTGTCGAACGTCAGCATCGCGCTATCCAACTCCTCGTATTGGCTGTATGCCATGCCACTGTTGTCGATTACGCCCTCTTCGGAAGCATCCTTGATGGCTTTGAGGAAGCCGTTGAAGGTGGTAAACGACGATACCTGACCCGTAGTGTCGCCCAACCACATCGTTGCACGCACGCTCTCGGCAATGGCTCGTCTGAACAATTCGGTCTCCGCCTTTTCGAGGTCGGTACCCGTCAAATCGCCCATGTTCACATCGGCACTGCCGGTAATCTGCTCGAAGACTATCGAGAAGTAGTCCGATGCGGCAAACGAGGTCTCGGCCTTGACTTTGCGCATGTCGATTGTTTTTTGGAATTTCTTCGATTTCGAGCCGCCGTTCCAGCCTCCCGCATACTTCTGCAATACGTTGCCCGCATGGCTCCATACCTGTACGGTGGTCGGAACGGGCAGGTTGTAGAGAACTCTGATACCCAACTCCTCTGCGCTTTTGCCACAGAACGAAGGGCGGAAAAAGATGGTGTCGGCTTCTTGACCTTTGTAGGTCTTTGGATTTTCGATAAGCATTTTTTTTGTAATTTTTTTGAGGTTGATTAAATTGGTTTGCAGGTTGCGGATGGTCGTCATCCGCGTATCGTTGCGGTGTTTTGCCCGTAAGTTTACACTCCGCGCCGCATACCCTTTGCATCGGCATCGTATGCCAAGGCATTGGGTGTAGGACGCTCGTCGGCATCCGACGGGTCATCGCACTCGCGCAACGATGTCGGCTCGGCACGCCGCTGCCCTTCGTCGAAGGCGATGAGCGAGGGCGAAGGCGTTGCCGGCAATTCGTCGGCAGGCATTTGCGGCTCGGCAACATCGTCGGCAACATCGTCGGCAACACAGTCGGTTGCGCGGTCGTTACCCTTCGGGCGGTGCAACAGCGTCGCTATGCGGTCGGCAATTTCGCGCACGAAGTTGCCTACGGCGTTCGTGCCGCCATCCGCAATGCGGTCGGCAAGCCCCGCTTCGACAGTCTCGGCGGGTGTCAGCCACCTGCCTTCGCCACCATTGGCGGACATCAGTGCGGCAAAATGCTCCGCATCGCGGTCGGAGTGTGCGGCATAAATCGCGGCTATGCGCTCGTCGGTCTTGCGCAGCAGTTCGATGTGCTCGGCAAGCCGCTCGTCGTTGCCCTCGACCGTACACATCGACTTGTGAATCAGATAGAGGCCGTTGGCGGAAATCTCGCGGCAACCCTGCGAAGCAGCCTGCGCGATGATTGTCGCAGCCGATGCCGTGTAGCCGTAACAGCGCGTGGTAATCCGTGCGTCGAGTGCGCACAGGGCATCGTAAATGAGCAGAGCATCGTGGACACTGCCGCCCATCGAGCGGATATTGACCACAACCGACGGCGATTGGATTCGGGCGATTGCCGCAATCTGCTCGCGCAGAGCCGAATAACTCGCACCGCCATTGGCAGCCGAGCCGGCATCGTCGCCCTCCGGTGTGCCTATTACGCCCTCGATGTCGATGACGCATTGCTCTGCCGAATCGGAAATTTTGATAAGTTTTGTCATGTCGGAAAAAATTGTTTTGGTTGTTGCGTATAACGGGATTCCGGCGAAGGGTTTAAGGGGTTTTGGTTGTGCGTATAGCGGGTAACTTATCGCGTGCCATGCGATTGTTTTTGTCTTGGCAGTTGCGGTCTTTGCCGCCCTTTTTGGCTGTTTTCGCTTGCCTCGCGCGTTACATAGTTGCAACCATGCGCCTTGCTCGCCAAACGAAAACACCTCAAAAATCATCTGCAAATACTCTTGCTCCCAAGACAAAAGCAATCGCTGTTATAGGAGTTCTAAGAGTTCTAAGAGAACTAGGATACGCAGCAAGGTTGTTTATTTTTTTCTATACGTCCTCTGCCCTCATAGAACTCGTAGTTCTCCTAGTTCTCTTAGTATCGTCGGCAAGCAACAACTTCGCCGTTATACCCGAGACCAAAAACCCTTAAACCATTTAACCCCCTTAAACCCTTAAACTCCCCTTACTCCCATACACCACCATCTTCACCTTTTCGTAGGAGCAGTCGAATTCGTGAGCCACGTTCTCCATTGCCCTGCATTTATGTTCGCCCGAGCGGACATGGCGGGCGACTGCCCGTCGTATGGCGCGGTATTCGATGTTGCGAACATCGAGCAACCCTTCGCGCCACAGCATCTCCAAAGCCTCGTCTGCCGAGAGGTTGCGCAATTCTATGACCAACGGCACAAAGAGCCTGCGACGGTCGCGTGAGCCGTTATTCGTCATCGTTCAGCCTTTCGAATACGCACTTTACGGAACACTTTTCGGCATCGTAATCGGCGATGCTGCGCAGTCAGAATATGCTGCTTTGTCCTCCCACCGCAAGGCGGAACCGGTTTCGGAACGACAGCACCGCAGCATCGTGGCGCACGAGTTGTTCGCGCTCTTCGGGCATAATGAGCAACGATGCGTGCAGCAGCGAGCGGTTGCGTTCGCGAGCCAGAGCCTCGTCGTAGTAGCGGTGCAGCCCTTGTGCGCCGTTGCGATTTTCGAAGCCGAGAGTGAACGCTTCGCCCTCCGTCGTGCCGAAGAATGCCGCATAGGGGTATGTCGGTGCCTCGTGCGGAAATCCCCACCGCTCCCCTTCGGGCAGAGGTTGCAACCCGCAATAGCGCACTATGCGCATCGACACGCCATCCGTATCGCCCTCGCCGTCGGTTGCGGCAGCCGACAACCGCATCAGCGAGGCACTCGGAGCGGTTGCGACCGCACCGCTGCGGTTGATTGTCGGAGCGAAGAGGTCGATGCGCATCGGTTTGCTCTCGGGCAGAGTGCCGTAGAGCGGATTTTCGGTGCGCCATTCGCCCAAAAAGGTGTCGTTGTCGGCGTTGAAGTCGGCCACAGCCTCGTCGCCCATGCCGTAGCCGAACACCCGCCATTGCGGAGCGTCGATTGCGGCATCGACCAAATAAAAGGGTTGCGAAAAGTCGATGCGGTCGCTCCAATCGACGGTCGGAGTGTCGGCATAAAACTCCTCTTCGGGTTCGACGAAGACCTTGCGCTCGTGCAGGTCGGTGAAGATGCGCAGATTGAACATCCGTGCCACGCCATCGACCAAATCGAGCATCGAGACGCTGTCGGGCAGTATGTCTGCCGTCGTCAGTCGCGAGCCGTAACCCGCTTCGGTCGAGAATATCGGGCGCAACGATGTGCGAGGCGAGAGGGTCAGCACCATGCCGGCATCGGCACCTTCGAAACAGACACCATCCAACCGCTGCTTCGAGCCTGCCGACATCTTGCGGGCAGGGATGCGCAAATCGACCTCGACCTTCGTGGTGCCGCTCTCGGCAACGTGGCCGTCGTACATCGCCCAATCGCCGCCGTATGCGGTATAGGGCATCGACGACGAATCGCGGAAGAGTATGCCGCAGACGGTCGAAACGGCATCGGAGGGAATCGTTATCGTCGTCGAGGAGCCGGAAAAGACTGCGAGATACATCGCTCCGCACCTGAACATATACTCGCGACCCTCCGTGTGGCCGAATACGACCACCCGATAGCGGTTGCCCGCGACAACCGCACCGCGACGGTCTGTAAAGGGATTGGTCAGGGCAAACCGCGCCTTGACCCCGTTTATCGCCGTTACGGTGTCGAAGCCCGCCAGCCTCGTGCGCGAGAGGATGCGGTAGTCGGTCTCGTACTCCAAATGGAGCAGGAAGCCGACCGTAGCGGTCATCGTCGGCACGAAGCAGGCGAAACCGTCGTCATCGACCGTAAAGCAGTCGCCTTTGGCAAAGGTATCTGCCATCGCCTTGCCCTCGTCGTCCACAGCCGTTGCATCTGCCGTATCGACCACATTGCCGAGCGAATGGAGGGCAACTGCGGGCGAAGCATAGACACACCCGAGAGCATCGGCTGCTGCCGACACCGCACCTTTGCGCCGTGCGAGAAAGTCCATACGCTCCCTCTGCCGCTCGGCATCGACCGCACGATACACGCCGCCGACATGGAGCGACCGTGCGAAATCGCTCTCGAAAAAGCGGCTCTGCAAGGTGTAGCCCGCACTCTCGAAAGCATCGCGCACCAACGCTTCGACCGAGACGAACGGATGATAGTCGTCGGTCAGCATCACCCTCTGCACCGGCACGAGCGACGACGAGACCTCCGCAACGATGTCATCGTGGCAGACGGGCAGAAAGCGCACCGCATGGTCGCCCTCCCATGTTGCGGCTATGTCGGTCGGCGTAAGCGTCATATCGAAATCGATACCCGCAGCCGAGAGTGGCGTGTGTGCCGCCTGTTCAGCCCATTGCGACGCACCGCCCGTGATGCGCACCTCGTAGCCCGACCCGCTCTGTCCGAATCGGGTTGCGACCAGCACAGCACGCCCCTCCATAAGGGTTGCCGTACCGACCTCGATACGGGCGCGATGCAGCGAGGCATTGAACCGCTCTGCCGCATAGATGTCGCGCGAACAGCCGAAAACGGCATCGTTGGCAGGGGTACTCGGCAACGAGAGCGACAGCGTACTGCCCGTGCGCCACGAAGCGGCATCGGCAAGGTCGGCAGCATCGAAACGGCAAGGTACAACCGCCTCTTCGGCAAGGTCGCACTGCCGACCGTCGATAGAGAGCCGCATCATAGACGCACCTCCCCGCAACCTGTGCGCAAATCGACCTCGACGCAGTCGGGACGCCCGAATTCGTAGAAGGTAATCGACGAGCCGAGCACCTCCGTTGCGCTGTCCACAGCCTTACCCTCTATCCACACGCAGGGCGAAGCGGCAATCTCCGCCACAGCCTGTGCCACGCCATGCGGCTCGTAAGCCGATACCAACCGCACGGTCTCGTCGGTAATGCACTCTGCCGTCCGATACGTTCCGTCGGCGGCAACGATGCGGCGATGTACGGTATTGCGCGTCATGCTGCGCACCACAGGGAAGGTGTAGCGCTCGACTGTGCCTGCCGACGAGACCCACACCAAGCGCAAATCCTTGCCGCAACGCTCCGACACGGTGTAGCACAACGAGGGGATTTCGCGCCCGTCGCACTCGATGCACACTTCGGCAGTGCGCGTGTCGCGGGAGAAGTCGGAGGTATCGACCGTCAGAATCACAGCACCCGAAGCAGAGGTGTGGTGCAGCACGATTTCATCGCCGCCCGAAGTGCGAATTGTAACGGCGAACGTCGCACCGCGACCGCCGAACAGACGCAATTCGTCGCGCTCGCCGAAGGCGATTTTGCGTTGGCGCGTCATCGTGGTCAGCGATGTCTTTTCGCCGACCGTTACCCTGTTGTCGGCAACGGTTATCGGGGTCGATTCTGCGCCCTCTGCCACGACTTTGTAGCGGCGGCACGGAGCATCGCACAGAGCCGAGCCGTCGGTACGCATCGGGGTCGGAGCATCGGCTGCAATGCGGACGTAAGGAGCGATATCGACCGTTCCCGTCGTAACGCCATAGAGCGTTTTGCGGCCGACCACGACCGACGTGTCGGCATCGACGATATCGAACTGCACGCTGCACGGTTCGCTGCTTTGGGTGTCGAAGCCGTAGAGCAACCCCTCGTTCACAGGGGCGAAATCGGAAGGTTGAAAGGTAAAAAACATTGATTTTCGGATATGACGGCGGCAAGGCTGACGCCGAAGGTTTTACAAAAAATCGGGGTGTAAAGAGCGGAGAGAGGGGCAGACCGTTGCGGCGGCAACGGACAAAGAGGCTGAACGGAAAATGTCGGGAAGTTGCGGGCAGGATGCGGAGCAGCACGCCCTACAAGGGTCAGAATTCGGTTACGACATCCGCCGTAACGGTCATCGAGACATCGCCTCGTGCCGTAAGCGGCAATGCAGCGGGAGTGAGGGTGAGATTCTCGACGGCAAGAATACGGTGGCAGGCGGCAATCGACGCAAATATCGTCAGGGCGTCGGTTTCGAGCCTGTCGAGCAGCGTGTCGCGGTTGGCGGGAGCCCTTTTTGCCCCTTTGCTCATCAGGTGCAGAGTGATGCGGTAGGTAAGTTTGCCGCTGTTGCGACCCTCGACCGAGCAACATGAGGGAGTGAGCAGAAAGACGGCAGGGAACGAGGCAATCTGCGTCGGCAGATACTCTTTGGTCGCGGAGGCAAATTCGTAGCCTGCCGATTGGGCATCTCTCTCGAAGGAACGGGTCAAATAGGAAAGGTTCATAACAAACGGTTGAATTGTTGATAATTTTGTTCACTGCTGTCGATAACAACAGCGAACATTTTGATTGAAAATTTGTTAAGAGTGTTAAAAACGTTTTCGACAGCAGACGTCATATTGTTGAAAACATCCATCGCCCGTTTCGGAACGACGGGGCAAATATAGTGTCGGAGATACCCCCTTGTCAAGAGTTTCGGCCGAAAATTTTGCACCCAAATCGGGCATTGGCGGGTAACTTTGTCTATGTGAATTGGTTGTAGCAACCGAAAAATCGTAATTTTTTCCGAACTTTTTACCAAACGGCGGCACATCGTAAGCGAAACTTTTTTACCTTTGCGCTGCAAAGTCTCCGTCCGCAACCCTTGGCAGGGCGAAAAGGGCGGCAGAAAGAGCAAGAGAAGAGAATGTCTTACCAAAACGACAACAGTATGGACGATGGCCATCTACCCGAAAATAGCGGTCGTATCGCAAATCGATACGGTACCATTCGTCTATGGTATCCGGCACGAAGGTAATTTTCGCGCCGAGTTGCTCACGTTGTCATCCCCGACCGACTGCACAGAGTTGTTCCGACAAGGCAAAGCCGACATCGCGCTGTTGCCTGCCGTCGTCGTGCCGTCGTTGCGGAGCAGCGAGATAATTACCGACTACTGCACGGGTGCCGCAGGAGCATCGCATTCGGCCGTCGTGGCGTGCAACGCTCCGATTGGCAAGATACGGCGCATCGGCGTTACGCCTATGGCAGGCACGGCAGCAGAGGTCGCAGCGTGGCTCTCGCAAAATCGTTGGCACATCGCGCCCGAATGGATTGCCGTCGGTGGCGACCGCACGGAGGCTGCCGACGACGAGGCTCTGTTGCTGACGGGTTGTGCCGCACGCGAAGCGGCAGCACGCCACGCCTTCGTTTACGATGTTGCGGGCGAGTGGGTCGAAGCGACCCGCCAACCGTTGGCATTCGACGTATGGGTTGGCCACAAAGGACTCTCCTACGAGGTACACGACGCTTTGCAGAGGGCTTTGACCTTCGGCTTGGAACACACGTTCGAGGCTGTGGCAGCGAGCGATTATGCCGCTGCGCCATACGCCTACGACCACCTTGTGCGGGAGGTCGATTTCTTGTTCGACATCGAAAAACATACGGCTCTCCAACGACTTTGGGAGTGCGGTTTGAAGGTCGCACCCAAAGTCAATCCCGGTTGAAGGTAACCGTTCGTCCTCAATCTGCAAGGACGACACCTCATGCGCCCGTGTGCCGCAATGTATTGTGCGGCAACACCGAACAACCGATTGTCTTACCTGTAAACATAGGGAGGGGAGAAAATGATAACCATCTATCTCAAACAATACAACAAAATCATCCGCAACGCCGATACCGAACTGTTCGACGATTTGGGCTACGACGACATCCTCTGGATCGACATGGTGCAGCCCACAATCAAGGAGCAGAAGGCGGTGGAGAACTTCATGGAGATAAGCCTGCAAACCAAACAGCAGGTCGAGGAGATTGAATCGACCTCTAAATACTCCGAGACCGAAAACGCCATCATCTCCAACTGCAACTTCTTCGTGCCTGTCGGCAGCGATTCGTTCGAAGTCGAGCCGGTGTCGTTCACGCTCTCCAACGAGGGTGTACTCGTGTCGGTGCGCCAAGCCGACATGCGTACCTTCCGCGAGGCGGAAAAGCGGTTACAGATGAACTACCGCTCCTTCTCGACGGGCTACCACATACTGATTTCGCTCTTGGAGGTGCGCATCGACTTCGATGCCGACCTCGTGGAGTTGGTCGGTCGGCAGATTTCGGCTTTGAGCAAGGACATCAACAGCGAAGATACCATCGACAAAGATGTAATCCACCGCATCAACACGTTGCAGGAGCGCACCATGACCCTGCGCGAGAACATCTTCGACCGGCAACGCGTACTCTCGGGCATACTGCGCAGCGAACGCTTCCCGAACGATATATATCCGCGTCTGCAACTGATGATTAAGGATGTCAATTCGCTGATTCTGCACACCGATTTTTCGTTCCAGCGTCTCGACTATATTCAGGATGCGGCACTCGGCCTCATCAACATCGAGCAGAACGAAATCGTCAAGATTTTCTCGGTCGCAGCCGTAGTCTTCATGCCCGCCACGCTCATAGCCAGCATGTACGGCATGAACTTCCGCTTCATGCCCGAATTGGAGTGGGTCATAACGCTCTCCAACGGCTGTACCATACCGCTCGGCTACCTCTTCGCCATCGGCCTGATGCTGCTCGCCTCGGGCATCACTGTCGGCTTCTTCCGATATAAAAAATGGCTGTAAGAGGAGTGAGAGGGTTTCAGAGGTTTTGGTATCGGGTATAACGGCGAGGCTGTTGCTTGCCGACGATTCTATGAGACATAGGAGAACTAAGAGTTCTAAGAGGGCATACAGCGAATAGAAAAACAAACAACGTTGTTACTATATC
>CALYVN010000027.1 GCA_945494785.1 uncultured Alistipes sp.
GATTCTTCACTGCGCTGCGCTCCGTTCAAGAATGACGGGCAACAAAACGACAATACCGCAAAAAAAACTGCGGAATCGAAATTCCGCAGTTCCCCACAAATTAACCCTTATCTCTTTTTTGACTTAAAGAGCATTGACATGTAACTGAATTGCGCCTTTGAGGTTGGCAGCCTTGTTCTTGTGGATAATGCTTTGCTTTGCAAGTTTATCCAACATGGCGGTAACCTTCGGAAGCAGAGCCTCTGCGGCTGCTTTATCGGTGGTTGCACGCAGAGCCTTTACGGCATTGCGGGCAGTCTTGTGATAAAGACGGTTGTGAGCACGCTTGGTTGCTGTCTGGCGAATTCGCTTCTCTGATGACTTATGATTTGCCATAGTTCAAAAATTATTTTTTTTCGTTAGTTTTCCTGTTTTGTGGCGACTGTGCCGCCTGCTTTTCAATACGGCCGTAACCGCTTTCGGATAGGGCTTTGCCCCGCTCCTCGTTCTATTTTCCCCGTCGAGAGTTCGGCTTTTTTCGGTGTGCACTCCTTTGTTCGCTTCCAAATAATAAGGTGCGCCCCTTGGCTTGCCCATTGATTGAGTACACGTCCTTTGGCTTGCCCCCTCGTCGTTGTAGCCCATAGCAGAATCGAACTGCTCTTTCAAGAATGAAAATCTTGCGTCCTAACCGATAGACGAATGGGCCTTACCGCTATTGCCGCGAAATTACTCGGCGGCTTTTAGTGGTGCAAAGGTAGTAATAATAAAAGTTAAAGACAAACGTTTGGCGGAAAAAATGCTGCTGCGGACGAAAAAAACGCGCTATCGCATAAACAAGTCGTCGATAATGTGTTGCTCTCGCACCTCGTCGGCGGTGTACTTGTGCAGACTGCCGCCGGCTATGACTGCCACCGAGTCGCATACGGGCAGTGCCGCGTCGATGTCGTGGGTGGAAAAGAGAATACATTTGCCCTCTTTGTGCGCCAAGCGGGAGAGCAGTGCGCAAATCTCGAAGCGGGTCGGAATGTCGAGAAAGGCTGTCGGCTCGTCGAGGATGATGTTGGGCGTCTGCTGTACGAGGGCTCGGGCAATCATTATGCGCTGACACTCGCCGTCGGAGAGGGTGTCTATGGCTCGATGGGCGAATTGCTCCATGCCTACGGTGCGCAGAGCCTCTGCCACCATATCGCGGTCGAGCGACTGCATGCGGCCAATCCAATTGGTGTAGGGCGCACGACCTATCGCCACCACATCCTCGCAGTCGAGGTTGGCTATGCGTATGCGCTGCGTGCCTACAAAGGCTATGGTGCGTGCCAATTCGTCGGGCGCAAGCGATGCGGCATTGCGACCGTCGAGCAGTATCTCGCCCTCGCGCGGCGATTCGGCAGCTATGATGGTGTGCAGCAGGGTGCTTTTGCCGGCACCGTTACGACCTATCAGGGCGCATAGTTCGCCTGCACCGAATGCGGCATATATTTGTGTTGCCAGCGTGCGTGTGCCGTAGGCAAGCGTTATGTTGCGGAGTGTAATCATCGGAACAGACTGCGGTTGCGGATAACTATATAGACGACTATCGGAATGCCCATCAGGGCAGTTACTGTGTTTATAGGCAGGGTAAGCAACTTGGCAATCATGTCGCACAGAAGCATCATTACCGAGCCTATGAGCAACGATGCCGGCAACAGCGTGCGATGGTCGGCAGAGACGAAAATCATGCGTGCCATGTGCGGCACGGCCAAGCCGACGAAGCCGACAGGTCCGCAAAATGCGGTTATCGTGCCGGCAAGCAGGGTCGTGGAGAGGAAGATGATGCGCCGCGTGCGCCGAATGTCGAGACCCATGGTACGGGCATACTCCTCGCCGAGCAGGAGCATGTTCATCGGCTTAATCGAGACTATGGCGAGTGCCAAGCCCGCCAAAATCACGGGTGCTATGATGGCGAGTTGGGCATAGGTTACATCGCCGAGCGAACCCATGCTCCACACGACGAACGATTTGAGCGATGCTTCGTTGCCGAGATATTGGAGTATCTCGACCGCTGCACCTATGGCCGACGAGAGCATCATGCCGAGAATCAGAATCACCATGATATCCTTGATGCGCCGTGCAAGCGAGAGTACGAGCAACAATACCGTTGCCGCACCTATCCAAGCGGCACCTGTCGTGCCGAGCGTCTGCATTGCGGGATGCGCAGCCATGCCCAACAGCGGTGCGCCGAGCAGAAAGAGTGCGACACCGAAACTCGCACCTGCACTGACACCCAATACATAAGGTCCTGCCAACGGATTGCGGAAGAGGGTCTGCATCTGCAAGCCGCTTGCCGACAGTGCCATGCCCGCCAGAATCGCCATTATCGCTTTGACAAGCCGGATGTCGATGACGATGCTGCGCAACGACGCATCGGTCGCATTGCCCGTCAATACCGCAGCCACGTCGCTTAACGGAATATCGACCGAACCGACGGCGATGTCGGCGACAAAGAGCGCACAGACGGCCACCGCAAAGAGCGAAAAGAGTATGGTGTTGCGTCGTTTCATCCTATTCCAACCGTTTGTAGTAGTAGAGCGAATCGGTAGTCGGCCGACCGTGCAGAATCGCCGCAATATCGCGCAATACGACATCGGGCGCAACGGCTCCCGATTCCCAAAAGTCGCTGCCACCCGTCGGCATGGTGCGCTTGTTGTTGTTATAGACCCGACGAGTGCGCACAGCCTTGACATCGGCGAATTGAGGATTGGTGCGGCGCAATTCGTCGAGCGTCGCACACTGCCCGACATTGAGCCATACATCCGCCGAAGCCGCCAACAGGAGTGCCTGTTCGAGCGACACCGGTACGGACGAGTTGCCCGTATTCGCGGGATAGACATATTCGCCACCCGCATCCTCAATCAACCGAACGGCATAACTGCGTGTCGATGGCATAAACCATGTGTCGCGGTAGGGGGTGTTGAGCATGACGCGGGGTCGATGACCGCCTTTGCCGGCAAGTTGTCGGCGCACGGCATCGTAGCGTTGCTCTATTTCGGCGAAAATCCGCTCGCCCTCCGCCTGCTTGTTGCAGAGCGCGGCAATGGCAACCATCCATTCGGCTTTGCCCAACGGCGACGACTCGATGTAGTCGCCTATATACATGTAAGGTATGCCGAGTTCGCGCAATTTGGCAGTCAGCGCACTATCCTCGCCCGATATGCCGTAGAGCAGTATCAAATCGGTATCCGTTGCCCGCAGAGCCTCGAAGTCGATGTTCGATTCGTAACCGATTTCGACAACGCGACCCTCGTTTGCAGCCCGACGTACCGCAGGATTCATTATATAATCCAATCCCGATACGCCCGATATGCGGTCGGCTTCGCCTAACGCATCGAACATGGCGACGAAACTCGACGAAAGGAGTGCAACGCGATGGACGGGAACAACCACACGCTGCCCTTTGAAATCGGTAGGTGCATGCTCGCCGCCTGTTTCGAGAAATGTTTGCACACAGACATCCGTTGCTCCCTGCCAAGGATTCCTGACTTCGATGATGCGGCTGTATCGGCAGGAGGAGTCGGCCAAGATGCGGAAACTTTCGGCGTAACGAGGTTCGTATGCAACGTACGTTGCCTCGTGCCGTGTCGTGCCGGTGTTGCAGCCGCAAAGCAGGGCTGCCGAGCAAAAAAGGAGTATCGGGAGGTGGCGCAACATGGCTATTGGCGATTTTCGAGCAGTATTTTGGCCTGCGCAACAGCCGATTCGGTAACGGTCTCGCCGGAGAGCATTTTGGCAATCTCTTCGATGCGTTCGTTGTCGTCGAGCGGTCGGATTTGCGTTGTGCTGTCGGCTTTATATACAAGGAAATGGCGATTGCCCTTCGATGCGATTTGTGGCAGATGGGTGATGTCGATGACCTGCATCGACTGCGCAAGTGCGGCAATCACTTCGCCCATGGCATTGGCAATACGTCCCGAGACACCCGTGTCTATCTCATCGAATATGATTGTCGGCAAGGCGAGCCGTTGTGCCAAAATCGCCTTCAACGCGAGCATTACGCGCGACAACTCTCCGCCCGATGCGATTTTGTCAATCGGACGCGGCTCTATCTTGGCATTCGCCGAGAAGAGAAAATCGACGGCATCCGCTCCGTTGGCAGAGAGCGATATCGGTGTCAGACGGATTTCCATGCGGGCATCGGGCATGCCGACCTTTGCCAAAATCTTCACCACCGCCTCTGCAAATTCGGGTGCGACCTTCGCACGGGCATCGTGCAATTGTCGTGCGAGTTTCTCTGCCTGCTTCGCACAATCGGCTGTGCGCTGTTCGGCTTGGGCTATTGTCTCGTCGCTGTCGATTATGGCATTGAGGCGTGCTGTCAGTTCGTCGCGCACTCCGATAAGTTTGGTTACGCTATCCGTGCGGTGCTTGCGACAGAGCGAGTAGAGCGCATCGAGCCGGTCGTTTATCTCGTCCAACCGTGCAGGATTCGATTCTATGCGCTCCAAGTCGTCGGAGGCTGTGGAGCAGATGTCTTTGAGTTCGATTGCCACCGAACGAAGCCGTTCGGCAAACTCCGTGGCGGAAGGGTAGTCGGCAGCAATGTGGAGCAATGCCGTTTCGTTCTCTTTGAGGCGTAGCAGAATGCCCGTGTTCTCGTCGTCGAGCAGATTGCACAACGCACCGAGCCTCTCGCCTATACGGTCGGCATTCTCCAATATGCGCTGCTCCGTCTCCAACTCCTCCGTTTCGCCGTCCCGTAATGCTGCCGATGCAAGTTCATCGACCTGATGCCGCAGCCAATCCTCATCCTTGCGCGATTGGTCGCTTTGGGCGCGCAATGCCGCGAGTTCGGTACGCAGACGCGCGAGTTCGGTATATGTTTTGCGATATTTGTCGGCAACGGAGTTGCACTCGGCAATGGTATCCAATGCGTGGATACGGAACTGCTCGGAGGAGAGAATCAGATTCTGGTGTTGCGAGTGAATGTCAATCAGATAACCGCACAACTCCCGCAACAGAGCAAGTTGCACGGGTTGGTCGTTTACATAAGCGCGACTTTTGCCGCTCGGCGAGATTATGCGGCGAATGACGGTGTGCCGCTCGTACTCGATGTCGTTGTCGGCAAAGAGTTGTTCCAATCCGAGACCGTCGATGTCGAACTCACCCTCGATGACGCAGTTGCGCGTATTGTCCTTGATTGCATCCGAGTCGTTTTTGGCTCCGAGCAACAGCGACAATGCACCCATGAGTATCGACTTTCCTGCACCCGTTTCGCCCGTTATTATGTTCAGACGGTTGTCGAATGTGGCGTCGAGTCGGTCGATAAGCGCGTAATTCTCGATGGTCAGATTGGTAAGCATGGCTCCTCTTATCTTTTTGCAAAAAACTTCTCCACGCGGTCGGCTATGCGGTCGGCAACCTCGCGTTTGGTCATCAACGGCAACGACTCTTTGCCATCGGCATCGATGAACGTAACCTTGTTGGTATCGACGCCGAATCCCGCGCCTTCGTCTTGCAGCGAGTTGAGAACGATGAAATCGAAATTTTTGTCGTGCAGTTTCCGTCGGGCATGCGCTTCGCCGTCGTGGCTCTCCAAAGCGAATCCCGCAAGCAGTCTGTTGCCTTTTGTGCGACCGAGTTCGGCGGCAATATCCTTCGTGCGCCGCAACTCTATGCGCAAATCGTCGTCGCCTTTTTTGATTTTCAGTGCAGATACCTCCTTGGGAGTGTAGTCGGCAACGGCGGCACACATAATCGCTCCGTCGACATCGTCGAATCGTTCGACGACGGCACGATACATATCTTCTGCCGATACGACGTCGATGCGCTCCACGTCGGTCGGTGCGGCAAGAGCGGTGCGTCCGCTGACAAGGGTAACCTTCGCTCCGCGTTGTGCAAGAGCCTCCGCTATGGCATATCCCATCTTGCCCGTCGAGTGGTTGGAGATGAATCGGACGGGGTCTATCGCCTCGATTGTCGCACCTGCGGTTACGATTAGCCGGCGACCGTCAAGGTCTCGCTTTTTTTTTTCGGAAACGACATGCTCTATTATGCCGACTATCTGTTCCGGCTCTGCCATGCGACCTTTGCCTAAGAGTCCGCTCGCCAACTCGCCTGCGGGCGAATCGACTATCACCACACCATGCTCTTTGAGCGTCGCGATGTTCTGCTGCGTCGTAACGTGGGCGAACATGTCGCAATCCATTGCGGGCGCAACTATCGTGCGGCAGCGAGCCGACAGATAGGTCGTGAGCAACAGATTGTCGGCAATGCCGTGAGCCATTTTTGCGATTGTATTGGCAGTTGCGGGCGCGATGACGAAACAGTCTGCCCATTCGCCCATGCTGATATGCGAATGCCAATCGCCGTTCTCGGGATTGTAAAATTCGACAGCAATGGGATTTTTCGACAACGTGGCCATTGTCAGCGGAGTGATGAACTCCTTTGCGGTCGGGGTCATGACGACCTTGACCTCTGCTCCCGCCGTTTTCAAAAGACGACAAAGCATAGCCGCCTTATATGCCGCTATGCTGCCGGTGATACCCAATAAAATATGTTTGCCTCTCAACATATTTCTTTCATGTATGCGCCTTCGTTTGACGAGGCTTGTGTCGAATTATTTTGCCTGTGCGGTGGAGTGTACCTCGCCGTCCTTACCCTCCTTATAGAAGATTTCGCCCGAGAGGAACTCCTCGGTGGCGATGATTGCAGGCTTCGGCAGACGCTCGTAGTAGCGCGAAATCTCGATTTGTTCGCGATTCTCGAAGGTCTCCTCCATGGTGTCCGTAGGTGAAGAGAAATCGGCGAGTTTGCGGTTGAGTTCCGCTTTGAGTTCTGCCGAAATCTGATTCGCACGCCGAGCGATGATGTTCACGCTCTCGTAAACATTGCCTGTTTCGCGGTCGAAATCGACGAGTTTGCGTGTGATGGTGTTGCTTGGGATGTTCTTTTTTATTTCCATTGCTATTGTTGTTTGTCTATATTGTTTTTGTCGATATAATCTTTTGCCTCTTTGACATATCTGTTGAGTTCCTTGACATGTTTCGATTCGGGATACTCCTCGATGAACGAGTAGTAGGAATCGAGTACGGAGAGATAGCGGTCAGCCTGTTTCGATGCAATCGAATTGTGCGCGAGTTGATAGTTGGATACGACGATGTAGTACATTATCTCCTCGCGATGGGTCGTATTCGCATAGTTTTTCAGCGCATTCTTAAATGCCACCACTGCCGATTTGTACTTGCGGATTTTGAAGTAGGTGTAGGCATTCAGGAAGGTCTTTTCGTGCAACCGTTGGGTCAATTCCTCAATCAGTTGGTTGAAGGTCTCGACGCGCGAGGATTGCGGATAACGCTCGACGAACTCGGTCAGTGCAACGATGGCCTGTGCCGTCATTGTCTGGTCGCGTTGAGGCGGAGGGGCAAGGTAGTAGTTGCACAAGGCATACATTCCTTCGGCATCCTCGATGAAGATACTGCGGCCGAATTTGCGACGGAAATCGTCGAACTGCTCCGAAGCGTCGTGGTAGTCGCGATGCTTGAATTTGCTTCGGGCGCAGAAAAATGCGATTGAATCCTCGCGTTCGGTACCGACATAATAACCTCGGCAAGCCTCGAACAGGCCGGCTGCGCGATTCCATTTCTCGGCATTGTAAAATTTGAGAGCAGTGGAATAGATGAGTTCAGGGTCGCCGCTTTTGGCTACCTTACTGACACCTGCACAGGCGCAAAACAATACTACCGTGCATGTTACGATGATTAGGCTCGTCGTGAATCTTCTCATTTTCAATCTACGGTCTGCGTTTGGCAGACTAATCGTGCAAAGTTATATATTATTAACGAATTAGCCAAATTATTTATTTTGCCCGCCTATCGCTTTAATTTTCCCTGCTTCAACAACCACTCCGCTATCTGTATGGCATTGAGTGCCGCACCCTTTTTGATTTGGTCGGCAACGCACCAGAAAGTCAATCCGTTAGGTTCTGCCAAATCTTTGCGGATGCGCCCTACATATACAGGCTCGCGGTCGGCTGCGAACAACGGCATCGGATAGCGTTTTGCGCTCGGCTCGTCGATGACCTCGATGCCCTCTGCCGCTTCGAATGCCTTGCGTGCCTCGTCAGGTGTTACATGCCGTTCGGTCTCGACCCAGATGCTCTCGGAGTGAGCCCGCATGACAGGCACGCGCACGCAGGTCGCCGATACGAGGATGTCGGAGTGCATGATTTTGCGCGTCTCGTCGAACATCTTCATCTCCTCCTTGGTGTAGTCGTTGTCGGTGAAGATGTCGATGTGCGGAATGACGTTGTAGGCGAGTTGGTAGGCGAACTTTTCGACATGCGGAGTGTTGCCGCAAGCCAAATCGCGATGTTGCTGTTCGAGTTCTGCCATTGCCGAAGCACCCGCTCCGCTTGCGGATTGATATGTTGCGACCCTGACGCGCCGAATGTGCGACAACTGCTCGATGACGTTGAGCGCGACGACCATCTGAATCGTGGAGCAGTTGGGATTGGCGATTATGCGGCGCGGAGCAGCGAGAGCATCCTGCGGATTGACCTCAGGCACCACAAGCGGCACATCGGCGTCCATGCGGAAGCAACTCGAATTGTCAATCATCAATGCGCCGTATCGGGTAATCGTCTCTGCATATTCGCGCGAGACGCCCGAGCCTGCCGATACCAATGCGAGGTCGATATTGCGGAAATCGTCGTTGTGCTGCAACTGCCGTATCGTCAATTCCTTGCCGCGGAACACGCGTTTTTGTCCCGCACTGCGCTCCGATCCGAAGAGGGTGAGCGTATCTATCGGTAAATCGTGTGCTTCGAGAATTTTCAAAAATTCCCCTCCTACTGCGCCGCTTGCGCCAACTATTGCTACGTTCATAATTGTCGGTTTTTTATGGTTTTATTCGAAAAAGTTGTCTTCCGTGTATTGCTGTTCGTCGGTTGTATCCTGCTCCGATTGCGGACAATCGAAACCCTGCCAAAGAGGTGGTCGCGTAAATGTGTCGGTGCGCGAAATGTGTAGCGAAGCGTCGTTATAGACGCGGGTCAAAAAGTCGCCGACGATAGGCAATGCCATGACCGAACCCTCTCCTCCGCGTCGCAAATGTACCGATTGGTCTTCGCCTCCGACCCATGCACCGGCCACAAGACGCGGGGTGATGCACATAAACCAAGCGTCGCGGTTGTTGTTGGAGGTACCCGTTTTGCCGGCGATGTCCATATCCTTGAAGCCGAATTGCCAAGTCATGCGTCGTCCCGTTCCTGCCGTGATGACGTTTTTGAGCATAGTCAGCATGGTGTATGCCGTTTCGCGGCTGACTGCATCCTGCGACGAGGTGGCGAATGTCGAAATCGGGTTGCCTTGTCGGTCTTCGATGCGCGTTACGAATATCGGGGTGTTGTGTACGCCTTCGTTGGCAAATGTCGCGTAAGCACCGACCAACTCGAAGACGTTGGATTCGAACGTTCCGAGACACAACGCATAGACGGGGTCTATGTAACTGCGGACACCCATGTTGTGGATGAAATCGGCAACCGCTTCGGGTTGTTTGGCCTGTTTCATTATCCATGCCGAATAGTTGTTGCGGCTGTTGGCCAATCCCCACGACAGCGGATGCAGTACTCCGTCGTACTCCACTTTGCCGGCCTCCTTCGGCGACCATGCGGTACCGACGGCTGTCTCTATCGTTACGGGCAGATTCGGAGCAGTCGTGCAAGGTGTCATGCCGAGATGGTCGATGGCGAAGGTGTAGATGAACGGTTTTACGGTTGAGCCTATTTGCCGCTTGCCCTGCTTGGCCATGTCGTATTTGAAATATTGAAAATTCGGACCTCCGACATAGGCTTTGATGCAGCCGCTCTGCGGCTCTATCGCCACGAAACTTGCCCGCATTATGCGCTTGTGGTGCAGGATTGAATCGCGCGGAGTCATGACGGTATCGCGCTCTCCCTTGTAGGTAAATACCTTCATCGGACATTTGCGTTCGAAACTCTCGTAAATCTCCTTTTCGCCCACTCCTGCCGATTTCATGTTGTGAAATCGGTCGGAATACCGCATGGCACGCTTTACGATTGCCTCTGCCTCTTCGGGCGTGGATTCGGTAAAGAGTTTGCGCGATGAGCGTACCTGTTCGTCCATCATCGGCTGAATTACCGTGCGCATCTGCTGCAACAGAGCCTGCTCGGCATACTCCTGCATCGAGGCGTTGATGGTCGTATAAATGCGCAGACCGTCGCGATAGATGTTGTATTCCGAGCCGTCGGCTTTGAGGTTTTTATGACACCAGCCGTAAAGAGGGTTTTCGTCGTACTCTTTGCATGCCTCGTTGTAGTCCCATTCGGTCAGAAACTGCCTGCGTTTCGGCCGCTCGGCATTCATTACCAACCGCAGCATCTCGCGGAAATAGGTCGCCTGTCCGTTGTTGTGCGATACGGGACGATAGTTGAGCGTAATCGGCAGTGCGGCGACAGAGTCGTATTGCGCGGTCGTAATTGCACCTGCCTCCGCAATTCGTTTCAACACGAGATTGCGTCGTTTGAGGGCATTGTCGGGATTGCGCACGGGCGAATAACGCGTCGGAGCATTTACGACACCCACGAGCATTGCAGCCTCCTGCAAATTGAGTTCGTCGGGCGATTTGCCGAAAAATGTCATTGCCGCCGATTTTATGCCGAATGCGTTGGAGCCGTATTCGACGGTATTCAGATACATGGCTACAATCTCCTCTTTGGTGTAGTTGTATTCGAGTTTTACGGCGGTAATCCACTCTTTCAGTTTTGCCACGACGAGTTTTGCCGTGCGGACTATTTTGCCGTCGTTGCGCGTGTCGTTGCGCGGGAAGAGGTTTTTTGCCAACTGTTGCGTTATGGTCGAGCCTCCTCCCTGTGCATGGCGTTGCATGGCGATTGTCTTTACGCCGACGCGCAGGAGCGAAGGCAAATCGACTCCCGAGTGGCTGTAAAATCGGGCATCTTCGGTTGCGATTAGGGCTGCGGCGATAGGCGGCACTGTGCAACCCGAAACTTTGAGCAGCATGGTCGAATCCTGCGGAAAGAGGTCGGCATATTGCACATACGAACGGTTTTGGACAAAGAAACTGCCCAAAATTTTGCCGTCGTCGGCATAAATCTCGGTGGCAAGGTTGCTTTTCGGATTTTCCAACTCCTCGAACGAGGGCATGCGCCCGAAGGCTCCGAGTGCCGTAAGCAGCAACATGACGAACAACACTCCGAATGGCGTCATTACCGCTATCCACAGCCATTTTGCAATGCTGTTTTTGTTCTCTTTGCTTGGTTTATTTCTCTTTTTCATAATCGGTCGTTTTGGATTAAAACGGCAGACCGAGACCTGCCGATATGTACACTCCTTTTTTATTCGGTTTATATATCGAAACTGTTATCGAGGTGGTTGCCGATGCCGGCATTCGGAAAAAGTTTACATCGAACGTAACGTCTCCTCCGTAAGCAAACAGATATTTGTTCGATTTGGCGGTCGTAACCGCTCCGTTGTCGGTAATCATGAAATAGGGGCGTGCGAATGTGGCGAAGTCGAATCCTACGTTCAGGCGGATGCGCTTGAAATAGAGAATCGACGGAATGCCCCCTTCGGGATAGCACAACGGCAGTTGGTAGTTGAGCGATGCGGCGGTATAGTTGTCGCTGCGAATCTCGTTCGACGAGTAGCCGCGCGGCAACAGACGGCTCGAAGTGAAGGAGAACGACGAGATGGTGTTGTCCGAACGGAATCCGCCTATGGAGGTTTGGTATGTCATCGCCAGCGACAGCGAGTGGTGCGGGAAGAACCCCGGGAGATAACCTTTGCCATAGACCGAAATCAGATTGCTGAAATGGGGATTGGCGGGATTGAAGGCGTAGTTGAGGCTCAACAGCCAACCGAACGGCGGTGCGAAATCCTTGTGTGCCATCTCGACTAGATTCTGATAACCTATGCCGAAATGCAGCGAGTGCAACCCTTCGGAGAAACCGATTTTCGCAAGATTGGTGATGTTGGAGCCGTTCTTTTGCCAACTGCTCATGCGGGCAACCAATCCGTTCGAGTAGTTCCACACGGCCGACAATCCGAGATAGTGCGTGTGGTAACCTGCCTGAAAATAGAGCGGCAACGACAGGCTTGTCTGGATGTTGTAGTATTTGCTCAAACGCGGACTTTCGGGGAATACGAGTTCGTATTTGCCCGTCGTTTCGTTCTTTTGATAGGAGTAGGCATAATACATCCGCTGTCGGCCTCCGTAAGATGCACTGATTCCGATGTTGAGTCCCAAACCGTAATATCGCAGCGTCCCTTTGTAGAACGAGCCCTCCTCCTTGTTCCAACCCCAAGTGATAAATCCTTCGGCACTCGACAGCAGACTTTGCGTCATCAGCGTAACGCCGAGATTGAAATCGAGTTGTCCCTCTTCGGTAAAGTCGTAAGGGTCGTACGATGCGGGTGCCCACGAGTGGACGTTGAACAGGTGGGTGAATTTCGAGAAGTGTCGCGAACGGTGTTGTTGCACGGTCTTCGTCGAATCGCTGCCTGCAAAACGCACGGTGTCGAGATTGACCACGTTCCACTTTTTGCGGGGAGGATTGACGAGGTTTACCGGCAACCGCATCGGTGCGACGCGATGCAGCGAATCGCGCACAATCCGCTGTCGGGCGAGCCTGTATCCCGATTTGTCGTAGGTCGTTACGACAGCCTCGTCGCCGTCGGCATTCGGACTCGGCGAGAACGAGCCGTAGGTCGAGGTCGTCATGCGGTACTCGCGGCCTTCGGCAAGGTCGTAGCAGTGCGCCTCGTCCTTGCCCGAAGCGATTGAGCCGAAATAGAGCGTTCCGTTGTGCGCCCGCAGATTGCTGAGCGTTATGTATGCGCCCTCCGTGATGTGCGATATGGTGCGGTCGTCGTTTACCCGTCCTATCCACATTCCGCTGTCGTCGGTCGCTATGAAATAGAGCCTGCGCGTAAAGTTGTCGTAGGCGAGCGAATGTATTTCGATGTCGGCAGGAATCTCGGTGCGGAAATAGCGGCGTTCGACATCTCCGCGCAAAATGGCATAGGTGCCGTCGGGAGCATATTCGACCCATGCGAGTTCGAGCGAATCGATTACGGTAGGGTAGAGTATGTTGCGATATTTGCGCACGGTGTGCGGCTTGCCGCGGTCGAGGTCGGCGTAACACAGCATCGAATTGACCCGTTCGGCAAAGAGAGTGCTGCGACGATACTCCGTCCACCAGATGCGTTTGCCGTCGGTCGTGGGGCGCGTCGAAAGGCGACCCGTGTGGCATAACCGCTGCTCCTCGCCGCTTTCGGTGTCGGTAATGACGATTTCGGAATAGGTGTCGAGGCTCTCCTTGAACGAGACTATCCGTTTGCCCCCGTCGATGAATATCGGGTGGGAGTAGGTCGTAAAAGTACGCGACGCAGGCGTTGCTATGCGCTCGGCAGAATCTTCGACCTTCGGCTGCGAATCCCAATAGGCGTTCAAATCACCGAATGTTTCGCGGATGAGATTGTTGGTGTTGGTCTTGTAATACTTTTTCATCGCCACTGCCGAAGTTGCGAATACGTAAGGGTTGCGCACGGCATAGCGGGTGATTTTGTTCCAGATGTTTTCGTCGTATTTGGTATCGGCGTATGCCGTTATCTGGTAGCCTATGTGGTAGTGGTCGGGTATATGCTCGCGATACGAGCCGCAAAACCACTTGTCGGTGTTTTTCCGCTGCTTGGTAAAGTCGCCGACGGCTCGGTAGTCGATTGTGAAACTCGGTTGCAGAGCGCGTCCGAACGACGACATTGCGGTCTCCGACACTACGGCATCACCCTCTATCGCCCACAATGGCATAAACAGCAATCCGATGGTCGAACTCTGCTGTCCGAGCAGATAACTGAATACGCGGACAACGCCCCGATTGAGGTTGTTGTATTGTACGGCGTGGCGGTATTCGTGAGCCGCAAGTTGTTTGAGCCAAGGCATCGAATAACTCTCTATGGCGGGCGACGAGAGGATTTCCACTCGCTTTGGCAGCCACATGACCAAGCCGTTGGAACTGAAATTTTCGGGATGTATCACAAACGGAATCGTCATCGGTCCGTGCCGGAATCCGAAACCTATGTCGGGCTGCACGGCCTTGACATAGTGGAGCAGCCGATAAGCCGAGGCGCGTGCCGTATCGGGATAGATGATGCCTATTTTTTCTCCTTTTATCTTGTTCCAATGCATCGATTCGGGGTCGGCACCCCACGAATAGAACTGTGCCGATACCTGCCCTGCGACAAATATCAGCACTGCCGTAATCGCTATGTGCCTCCACCATTTCGACATGCTTTACTGCTCCTGCTCGAACTTTACGTACTTCCAACCCTCTTCGGTAAAACAACGCACCTTTCCTGCCGTCGTGTCGTAATAGAGCGTTCCGACAGGTACTGCCACCGAGCCGAGTTGCGCATTCTCGTACATCGTGCCGGTCGGTGCGGCATCCAATGTCGCAAGGGTGAACGGTACGAACGATTTTGCCCAGCGTCTGCCGAAATCGACACCTTCGCAGGCATCGTCCGAGCCGAGTTTGACCCAACCGAAATGGCGTTTGGTGCGGTAAAGCCCCTTGGGCGAATAGACCTGTATGCAGGCAATGTCGGGTGCCTGCTTGCCTATGAGCAGTGTCAGCCGGCAGGTCTCCGACGCGTTCCATCCCTCGAAGACGTGGCTGCCATCGACAAATATCGAGTGTGGCTTGGCGGTTTGGCTGTTCCAACGGCCTTTGCCTCCGCGCACGGAGAGCATTGCGGTCGATTCGAGAACGCCGTTTACCGTGTTGAAGACGGGTTGCTCGGAGGTGTTGAAACCGTAGTTGTAGCGTACATCCTGCCACTTGTCCCACGATGCGTCAATCGGCTTGCTTGCCGGTACGCTGTTGTGTTGCAGTTCGGCGATGACATTGTTGAGTGAATCAACCTTTGCCGAGAGTTGTGCCACCAATGTCGCGATGTCGGCTTTGCGTGCGACTCTTTTCGACGATTTCTGCGCCGAAACACAGAGGCCGCAAGCGAGTGCGACCGCCAATATGACAATCTTTTTCATGTCGTCAGACCTTTTTGCATCGATAACCCTCTTTGAGCAGCGTTTCGGTTACTTTGTCGCGCACGTCGCCTTGGATGATAATCTCGCCCTCCTTGACCGAACCTCCGACTCCGCACCGTTTTTTGAGCATGCGCCCGAGCGTCTGCAAATCGTCGTCCGAGCCGATGAAACCTCTGACGACGGTGGCGGTTTTGCCGGCGCGTCCTTTGGTGTCGCGCCACACCCGCAAATTTTGTTGCTGCGGAGGAAGCGTTTGCTGCTGCGGCGTTTCGTCGGTCGCAAATTCGTAATTCGGGTCGGTGGAAAATACCACTCCGAGCCGATGTTTCCAATCGTTTTCCATAACTCTGTCCGAGAGGATTTAATGTTTACATTAAAACGCTCTGCAAATGTAATTATTATTGCCGACAAATCGTGCAATATGCCTTATAAAATGACCGCAGCGATGCCGATGCCGCTCCCTTTTGCGGACAAAAGCGGACAAAATCCGATATTGCGGTGTCTTGTTTTGTCCGAAAAGTGATTTGCGCCTGCGGATTACAATATATTTTCACTACATTTGCTATGGCAAATCCGATGGGTATGGATAGTAAACGCAAGCAGATAAGGCACGAACAGATGATTGCCAAGATGCGCAAACGCGCTTTGGCATCCGGCAAGGTCGATTTGGCGACATTGCCCCAACCGTTGGTCGAGCAGGACGGTAAACAGACGGTGCGCGTGTTTGTCGAGGGATATGAGGATGTGGCATTCTGGCGTGGAATTTTCGACCACTTCCACAATCCCTATCTGCGCTTTGAAATCTCGGTACCTGCAAGGGACGATTTGCCCAAAGGCAAGAAGGTGCTGCTGTCGATGGAGGAGCAATCCTCCGACCGACTGTTGTTGTGCATGGATTCGGATTTCGATTATTTGTTGAGCGAGGCCGACGAGCAATCGCGTCGCATAATCGAATCGCCGTTTATGTTCCATACATACGCCTATGCCACCGAAAACTATTCGTGCTATGCGCCGTCGTTGCACAACGTTTGTGTCAAGGCGACGAAGAACGATACCCGCATATTCGATTTCGAGCGGTTTTTTGCCGACTATTCGCGCACGATTTATCCGCTCTTTCTGTGGTATGTCTATTCTGCGAGCCGCAATACCGAGAATGTCTTTACGCTGTTGGAATTCAAATCGTCGGTGCGCTTGGGCTATTTGGATTTGAGTGACAATGGCACCCATACAATCGAGTGGCTCGGCCGGCATGTGGCACAGCGCGAACAGTCGTTGCGCCGTCTCTATCCTCAAATGGTCGCGGATGTCGAGCGATTCGGCGCATACCTGCGCACCAAAGGGGTCGAACCCGAGCAGACCTACCTGTTCATGCACGGACATACGCTGATGGACAATGTGGTGATGGTCGTACTGACGGGTGTTTGCGAAAAGTTGCGACAGATGTCAATCGCCAAAATCGTCTCCTCCTCCAAAGAGGGTGTCGCACTGAAAAACGAGATGAGCAACTACACCAACTCCCTGCGCTCGATTCGCGATGTTCTGCTCGATAACGAAAACTATACCTCCTGCCCGTTGTACAAGTTGCTGAAAGCCGATATTCAGCAATATATCGACCGTACTATCGCAGCCTTACGACACGAATAGTATCGGGCGTCGTCTGACTGATGAGGATGTTCTCGGCATCGCCCATATAGCGGTCGATGTCTGCCCCCTTGCAATGATGAATGGTCAGCAATTCGATGTTGTCGGCAATCTCCGTATCGAATCCTTCGCCTTGCAGCGCACGTGCCGCCTGCTCCAAATGCCAACTCTCCTCGACGCATAGGCTCAATGCAATGGCGGTGTTGTGAATCAGATTGCATTTGATGCGGAATCGCTCCAAAGTGGAGAATACGACGGGGAATTTCTCCTCCAAGACGAACGACAAATCGCGCGAACGCAACGTCAGCAGGCTTTGGTTGCGTTTGAGAATGATTATCGGGGTGCATACCGTCGGAGCCGTGCCGTCGATTACCGTGCCTCGTGCTGTTTTGTCGCCGAACGGACGCACATGGAGCGGAATGTTTTTGTTCTGCAACGGCTTGATTGTCTTGGGGTGGATAATCTGCGCTCCGCTGTATGCGAGTTCTATCGTATCGACATAGTTGAGTTCGTCGATTTTGTATGCGTCGCGGAAGATGCGCGGGTCGGCATTCAGAATGCCGTCCACATCTTTCCACACCGTCATCGACTCGGCATCGATGATGTTTGCCGCAACGGCTGCCGAGTAATCCGAGCCTTCGCGCCCGAGCGTGGTCGTATGGCCGTCGGGTGTACTGCCGATGAAGCCCTGCCCTACAAAGATGCGGGCATCGGCAGCGGCGATGCGTTGCCGCAACAACGGAGCCGATGTTGCAATCGACACATCGGCGTCTTTGTGGCGAGGCTGCGTAACGAAGCACTCCCGCATATCCAACCAACAATTTGCAATGCCTTTGCTGCCGAGATACTCGGAGACTATGGAGGTGGAGACGAGTTCGCCGTAGGCGACAATGCGGTCGTACCACTCTTCGGCACGCTGCTCGTCGTAACGGTTTTCGGATATGTAGCGGCACAGGTCGTCGAAAAATTCGTCTGCCCGCTTTACGCGATACCCCTCGCTGAAGAGTTCCGAAACAATCGTTTGGTGATAAGCCCGACACTCGTCGATTTCGCAACGACACCTCTCTGCGTCGCCGTTGCGCACAGCCTCGAACACACGCTCCAAGGCATTGGTGGTCTTACCCATTGCCGATACGACGACGAACAATTCGCTCTCGCCCTCTATGATTGCGTGCAGATTGCGTACTCCGTCGGCATTGCGTACCGAAGCACCTCCGAATTTATATACTTTCATCTCCGCTGTTCGATTGGGTTGTATTTGGTGTCGGTGTTCGCAAACAGGAATGCGAACGTGTCGGTTATCTCCTCGATGCGTTTGGCGGTAGGTTTGCCTGCGCCGTGTCCCGCATTGGTTTCGATGCGAATCAGTATCGGCGCATTGCCGGCTTGCGAGTGCTGCATCTGCGCGGCGAATTTGAACGAGTGGGCAGGTACGACGCGATCGTCGTGGTCGCCTGTCGTAATAAGCGTGGCAGGGTAGCGCACACCGTCGCGAATGTTGTGCAGCGGCGAATATTTGTAAAGATATTCGAACTGCTCCTCGTCGTCGCTCGACCCGTATTCGACCACCCAGCCGTAGCCGATGGTGAATTTGTGGAAGCGCAACATATCCATCACACCCACTGCCGGCAGACATACGGCATAGAGGTCGGGCCGCTGCACTTCGCATGCACCGACCAGCAATCCGCCGTTAGAGCCTCCCGCAATGGCGAGTTTGCGGCTCGATGTGTAACCGTTTGCGATAAGATGTTCGGCAGCGGCGATGAAGTCGTCGAAGACGTTTTGCTTGTTCTCCAACATGCCCGCCTTATGCCAAGCCTCGCCATATTCCGACCCTCCGCGCAAATTGACTACGCAGAAGACTCCGCCCTGCTCCATGAACATTATGGCAGAGGTGCTGAATGACGGAGTGAGGTTGATTTGGAAACCTCCGTATCCGTAGAGATAGCAAGGGTTGTTGCCGTCCAATTCCAACCCCTTTTTGTGCGATACGAACATCGGTACGCGCGTACCGTTTTTGCTCTCGAAAAATATCTGCTCGGTTACGAAATCCGACGGGTCGAATTTTACTTCGGGCGCACGGTACAGTGTCGAGGTGCCGTCGTCGGGATTGTAGTGATAGATTGTTCCCGGGGTGGTGTAGTTAGATACGCCATAGTATGTGTCGGTATCTTCTCGTTCGCCGTCGAATCCGCCGACCGAACCCGTTATCGGCAGTTCCACTTCGCGAATCGGATTGCCCTTGCGGTCGTACTGAAAGACCCTGTTTTGCGCATCGATAAGATAGAAGGCAAAGAGATAATTGCCGACCATGCCGACGCTTTCGAGCAGATGTTTCTGTTCGGGAATCAAATCCTTGCGCTTGCCACTGTTCAGGTCGATGCTTATCAGCCGATAATTCTCCGCACCGTCATTGGTCAGTATCATCGCGCAATCATCCTCGCAGTCGAGCAGGGCATAGTCGTAATCGAAACCCTTCAACAACACCCTGAAACTCTTCTCGTCGCTGCGTTTGCAGAGAAGTTCGTTGCCCGACGTGCCTTCCGACGACGAGATGAAGACCCAGCGTCCGTCATCGCTCTCGCTGCCCGAGAGATAACGCAGCGGATGTGCGGGGTCGGCATATACCAAGATATCCTCCGCCTGCGTGGTGCCGAGACGGTGGAAAAAGACCTTTTGATTGCTGTTTTGTGCCGAATATACCCCTTCGGTCGGAGCGTCGTATGCGCTGTAATAAAAACCTCTTCCGTCGCGAGTCCAATCCGCACCCGAGAATTTCACCCACTTTATGTGGTCGGACAGCAACTCTTTGGTCGCGGTGTCCATGACGAGTATCTCGACCCAATCCGAGCCTGCCGAAGCCAACGAGTAGGCATAGTAGCGTCCGTCCTTGGTGAACGAGCCGGAGTGGATGGCAACGGTGCCGTCGTCGGAGAGGGTGTTGGGGTCGAGAAAGACCTCTTCTTCTTTGCTGTCGAGCGAACGCTTGCGCCAAAGGACGCTCTGGTTTTGCAGTCCGCTGTTGCGCGAGACATAATACCAATCGCCCCGTTTGACAGGCATGCCTTCGGTCGGATAGTTCCACAATTCGGTCAATCGTTTACGGATTGCCTTGCGGTCGGGCAGTCGGTCGAGGTAGTCGAACGTGGCAGCGTTCTGCGCCTTGACCCAATCGGCCGTGCGCTCCGAATTGTCGTCCTCCAACCAACGGTAAGGGTCTGCCACTACCGTTCCGAAATAGTTGTCCGCAACATTCTCCCGCTCTGTAACGGGATATTCGATTTTGCTCTGCTTAATCATCTTTTTTATGAGTTTTCCTGCTCCGTAACCGGCAAAATAGCACAACAGCACGATTATTGCAACGACCGTTATGCGGTTTATGCTTGTCTTTATCATAGGGAGTTTGTATGGTTTATGACGCAAAGTTAGGAAATTTTGCCTAATCGTATGCGCTCTCACATATTTTACTTATCTTTGTGTATGTATTATCGTATATTCAGAATTGACCATGAAGAGTAATTTCGAGGAGTTGAAATCGATTGTCGAGCGTGCGTGGAACGACCGCACACTGCTCGACGACGACGAGATACGCGCAGCGATTCGCGCCACGGTGGATGCCGTCGATAAGGGCGAATTGCGTTGTGCCGAGCCTGTCGATGCGGAGCGAAGCGAGTGGCAGGTGAACGAATGGGTGAAAAAGGCTATAATCCTCTACTTCCCGATTCGGAAGATGCGGACGATTCGTGCCGGCGAATTGGAGTGGTACGACAAAATCGACCTCAAACACGACTACGACCGTCTCGGTGTGCGTGTTGTGCCGCACGGCATGGCACGTTACGGAGCCTATATAGCATCGGGAGTGGTGTTGATGCCCTCGTATGTCAATATAGGCGCATACGTCGATACAGGTACGATGGTCGATACATGGGCAACGGTCGGCTCGTGCGCCCAGATAGGCAAAAATGTCCACCTCTCGGGCGGCGTGGGCATAGGCGGCGTGTTGGAGCCTGTGCAGGCGGCACCCGTGATTATCGAGGACAACTGCTTTATAGGCTCGCGTGCAATCGTGGTCGAGGGTGCGCATATCTGTCGCGAGGCGGTCATCGGCTCGAATGTCGTCATAACGGGTTCCACCCATATCATCGACGTTACGGGCAACGAGCCGAAGGAGTATCGCGGCTATGTTCCTCCGCGCTCGGTCGTCATCGCCGGTACATATCCCAAAAAATTCCCTGCGGGCGAATACAATGTCGCCTGTGCGCTGATTATCGGCCAACGCAAGGAATCGACCGACAAAAAGACTACGCTCAACGATGCTCTGCGCGATTTCGGCGTAAGTGCGTAAATCAGACGGTATGGCAATCTATCACATACACGAAACGACCTCGACGAACGACGATTTGCGCGATTCGAAGTATCGCGAAGGCGATGTTGTCTGGGCGGATTATCAAACGGCGGGGCGCGGTCAGCGAGGCCACAAGTGGTCGAGCGATGCGGGCGAGAATCTGCTCTTTTCGGTGGCACTCGAACCGACGTTTCTGCCCGTTACCGAGCAGTTTCTGCTGTCGGAAACCGTCGCACTGTCGTTGGCAGACCTGCTCGCCGACTACGGCATAGCGACCAAAATCAAGTGGACGAACGACATATACGTCGGCGACAAAAAAATCGTCGGCATATTGATTGAACACATCTATTCGGGTTCGTGCCTTGCCAAAACGATAGTCGGCATCGGGCTGAATGTCAATCAGCG
>CALYVN010000028.1 GCA_945494785.1 uncultured Alistipes sp.
CGATTTCAAGCAGAATGCCCCGCTTGTTTTGAAGGTCTGCATTAGGGTTCTTTTTCAGTTCCATTTATCAGTGTTTTTTTACGTTTGTTTCTCTTGCGGTGTGTCTCTGTGTCGGTCGGCGTCGGCCTGCGGCAACAGGGCACAGCGTATAATCAGTTACAAATATAGACATAAAAATTCAAAATATAGTCCATTGCTCCAAAAAATGATGTTTTTTTCTCTACTTTTGTATTCGATTATACGCGTTCGGTTCTCTGTCGTGCAGTCGGCCGATGCGCATCAGTCGGATTGCACCATGTCGGAAACCGCTCGAAAACAGCCGTTGTACGGCTCGACCCTCGCCGAGTTGCAGGGCGTATGCTCGTCGCTTGGTATGCCCCGTTTTGCCGCAGGGCAGATTGCTTCGTGGCTCTACAAGCGGGGTGCGACCGACTTTGCCTGCATGAGCGACCTCTCGCTGCGCAATCGCGAGGTGTTGTCGCAGAATTTTGCGGTAGGTCTCTCTCTGCCCGAGCGTGTGCAGGTGTCGGCAGACGGGACGAAAAAGTATCTCTACCGCACTGCCGACAACGATTTCGTGGAGTCGGCATATATCCCCGACGGTGAGCGTGCGACGTTGTGCGTATCGTCGCAGGCGGGTTGCCGTATGGGTTGCCGTTTCTGTGCCACAGGTCGGTTGGGGCTGCACCACTCGCTTTCGGCGTGCGACATACTCAACCAATTCGCCTCTCTGCCCGAGCGCGATACGCTGACCAATATGGTCTTTATGGGTATGGGCGAGCCGTTGGACAACACCGACAACGTACTGCGTGCGATAGAGGTATTGACCTCGCCGTGGGGTTACGGCTGGTCGCCCACGCGCATTACGGTATCGACGGCGGGCGAGGCTCGCGAATTGCGACGGTTTCTCGACTCCTCGCAGGTGCATCTAGCCGTCAGTCTGCACAACCCGTTCCACGACGAGCGTGCCGAAGTGATGCCGATTGAACGTGCCTATCCGATTGCCGAAGTGGTGGAGATTTTGCGCGATTACGACTTTTCGCACCAAAGGCGCGTATCGTTCGAGTATATAGTGATGAGCGGGTTGAACGATTCGCCGCGTCATATACGCGGATTGTGCCGTCTGCTGAACGGCATCAAATGCCGAATCAATCTGATTCGGTTCCACAAAATCCCCGATTCTCCCTACTTTTCGCCCGACGATGACAAGATGATTGCCTTCCGCGATGCCCTTACTTCGCGCGGCATAATGACCACCATCAGGGCTTCGCGCGGTGAAGACATCAAGGCGGCATGCGGTCTGTTGAGTGCGCAGGAACGATAGGAGCAGATAGTTTTCTTGCAGTCGTCGTGCGGTTTGGGTTGTTGTCGGGGGTCAATCGCCCGTTACCTTGAAATCCGATGGTCGTCTGAACTCCTCCTCGAACACATTGCCGAAACGGTCGGTTGTGCGGATGCGCAGTGTGGTCGAATCGCCGAGCGGCTTTACACGGAACAGATGCCGGCAACTGTTTTTTCTGATTGTCGGCTTGCGCCCCCGACTGTTTTTGAGTCGGAATACGTCGGCAGCAACGGTATATAGCGGGTCTTCCTGATAAACCTGCCTTGCTTTGAGTTGCTTGTCGCCTTCCCACACCTCCAACTTCGCCTCCGGCTCGTAACACCACCAATTTATATAGACGTAACTGCCGAACGTCTCCGTTCCGTAATCGAGCCGTTCGGGATACTCCTTGATGAAATTGCGCACGTCGTTATTCTCCCGATAGTATTTGCCCACGCTGCGCATGTCGTATGCGCGGAAGGTGCGATAGCCGTACTCCTCGGTGCAATACCGCCATGCAATATCGCGACCGACGATGTCGCACACCTCGAAGCCCGGTGATGTTCCGTCGGGACATACGTGCGCATAGCCGTCGAATACCGTTGCCCATGCGTTGCCCGATGCCGACGGCAGGTCGTGTTCGACGATGTTGGGCAGTTGTGCCGAGACGCCGAGCCGCTTGCGGTGGGAGTGTCCCGTGAAAAAGTGGACGTTGTCGAATTGTCGGAAGCAGCCGACAAGCGAATCCAACCACTTCTGCTCCGAAAAGGCGCACGAAAGAGTGCCTTTTGTGGTGGTGCGGAATGCGTTGTGGTGCATGCAGACGACTATCGGCGTGGCTTTGTCCTCAATCAACGACAAATCGTGTCGCAACCAAGAGAGTTGGTCGGACGAGACGAAACGGTCGAAATTGCGTTTGCCGACAATCTCGGCAGGATACTTTCCGTCTCCCGCTTCGTTGCGGAACAGGGTGTTGTCGAGAACGACGTAATGTATGTCGCCGATGTTCATGGCATAGTATTTGGGTCCGCAGGAATAGACATAGAGCCGTTCGGCCGTGTGGTCGGTGAGTGCGCCGCTCGGCACCGAGCCGTCGTAATCCTGTTCGCCCATGACGGTATAGAGCATCGTCGGATAGCCGCTCGCAACAATCGAGTGGAGGGCATCGTCGATGTCGAATTCGTTCGAATACCAATGCGCCGACGACGACAAATCGCCGAGAATTATCGAATATACCGGTACGGAATCCCGCTCGGCTTCATCCGCAACGGTGCGTATGGCGGGGATATAGGTGTTTTTGAGTTGTCGCAAATCGTCGCAGCGGTTCGCAAGGTGCATATCTGCCGAGACAATCATGCGGTGTCGCACATTGTCCACCCGTCGCAGTTCGAAATCGTGCTGCTCCGCCTTATCGGGCTTTTGGCTCTTGACATGCGCCCAAAATTGCGGCAACACCCCCTTTTTACACACAGGCTCGTAACCCGACGGGGTGATTACGAATACCACACCCTGATACTTTTTCGATGCCAAAGCATACCTGCCCTCCGCATCGGTGGTAGCGAACAATACTCCGTCGGAGACGGTTACACCCGCGAGCGGTTTGCCTTCGCAGCAGACACTGCCCGAAACCGTTATGCCGTCGGCAGCCTGTTTGGCGGGTGTCTTTGCGTCGGTGCCGACAACGACCGCGAGTGTTGCCGTTATGGCGCACAATGTGTGTAGAATCCGTTGCATACTGCTATCGTTTTGCGGTATATACGACCTCTTTCGTCTCGAAAAACTCCTCCTCGAAGAACTGCCCTATCGGATAGCGCACCCACTCCAAGCGGGTAGCCGCGAGTTCGGCAGTCAAATCGCCACCCTTCAAATAGAGTATTCCGTTCGGCAGCGAGCCTTTGTTGCCCGTTCCGATTTTGCCCCATACCCACTTTACGAAATCGGGCATGTTGGTAACGGCTCGCGATACGACATAGTCGAATCGTCGGTTTACGCTCTCGATGCGGGCATTGACAGGTTGCATATTGGTTATGCCGGCAGCCTTGCAGACGCCCTCCACGACCTTGATTTTCTTTCCGATGGAGTCGATTGCGGCAAACCGCGCATGCGGGAACATTATGGCAAGCGGCACGCTCGGGAAACCTCCTCCGCAACCCACGTCCGCAATCTCGGCACCGTCGTCGAAGCGGCACACGCGGGCAATGGCGAGCGAATGAAGAATATGGCGCAGATAGAGCGAATCGAAATCCTTGCGCGAGACGACATTTATCCGCGCATTCCACTCGGCGTATGCCGTGCCGAGCGCGGCGAATTGCTCGCGCTGGCAATCGGTCAGATTGCCGAAATACTTCTCTATCAACTCGACGCCGTACTCCATGACCTCTCTATTTGCGTTCTGCCTGTTCGTCGGCCGTTATCATCTTGCATATAAGGGCTCTGACACGGAAAATATGTGTCTTGACAGTCCCGATTTTCATATCCAACGCCTCGGCAATCTCCTCGTAAGAGTATTCGTCCATAAACCGCATGACGAACATGCGTCTGTAATTTTCGGGCAGTTGGGCGATGTATCGCTCGATTTGCGCCCGTTGTTGGGCATTTATTATGCTCTCTTCGGGTGTCGGGAGCATGGTCTGCCGTGTGCTGCACTTGCCGTCGAGCGGCAGGTTGTTGTCGGGATTGAGCGCGTTGATGCGTCGCGAGCGGTTGAAATCGACAAAAGTGTTCTTTGCGATGGTGCATATCCACGCGCCGAAATCGTAATCGGGATTGTACAGCCCGATTTTCACGAACGCCTTCATGAAGGTCTCCTGCATCAAATCCTCCACATCGTTGGTGTTGTTGGTGCGCTTGACGAGCATCGAGTAGATGGCGTCGCGATGGCGTGCGAACAGACAATCGAAAGCACGATTGTCGCCCTCGTTTACCATACGTGTCAGTGTGCGGTCGTCGTATACTGCGTAGTCGGTTATCTCCATGCGCTCTTGGTGCGTTTGAGGAGCAGAACTCCCGTTATAATCCGTATAATCGGTTCGATTATGTCGAAAACGAAATGCAGTCCCGCCATGTCGCGTTCGCCCAATCGGCGCGAAATGCGCAGCACGGCAAGTTCGACTGCCAAAAACCGCAATGTCAACATCGCTCCTGCGGCAATCTGCAACTCGATGGGGAACAATACGAAGGCTGCCGCAACACTTGCCCAAAACAGTACCCTTGCCCAGAGTTCAATCAGCGGCAAAGCCTTTGCCCGCATGGGGTAGTAGCGGCGGGTGATGCCGAAATAGCGCATGCGGTTTATCCACCACGACCAACCTCCCCACTGCCTTTCGAAGCATGACGAATTGGGCGAAAGCACCACTGCAACGTTGTCCGCCGTACCCACCTGCTGGATGAACAAATCGTCTTCGCCCGCATTCATGTTGAGGTGATTGAAGCCTCGTGCGCCGAAATAGACCGTCTTTGTGAAACCCATGTTGTGGCGCGATGCTCCGTAGGGACGATGTCCGATTGCGGCGGCAAGCCATGCGACCGACGAGACGAGTTGCCATTCGCGAAACATGCGGTTGGTAAAGCCCTTTTTTCGCTCCATGCCGCAATATCCGATGACTATCTCGCGATAGGTAAACCCTTTGGCCATGCGTGCCAACCAATGGCGCGAAGCAGGTACGGCATCGGTCGTGGTCGTAACGATATGTTCGTTCGATGCAGTTTTGATGCCGACGTTCAATGCCATTTTCGACGATACGGGGTAGCGTTGGGAAAAGGCTATCTGTACAGGTTTCAGATGGGGGTAATGTTTGCTCATGCCCGACAGGTCGGAGTAGAAACTATCGTCGTTGCCCACATATACGACCACGACCTCGTAGTCGGTGCAATCCTGCGTCAGCAGTGCCGTCAGACCGTTGTCCAGATAGTCGTAATTTTCGCCGAACATAGGCACGATGACCGATACGGGCGGCTCTTTCGCCAACCGTTTCGAGGTGCGCTTCGACAATCTGAATCCCGCAACGGGCGCATATATGCCCAGATAGTAGTAGAGTTCTATGATGAAGGTAACCGACACGAGCGATGCAACCACTGCACCCGCTATGCCGTACACCTGCCAAAAGTCGCAAACCATATCGGAAAATCTCTCCATGTCGTCATCGAATCTGTATCTCGCAAAGGTAGCAAAAATATTCGGCGAATCATACGGATACGCTCTATAATCGGCAAATTTTACATAATTCCCAAAAATTATTTATCTTTACGCTCCGTTAATACGTTTATAATGCAATTTACTCTTCAACATAAGGACTCTGCAAGCGAGGCTCGTGCGGGAGAAATCGTAACCGACCACGGTACGATACAGACCCCTATATTTATGCCTGTGGGTACGGCTGCTGCAATGAAGGGCATCTTTCACCGCGATTTGCGCAACGAGGCTCGGGCGCAGATAATTTTGGCCAATACCTACCACCTCTACCTGCGTCCCGGGATGAAAATCATCGAGGAGGCAGGCGGTGTCCATCGCTTTTCGACATGGGACGGACCGATGCTGACCGACAGCGGCGGATTTCAGGTCTTTTCGCTTGCGGCGTGCCGCAAACTGAAAGAGGACGGTTGCCACTTCCAATCCCATATCGACGGCTCGCGCCATATCTTTACGCCCGAGAGCGTCATAGATACCGAGCGCACGATTGGAGCCGATATTATGATGGCATTCGACGAGTGTCCTCCGGGTGATGCTCCGCGCGATTATGCTGCCAAGTCGCTCGCTTTGACCGAACGCTGGCTCGACCGCTGCTTCGAGCAATACGCCCGCACACAACCCAAATACGGCCACTATCAGTCGCTTTTCCCGATAGTGCAGGGTTGCACCTATCCCGATTTGCGTACGCATGCGGCAGAACACGCCATGCGCTACAATGCCGACGGCTATGCCATAGGCGGTTTGGCGGTAGGCGAGCCTGCCGAAACCATGTACGAGATGATTGAGGTCGTAAACGCCATTCTGCCCAAAGACAAACCGCGCTATCTGATGGGTGTGGGTACGCCGATAAACATATTGGAGGGCATAGAACGCGGCGTGGATATGTTCGACTGCGTGATGCCGACCCGCAACGGTCGCAACGGCCAACTCTTCACGAGCGAAGGCGTTATCAATATCCGCAACAAAAAGTGGGAGAATGATTTTTCGCCAATCGATGCTGCCGGTACCACTTTCGTCGATACGCTCTACTCCAAAGCCTACCTGCATCATCTGGTCGTCTGCGGCGAGATGCTTGCGGCGCAAATCGCATCGTTGCACAACATAGGTTTCTATTTGTGGCTTGTCGGCGAGGCTCGTCGGCATATCTTTGCGGGCGATTTCAAGGCGTGGAAAGAGCAGATGACGGCAAAACTCGGCCGCAGGCTGTAAAACGTAACGAGAATATGAGCGACAAATCGATATACAAATCTCACCGTTCGTGGTGGCCGGGAGTGAAGATTCTCGACAGGTACATCATTGGCAAATTTTTGGGTACCTATATTTTCGCTATTGCGATGATTATCGTGGTGGTGGTCGTGTTCGACTATGTCGAGAAACTCGACAATTTCACCGAGAATCATGTGCCTGTGTCGGAAATCATCCTCGACTATTATGTGAACTTCATACCGTTCTTTGTCAATCAGTTCAGTGCGTTGTTCACATTTATCGCCGTCATATTCTTCACCTCGAAACTTGCTTATCAGACGGAGATTGTCGCCATGTTGTCGGGCGGTATGAGTTTCCGCCGATTGATGTGGCCCTATTTCCTCGGTGCATTGGCGATAGCATCGCTCTCGCTGCTGCTCAATCTTGTGCTGATTCCGGTATCGCAACGCGACTGCGTGGCATTCGAACTGAAATACCTCAAAACCCGCAAGAGCGAGCAGTTCGAACGGCACATATATCGTCAGATAGAACCGGGTACGTTCGCCTATGTCCGCAACTTTACCAAGGCCAACAACGGTGCCTCGTTCTTTGCAATCGAACAATACGAAGGCAGCGAGATACGCAAAACACTCGAAGCCTCCGATGTCAAATTCGACCCCGAAACCAAACGGTGGAGCAGTCAGCGTTATATCGAACGCTCCTTTGCCGACGACGGTACGGAGATATTTACGCAAAACCGCAATCTGGATACGCTTATCAATCTCGATGTCGCCGAACTCGGCCGATTGAACGAATTGTTGAAGACGATGAACATCGTCGAACTCAACCGCTTCATGGCGCAGCAGCGCGAAAAGGGGTCGGATTCGCTGCGACAAATCGAGGTCGAACACCATACGCGCTATGCCTATCCTATCGGTACCTTCATACTGACGCTTATCGGCGTATCCCTCTCGTCGCGCAAGGTGAGGGGAGGAACGGGATTGCACATAGGCATCGGCATCGCGCTCTGTTTCTCCTACATCATGCTCAATCGGATATTCGGCGAATTTGCCAAAGGCGGGTCGTTGCCGACACTGCTGGCAGTCTGGATTCCGAACATAGTATTTTTGATTATCGGTATTTACCTCTATCGGAAGGCACCAAAATAGATTATGAAGAGACAAAACACCATAACAACGGCTTGGCAAAGCCTGAAACGACATCCGCTTGCCTATAATGCGGTACTTGTGCTGCTGACGGTTTTTGGCATCGCCATTACCGCACATATCGCCATGGCTCTCGGTACGCGCCACGGCATGCGGCGTACCGTTCCCGACTTTACGGGCTTGCGCATAGACGATGCCGAATACTACGCCTCGCGTCGCGGTCTGCATATTGTGGTGAACGATTCGCTGTATGTGCCTGCTTACCCGGGGGGTATGGTGTTGGACCAACTGCCGAAGGGTGGCGTTGATGTCAAATCGGGGCGCAAGATATATGTTACCATCAACTCCTTCAAGCAGAAGATGGTGCCGCTGCCTTACGTTGCGGGTCGTTCGTTGCGACAGGCCAAAAATATGTTGGAGATGGCAGGATTGACCATCGCTGAACTCGTATATGTCGAAGATATTGCGACCAACTATGTCCTTGCCGAATTTTACGGCAGTACCGAGATTGCTGCGGACAGCAACTTGAAGGTTGAAGCCGGCAGCGGCATAACGCTGCATGTCGGATTGGCAGGCGGCGAAGGTGTTGCGGGTGTGCCGCGTTTGGTGGGTCGTTCGCTGTTCGATGCCCGCAGTAAAATATGGGAATCGGGGCTTAATGTCGGGCGTATCGACTATGACGAAGGCGTTACGATGCTCAACCGCAACGATGCCCGTGTGTATAGTCAATCTCTGCCTGTGGGCGGACGTGCCGCCTACGGCACTGCCGTTTCGCTCGTATTGACGCTCGATGCGGAGAAGGTTGCCCGAAGCGAAGAGGAGTGCGATAGGGCGGCGCAACAACTGTTGGACGAGCAGGCTCGTGCCGATTCGTTGGCCGATGTCGAGGCTGTTCAGCAACGTGCCGCAGAACAGATGCCTGCCAACCGAACAGAAAATATCGAAGACGAATTTTTCCAATGATGCACGACGAGTACATATCCGACGACGAATTGGATTTCGACGAGACCGATTCGGTGGGTATCGATGCCGACGACGATTCGGTCGTACCCGCTCGCAGGTGGCTGACCGACCAGCAACCCGACGAGAACGGTCTCTATGAACATGCCTCTGTCAAGGTGGACAAGGGGCAGACATCGATGCGCATCGACAAATTCCTGTCGATAAGGCTCGAAAACTGTTCGCGCAACCGCATCCAGACGGCTGTGGACGAGGGTAACGTCTTCGTTAATGGCGAACGGGTCAAGGCCTCGTACAAGATAAAGCCGCTGGACAACATCTCGATTCGCATGGCCTATCCCAAGTACGACAGTGCGCTTACGCCCGAGGATATACCAATCGACATAATGTATGAGGACGACGATGTGATTGTTGTAAACAAAGAGGCGGGTATGGTGGTACACCCCGGGCATGGCAATTACAGCGGTACGCTGGTCAATGCCCTGACGTTTCATCTGAAAGACAACCCGATGTTCCAAAGCGGCGACCAACGCCCGGGCTTGGTGCACCGCATAGACAAGAATACGTCGGGCATATTGGTCGTGGGCAAGAACGAACAGGCTTGCAACTCGCTCTCCAAGCAATTTTTCGACCATACCACCCAACGGCGTTATGTAGCACTTGTCTGGGGCAATTTCGACGAGGACGAGGGTACGATTACAGGCAACATTGGGCGCAATCCGCGCAATCGTCATCAAATGTATGTCTTTGCCGACGGCTCCGAAGGCAAGCATGCCGTTACCCACTATCGCGTACTCAAACGTTACGGCTATGTTACACTGATTGAGTGCCGTTTGGAGACGGGACGCACCCACCAAATAAGGGTGCACATGCAATATGTCGGGCATCCTCTGTTCAACGACGAGCGTTACGGCGGCGATAAAATTCTGAAAGGTACGACATTCTCCAAATACCGCCAATTCATCGAAAACTGTTTCGAACTGATGCCTCGCCATGCCCTGCATGCGCGTATGCTCGGCTTCGTACACCCGACGACAGGCAGGGAGATGCTGTTCGAATCGCCGCTGCCTGCCGATTTTCAGGCGGTGCTTGCAAAGTGGGATGCCTATACGGCAGCCACCCAAACTGCAAACGTATAACGCATTATGGGATTTTTGCCGACAACGGTCAAAGAGGTCAGGGCTTTGGGTTGGGATTACATCGACGTAATCCTCTTCTCGGGCGATGCCTATATCGACCACCCTTCGTTCGCTGCGGCTGTGGTCGGTCGGTTGTTGGAGGCAGAGGGTTTGCGCGTGGCGATAGTCCCGCAACCGAATTGGCGCGACGATTTGCGCGATTTCAAAAAACTCGGCACTCCGCGTCTCTTTTTCGGAGTTACGGCGGGCGCGATGGATTCGATGGTAAACCACTATACCGCCAACAAACGGCTTCGGAGCAACGACGCTTATACGGCGGGCGGAGCGGCAGGATTCAGACCCGATTATGCCGTTAGTACCTATACGAAAATACTGAAACGGCTCTATCCGAACATACCCGTAATTATCGGCGGTATCGAGGCCTCGTTGCGCCGTTTGACCCACTACGATTATTGGCAGGACAGACTGTTGCCGTCGGTGTTAATCGACAGCGGTGCCGATTTTATGTTGTACGGCATGGGTGAAAGGGTGGTGCGCGAGGTCGCACGCTCCATGCGCAACGGCTACAATGCCCACCTGCTGCGTTCAATCCGGCAAGTCGCCTTCGTCGCCGACGAAAAGTATGTCGGACGGTTGGACAGGGAGACCACCGTTTTCCTGTACTCCTATGAGGAGTGTCTGCACGACAAACGCGCCTTCGGCGAGAATTTCGTCGTCGAGGAGACGCAGTGCAACCTGCTCAATCCTCAATCGGTACTCGTCGAGCGCACGGGCGAGCAGTATGTGGTAGTCAATCCGATGAATGCGGCATTGAGTACGGCAGAGATAGATTTTGCTTTCGATTTGCCCTATATGCGTGCGCCGCATCCGCGTTACGGCGGGCGTGGCGATATTCCCGCATGGGAGATGATTAAGCACTCGGTCAATATCCATCGCGGTTGCTTCGGCGGTTGTTCGTTCTGCACCATCTCGGCGCATCAGGGCAAATTCATCTCCTCGCGCAGCGAACGTTCCGTTCTGCGGGAGGTCGAAGCCATCGCCGCAATGCCCGATTTCCGCGGCAATCTATCTGATGTCGGCGGTCCGTCGGCTAATATGTATCGGCTCGGAGGCAAAGATACCTCGCTATGCGCCAAGTGTCGCCGACCTTCGTGCCTGCATCCCAAGCGTTGCCCCAATCTGAACAACGACCACCGTCCGTTGCTGGATTTGTACTCCAAAATATGCGCCGTCAAGGGTGTCAAACATGCCTACGTCAGCAGCGGTATCCGCTACGATTTGTTCGACGATTCGCCATATCTGCGCGAGGTCGTCCTGCACCACACTTCGGGTCGGTTGAAGGTCGCACCCGAACATACCGAAGAGGGGGTGTTGAAACTGATGCGCAAACCTTCGTTTTCGCTGTTCGAGGAGTTGAACGAGCGGTTTCGCCGTATCTGTCGCGACAACGGGTTGAACTACCAACTGATACCCTATTTCATCTCGTCGCACCCCGGTTGTCGCGAGCAGGATATGAGGGCATTGTCGCAAAAGGTGTTGGGCAGGTTGCATTTCAATCTCGAACAGGTGCAGGATTTGACACCTACGCCGATGACGCTCTCGTCGGTGATGTTCTATACGGGAGAGAATCCATATACGGGCGAACGGGTCTATGTAGCCCGCTCGCAGGAGGAGAAACGCCGACAAAAACGCTATTTCTTCAAGAACAAACAATAGATGCGTTACAGCATCTTGTCTTTAAGTCGCCGATGTGCGACAAAAGGGTAACCGCTATTTTTTCTCCGAAATACCGGCTTTGTCAGCCATTTCGTAAAAGAGTGCATTGCGGACAAGAGGGTCGTTGCCGCAGAGTGCCATGTCGAAAGCGTCGGGGTTGGCGGGTACGAACACGCCCGACCGAAACTCCACTCCCGCCTGCCAATCGAGGTCGTCGCCATAGTGCGCAAGCGCAACTATGCGGTCGTCGTCATCGACGCTCATCAGCGGTCGGCTGTACAATCCGTGCGGAGTCAGCAGGTAGTGTGCCGCAATCTTTCGGAGTCGGTTCGAAGAGTGCATTGTTGAAGATTTTGGTATCGACATACCGCATAAAGAGCGAATCGACAGCCGATTCGGCGGTCGGTTTGTAGCGGATGCGCAGATTGCGTATTGTGAATTTCTGTTTTTTCGGCCGATTTTTGCCGGCGAGGTATTTGCCGAGATTTAACACTAACCGTCTGTCGTTGGGGGTAGTTTTCAGTACCCGCCGTACTTGGTCTGTCTCTCGCAGGTTGAAGTTGTAGGACGAACGGCGTATGTCGTGTTCCTGCTCCAACCACATCTCTGCCCTGCGGATGTGGTTTTTCGAATACTCCTCGTCGGTGTACTCGTAAGATATTTCGTATTCGCCTTCGTGTATCGGTGCGATGGCAATGTGCAGTTTGGCGGAATCGGCAGCCTTGACAACCCTGATAAGCGAATCGTTGCGTATCGTGCGGGTAAATTCGCGTATTGCCACGTTGCGTATCGTGTCGAGAATCATCACCTGCCGCTCCAACAATTTACCCTCTTTGTCGAGCCGCTCTATGACTTGTTCCACCACATTGCCCAACCGTGCGCTCTTACGGCGCGAGAAGTTGCCCACCGTGTAGCGCACATCCTTGCTCGTATAGCCGTATTTTTGAAATATCGGCTCGTAGATTTGCAGCGAATCGGTGTCGAGGTATTCGATTCCGATGTAGGAGTTGGTCAAAAATGCTTCGTAGAAGATGTCGGCAAGCGTGTCGTCGGGAATGACGCGATCGCGCCGACATTGTACGAACATCGTCGCCAATACGGTCAGTGCAAGTATAGTAAAAATCCGTCGCATAGGTTACTTTTTAATTATTATGCAGGTGGCGCATTGCGCGATGATAAACGTTACGCACGTAAACGCCACAAATATCAATATCATATCGGTTGCCTGCAACTGCACGGGATAGACATCGGTTAGAAAGGCTCCCTCCGGCATCCTGACTATATGCAGATGCGCCTGCGCTGCCACCGTTGCCACTCCGAGCAGCAACCCGGCAACTCCGCCCGTACCCGATATCAAAATGCCTTCGCGCACGAAAATACGTCGCAAAAATTCCGTATCGGCACCCATGGCACGCAGCGTCGGTTGTTCGTCGCGCTTCTCGACAATCAGCATTATCACGGTGCCGATAATCGAGAACGAGGCGATGACGAGCACCAAAAGCGACACCGCAAACACTCCCCATTTTTCGTAGCGCATAATGCGGTAAAATGCCGAATTTTTCTGCTCGCGGGTGTTTGCCGATACCTTGTCGCCCAATGTTGCCTGTATGGCTACTGCCGTCTGCCTTGCGGAGCGACCGTCGCCGATGCGCACGAACACCCGCTCTGCTCCCGACCGCAATCCGAACAAACGTTGTGCCGCATCGAGCGGTACGATTGCCAAATCGCTGTCGTTTTGCCGGTCTATGGCGAATATGCCGCACGCATGCAGCGAACATTTGTTCACCGCTCCCGTCGGCAACAGCGAACCCACTCTGCCTCCGCCGAGCGAATAGATGTTGACATCGTCGCCGCCCGCTACCGCGAATATGCCGAGCGAGTGTGCCACGCCTTCGCCCAATAATATGCGGTCGATTTCGCCCAACCGCACCGCACAGTCTCCGAGCGTTATGTGTCTGTCGAGCGGCACGACATCGGCGTAGCAGTCATCGACACCCCTCAGGCGCACCGTTGTGTGGTTGTCGCGGTATTCGAGCAACGCTTGGCGTTCCGCCACAAACGACACCGCTTCCACTCCGTCGATGGCGACGATTTTGTCCCGCATCTCCGCTTGCGACATCGGCATACTGCCGTCGATGGCGACTTCGATGTCGGCATCCACTGCCGCATAGGTTTCTTTGACCAACCGCTCGAATCCGTTGAATACCGAGAGCAGGATGACCATTGCCGCTACGGGTATCGCTATCGCAACAATACTGACCGCAGCGATAATGTTGATTACCGAATGCGACTTGCGCGAAAGCAGATAACGACGAGCGAACAGCCACTCCATGATGCCCTATTTTTTCAACAGCGAATCGATGTTGTCGATATATTCCAGCGAATCGTCGATAAAGAACTGCAATTCGGGAATGGATTTTACCTGATTGCGCATGCGGTTGCCCAATGCTCCGCGAATCGCCTTGTTCTGCGCCTCGATGGCCGCGAGAGTGGCTTGCGCACGCTCGAACGGGAATATGCTGACGTAGATTTTGGCATAGGCCAAATCGGGCGATATGCGGACGGTCGTTACCGTTGCGAGCGTACCGCGCAGTGTGGCTGCCTGTTCGCGCTGGAAAATTTCGGCTATGTCGCGCTGTATCTGCTTGGCAATCTTTTGTTGCCGTGTGTTGGTGTTATCCATATCGATATGTCGGTTTTAATCGAGTGAAAATTTGAATACCTCCTTGTTCTTTTCGCGAGGTTGTCGTTTGACGTTCCATTCGCGGAATCCCGCCTTATTGAAACGGAATCCGACTTTGAGGCTTATAGTCAGATTGTCCAAAGGCGAACGCAGCGGGGTGTACCAAAACGGATTTTCCCCCGGCTTTTTCTGTTGGTCGAGAGTGTTGTCGTAATACTTGTTGCGGTTGCGGAGTATGTCCGAATAACCGAAATCGTAGCGCACTCTGACACCTATTTCGACCTGTTTTATCAAAAAATCTATGCCTCCGCCTCCTGCAAGTCCGAAGCCGAAACGGTTGTCGCGCACGGTGCGGAAGGTGTAGCGTCCGCTCGTCTGCGTCTCTTCGTTGTCGAAGGTTGAGGAGAAGTTGTAGGAGAAGGTTACCGCTGCCTCCAAATAGACGCGGACGTGGTGGCGCAGCATGTAGAAATGGGGCTGCCAGACAATCGGCAGTATGAGCGAATTGAGCCGCCGTGTGTAGTATTTGTAATCCTTCTTGTCTTCGTACAACGATGCGTATGGCGCATACGAGTAACCGCGCTGCATCCATTCGAGGTCGATTCCGAAACCGCCGACAAAACGCGGACGCTCCGAATAGTATCGCCACGATAAGCCTCCCGACCAAACACCCCAAATCGCTTTGGTCTCCTGTGCGGGGTAGAGCCGCGAGGTGGTCATTCCGTAACCGCCCGTAACCGCCAGCGTGTGTTGGGCGCGTGCGTCGAATGCCGTCATCGTCAATACCGTCGCCATCAAGGCAATAGCCGTTATATGTAATATCCTTTGCATAACTAATTTTGTCGCATTGTGCCGTTCATGCCGCTTCCCATGTTTTTGAGACCGCCGAGACCGTTCATCATTCCGCCCATGCCGCCCATCATGCTGTTGCCGCCGTTGGAGTCGTGGTCGTGTTTTTTGTCCTTCGACTGCTTTTGGAGCATCTCCTCGACGAGTTTTTTCAGGCGCGAGGCCTCTTTGTCGTCGAGCATCCTGACGAGATTCTCCATTGTCATCGGCACAAAGATTTTCGACATGTTCATCTGTATCTCAATCTCCCAATTCACCTTCGTTACGAACAAATCCTCGCCCTTGTCGCTGATGTACATCTCGGCACGTTCGGGTTGCAACCGCTTGACCACGTCGCCCGCATCCCATTCGCCGTTGCCGTTGGTATCCTCGATTATGCGTAACCGAATTTCGCCTGCCGGTACGAAACGGATGCGGTATTTGCCCGTTACCACGTGCTTTACCTCTCTTTGCGTCTTGCCCGCTGCGTCGGTTTGCTGGATGATGTACTGTTTGTCATCCTCGCCCTTGACGTTGATGACGAGCGTGGCGAACTTCTCGGGGTCGAACGAGGCGATGTTCAATGTTATGGTGTCGTTTTCGTAACCCATTATGTCGGTTACTGCACCCGCCGGAATGAAGAGTCTGTATTTGGTCGCCTCCTCCCACTTCGCGTCGATGTGCCAACGGCTCATGTTGAGCGAGTCGCGGATGAAATGTTTTGCAACCGGCTCCTCCTTGTCGCCTTCGCCCATCTTGACGAGGGTAACGGCAGCCGAATCGAATTTCACTGCCGGAAAGTCGAACTTCACATCGAAACCCGTTTCGGGATTGAATTCGCCCGATGCACTGAACGAGTGTTTGAACGGATTGGGCTTTTGAGGCGGAGCATATTCGCGACCCTCTTTCAGAGCCTTTTCCCTCTCTTTTTCCTCCTTCTCGCGGGCACGTTGTTCGTCCTTGCTCTCCACCAAATGCCACTCTATTTTGAGCGGCTCGGTGGTCTTGACATATTGGCGTACCGAATCGTGGCGGAAATAGGTTATCTCGCCTTTGAGCGTATCGGGCAGATTCTCGGCAGGTACGTTGAACCACAAAGCCACCGTATCCTTGCCTTTGGTCTGCGGGTCGTAGAGGATTTTGTCCGACGGTATGCTGTCGAAGCGGATGCTCTCGATGTCGGGATTGGCGGTGTTGAAATAGAGCATTGCCTTTTTGCAGGCAGGCCGCGTTGCCTCGACCAATCGCTGATTCTTGAACGCCTTGTCCGTGAACATGCGGAAATAGAGTTGAGGCTCTGCCGACGGATACATGCGCAACGAGTCGAACCAAATGGCAAATTCGGGCATCTTGGCGGGATTATATACGCCATCGATTATGCCGACAAGGTCTGTTCCTGCCTCGTACATCATATTGTCGTTCTTGTCGCCGAAGGCGTATATGCGGTAATCGACAGGTTTCAGATTTTGGGCGATGAAGATGCCGTTGTTTTGCGCTCGGGCTATCGCGTCGGGTTTACGGTTGAAGATGGTCGAATCGTAGTCAGGCGTATCGGGCAGCGAATCGGCGATGAAAAACCAGATGAACGTGCGGCTGACACTGTCGGCAGTGTAACTGTCGGCGGTATAGCCCGAACACATCAGCGAATCGACCTTGTCGCCCGTCGAAAAGACATAGCGCATGGCATTGAGCGGATTGCCCTCGTTGTTGTCGCGTATGGCACTGCCGAAATCGAGTGCGTAGGTCGTGTTCTCTTGCAGCGTGTCGCGAATGGTAACGACGATTCCCTTGCCGCGTGTGGCGATAAGCGGCAGTTTTTTCATCGCAGGCGAGGTGTAGAACTCCTTTTGTTGGTCTTTTATCTGTACGAACTCGTTGAATTCGATATAGATGCGCTTCTCTTGGAAGTTGGTGGTGAAGTTGTCCGGCTCCAATTTGACTATCACGGGCGGAATGGTATCCTTCGGACCGCCCTGAGGAGTCATGATGCTGGCACAGCGAGTGAAGAATGCCCCCATAAAGAGCATCGCCACTCCTGCCCGCAGTGCCACTATGTATCGTCTCTTGTCTGTCATCTTTTCCGCTTATTGATTGACTTCGCCCGAATCGTCGGTGCCGTTATCGCTCCCGTTGCCCTCGTTACCCTCCTCGCTCGGCGCAGGAGGAAATACATACCACTTGTAACCCTCTTTCGAGCCTTCGGTATAGGCCTTGTCCTTCCACGAGTTGAATATGACGGTCAGATATGTTTGCGGCAGATTCTCGGCTGCGAGTTGCTTGAACATATACGCATACATCCGCGTCTGCGGCTCGACCACCACAATCATCGCCGGTTTTTTGAGCGGCAAAGCGGTATAGCATCCCGTTTCGAACTTGTCGTAAGGCTCGCCTTCGACATCGGGTTCGGTCAGGCATTCGTCGGTTTCGGTCGAGGTAACGATTTTGTTCAACGCATCGTTGTACGAGGCTATGGTCCATGTCTCGCCTTTGGTGTAGTAGGCATAGACGACAACTCCCTCCGAAGGAGTCCGTTCGCCGCCCGATACCGTTTCGACCAGCGATTTTACGATGACGGTAGTCTCGGTGGTAACCTTTTTGAAGCAACCTGTCGCAACGATTGCCGTCAGTGCAATCAGGGCTGCATTTCGCAATATGTAGGCTGTGTGTCTCATCGGTTTGCAATGGTTTCTATGTGTCGGCGAATCTGCTCGCGCGTCATTCCCGTAACCTCGCACAGCGGCTCCAACGCAAATTCGCGCTGCATGATGCGCGGATGCGGGATGTGCAGACGGTCGGTCGCAACGAGGTTGTCGCCATAGAGCAGTATGTCGAGGTCGATTTTGCGCGAGGCATAAGGCTCGCCCGAGAGCAACTTCTCGCGATACTCCTGTTCGCGGTCGCGTCCGAGTTCGCGCTCGATATCCTGCAACACGTCGAGCAGTTGTTCTGCCGTCAGCGGCGTAAGCACTACGAATGCGCGGTTGAGAAAGTCGTTCTGCGACTTGAAACCCCAAGCCTTCGAGGTGTGCAATGCCGAATGTGTCACAACTTCGCCGGCTCGTTCGCCAATCAATCGCTCGGCCTGTGCCAATCGGCTCTCGACATCGCCGATATTGCCTCCGCCCAAAATGACGGCTTTTACCAAATCTTTCATAAACGAATCGTCGTTAAAGGTGTCTGATATATTTGCTGACCGCCAAAGCAAAGTGGGTAAACACTATGCGCGGATTGCCGTTTTGTCCTATCTGCCGCACAGCCGACTCGATTTGTGCGATTATCGGCTCGATGTTGGCGTTGCCGATAAATGGCGCGAACTTTTTGCAGAAGGCTGCCTCTTCGCCCCACAGATAACTTGCCTGTGCCAATCCCGCATGGAGCATGTAGGCCTCGCGCATCAGTCGCGAGAAGTCGATTAGCATCGCCCTCTGTCTCTCGCGCGACAAACCTGCCGCTTCGTCCGCCCAATTCATCAGTTCGATATGCTTGTCGTTGTACGAAAGTCGCATAATCGAACAGAATGCCTCGAAGTTCTCGTGTCGCGCATCATCCTCGCCACCGCCTATCAGTCGGCGCAGTTCTATCAAATCGCCGCCTGCCAGACGAGCCATGTTGCGCACCTTCTCCGTGTCGCTCTCGCCCGTGCTGCGGATGACGGGTTCGAGGTCGTGTGCCGTCAAGCGCGGAACGGCAACCTCCTGCGTGCGGGAGACAATCGTCTTCAACAACAAATCGGGACGCTCGGAAACGAGCAGGAACACCGTGCGCTCCCAAGGCTCTTCGAGGATTTTCAATATGCGGTTCGAAGCCTCCTCGTTCATGGTCTCGGGCAACCAAACAATCATAAATTTGTATGCCGATTCGAAACTTTTGAACGACAATGCCCGAATAATCTCCTCCGACTCCTTGGTCGAGATGACGCCTTTGAGCGTCTTGCCGAGATTGAGCGCGTCGAACCATTGCTGCGGCGAGAAATAACCGCCCGTTCGGTCGAACATTTCGCGCCATTGTCCCATAAATCCGCTGCTCAATACCGCTTCGCCGCTCTTTTTGCCCTGCTTGTTTACGGGGAAGACGAAGTGTACGTCGGGGTGTGCCAAAGCCTGTATCTGTCTGCACGACGGACACTCGCCGCACGAATCGCCGTCGTGCCGATTGGTGCAGTTTACATATTGGGCGTAGGCTGTTGCCAACGGCAAAGCACCCGTACCGGCGATACCCGTGAACAGTTGGGCATGGCTGATGCGACCCGCATCGATGCTCGATGCCAGATGCCGTTTCAACTCGGTTTGTCCTATAATATCCGCAAAACGCATAACTCTATCTCCGTTTCAACATCGCCCGAAACACACCGCGCAAGTCGATTTTTTCGCGATATACGGCATAGACCGTATAAGTAACGAGCAAAAGTGTGTTTGCCGTATATTTTATTGCTACTGGTTGCCGCTGCACAATCTCTTCGCTCGCCACAAACAATACCGCTCCGAGTGCGACATACTCCGCAATGCGCCCGAAGTCGTAAGGTGTCGGGAAGTATCGGCGGTTGAGTGCGAGGCTTACGACGACCATGACCGCTTCGGCGATGAAACGGCTCCATGCCGCACCGTAGTATCCTGCCAACGGAATCAGCAGCACTCCTCCCGCAATCGAAAAAATCAACCCCGTCAGCGTAATCCACAAGGCAAAGCGCGTCTTCTCCTCGCGTTTGTACCAAAACGACAGGTTGAGCCAAACGCCGCTCATGATATTCGCACCCAAGACGACGGGCAGAATATAGATGCCTTCGCGGAAATTGGCACCGACAATCAGCGCGAACACATCGCGATAGAGGGCAATGCCGAGAAATATGGCCACCGAAACCATTATGTAGTATTTCAAGGCTGCCGCATTCATCTCCACGAACTCTTCGCGTTTGAAATTCGAGAGAAAGAAAGGCTCTGCCGCCAATCGGTACATCTGCGTAAAGAGCGTCATTACCACGGCAATTTTCGTAATTGCGCCGTATATGCCGAGTTGCGCCATCGCTCCGTAAGGAACGAGGTATTTTATCAACTGCCGGTCGATAAATTCGTTCGCCGTGCCTGCCACACCCGACAACAGCAACGGCAGCGAGTAGCCGAATACGACAGCTAGCAATGCCCAATCGATGCGCGGTGCGATGCCGTCCGTCGTTGCAACGACCATAATCGTCGTGCAGATGCTGGCCATGAGATTGGCGACGAATGCCCAACCGACACCGAATTGGCTGTCGAACAGACCGAATGCCCAAAATCCTACCGCCAAAGCCACCTGCAAAACGATGTTCGTCAATTTCAGTGCCACGAATCGTCCTGCGCGTCCCTGCTCCCTCAATCGCGAGAATGGTATGCACCCGGCAACGTCGAACAGCACGATTGCCGCTACGATGACGGCATATTCGGGATGCGCTTCGTAGGCCGTACCCATCAATACCGACACCTCTTGGCGGAATATGACGATGGTCGCAAAGAACGCCAAAGCAGCGAGCGAGGTGATGCCCCATGTTGTTGCGAACAATCGGCGTTTGGATGCCTGCACATCGCCACCTGCCGCCTCTGTCTTTGCCGCAAAACGGAAATAGCCCGATTCCATTCCGAGCGTCAGCACCACCAGCGCAAACGGAATCAGCGCATAGACATCGGTTATGATACCGTATGCGTCCAACCCGAATATGCGGGTGTAGAAGGGCGTCAGCAGGTAACTCAACATTCTGCCGAGTATGGTGCTGATGCCGTATATGGCTGTCTGCTTCGCTAACTTTTCGAGCATTGTCGCTTTCGGTCGTTGTGCGCTGCGCCTTGTGCTTCGTGTGCGCG
>CALYVN010000029.1 GCA_945494785.1 uncultured Alistipes sp.
GGCATCTTCGCCATCGTCGCAAACTCCTCGACGGTCGGACGGCCGAGTTCGGCATTGGTTATTTTTCGCATCTCTACCACTTATATTTCCTGCAAAATTAAAACATTTCAAAAAAAATATCTATTTTTGGACGATATTTTGCGTGTGAAAGAGATACTTCCATGAACAAACCGCTTTACACTACCCTGTTGGCGCTGCTGGTCGCCGTTTCGGCATCGGCGCAGCAACTCGTCTTCGAAGGCGACATCTCCACCCATTTCGACAATACGGAGTACACGGGCAGCGATTGCGGCTCTTCACGCACCATTTTTGCAGTCAAGGTCGAACCAAAACTCGCCTATCGTTGGAACGGCAAACACTCCGTCGTACTCGGCACGGAATTGCTCAAAGATTTCGGCTCGAAAAAGTTCATAGATGAGGCGAAACTCATAGCCTACTACCAATTCCGCAACGACCGTTTCGGTGCAAATGCGGGCATTTTCGAGCGTTCTAAACTCGTCGGTCGCTACTCCCGAGCCTTTTACAGCGATTCGACGCTTATCTACAACAGCCTCGTGCAGGGTATAGCCATGCACTACAATCGCGACGCAGGCAAGGCCTTCGCCGAACTTGCGGTCGATTGGACAGGCCTCTATTCGCCCGACACACGCGAACAATTCCGAGTATTGGTTGCCGGAGGCGGTCGCTTTGCCAAGATATTCGATGCGGGCGTATCGCTGTCGATTCAGCACTTTGCTAACAAATCCACCTTCGAAGGCAACGTTGTCGATAACGTGCTTATCAATCCCTATATCGGCGTCAAATTCCACGCCTTTTTCGATTTCAACATTCGACTCGGCTACTTGCAGGGCATGCAGCGCGATCGTCGGACAGAGGAGGGTTGGAAGGCACCCATGGGCGGAGAGTTGGAATTCCGCATCTCGCGTTGGGGCGTATTCATCGACAACAACCTCTATGTCGGCAAGAACCTGATGCCGTTCTACAATCGCACGGGTAAGGACGATGCTGCATACGCCGATGCACTCTATACCGGCGACCCGTTCTACGGCACACGCCACACCGTTTACAACCGCACGGGCATAGGTTACTCCCGTTCATTCATAAACGAGCGCGTCAAGGTCTATGCCGAGATGGTATTCCAATACAACGGCAAGAATATGTATTGCCAGCAACTCATCGGTGTCTCGGCACGCATCTGCCCGACCATTTACGACAAAGCGAAACACAATAAATAATATATGAATATGACTACCGAAACAAATGAAGTCAGGGAGAAATCTCTCAATTTTCTCGAAGAGATAATCGAGGAGTCGATTGCCAAAGGCGAAACGCGCGTTCAGACACGATTCCCGCCCGAGCCTAACGGCTACCTCCATATAGGCCACGCCAAAAGTATCTGCATCAATTTCGGTTTGGCAAAGAAATACGGCGGCAAATGCAATCTGCGTTTCGACGACACCAACCCCGCCAAGGAGGATACCGAATATGTCGATGCAATCAAGCAGGACATCAAGTGGCTTGGTTTCGATTGGGCTATCGAGCGTTATGCCTCCGACTATTTCGACCAACTCTACGAATGGGCAATCGTCCTAATCAAAAAGGGGTTGGCTTATGTCGATGACCAGACGCAGGAGCAGATTCGCGAAAATCGCGGTACCGTCTCCGAAGCGGGCAAGGAGTCGCCTTGGCGCAACCGCTCGGTCGAGGAGAATCTCGACCTCTTTATCCGCATGAAGAACGGTGAATTTCCCGACGGCTCGAAGGTGTTGCGTGCCAAAATCGACATGGCGCACCCGAATATGCTCTTCCGCGACCCGATTATGTACCGCATCATCCACGCCGAGCATCACCGCACGGGCAACAAATGGTGCATCTATCCGATGTACGACTATGCCCACGGTCAAAGCGACTCGATTGAGCGCATAACGCACTCGATTTGTACGCTCGAATTCGACGTGCATCGTCCGCTTTACGATTGGTTTATTGATGCGCTCGAAATCTATCCTTCGCACCAATACGAGTTTGCCCGGCTGAATCTGACATATACGATGATGTCCAAACGCAACCTGCTCAAACTCGTCAAGGAGGGTGTTGTCATGGGTTGGGACGATCCGCGCATGCCGACAATCTGCGCACTGCGCCGCAAAGGCTATACGCCTGCATCGGTACGCGCATTTGCCGAAATGGTCGGAGTTGCCAAGCGCGACAACGTCATTGACCTTGCCAAGATGGAGTACTGCGTGCGCGAGGATTTGAACAAAGTCGCCGAGCGTCGTATGGCTGTGTTGAATCCGCTCAAAGTTGTCATCACCAATTGGGAGGAGGGCAAAGTCGAGATGCGCGAAGCGGTCAATAATCCAGAGGATGCTGCCGCAGGTACGCGCCAAGTGCCGTTCTCGAAGGTCATCTATATCGAGCGCGACGACTTTATGGAGAATCCGCCCAAAAAGTATTTCCGTCTCTCCCCGGGTAACGAGGTACGTCTGCGCTACTCCTACCTTATCAAGTGCGACGAGGTCATCAAGGATGCTGCGGGCAACATCGTCGAATTGCACTGCACCTACGACCCGCTTTCGGGCGACGGCTCGTCGAGCGACGGTCGCCGTGTAAAGGGTGTCATCCATTGGGTATCGGCAGCACACGCATTCGAGGCAGAGATACGTCTGTTCAATCCGCTCTTTAAGACCGAAGACCCTAACGACACGTCGACAGGTCAAACCTCGTGGGAAGACAATCTCAACCCCGAGTCGTTGGTCGTAACCAAAGGCTATTTGGAGCCTTCGCTCAAAGATGCACCGATAGGCACCACCTACCAATTCGAGCGCGTCGGCTACTTCTGTCCCGACACCGACACAACGGCAGAACATCCTGTGTTCAACCGCACGGTAACGCTCAAAGATTCGTGGGCCAAGATAAACAGATAAAACAAACCGATTGGTTCGGTATCGAAAGCGGGGCTTACAGCCTCGCTTTTGATTTAATGGTAGGTAGTTTGCGGAGCAACAGCCAAAAAAAACCGACCGCGCTCCGAAGAGTGCGGTCGGCGAATTAAAGAGCAACTACCGACTATAAATCGTTGTCATCGCCCGTGATATGACCCTTCTGCAATTTTGCGAATCCATCAGGGGTGTTGATTACGCCTGTATTCTCGCAATCGGAAACGGTAACCGAACCTGCTTTCGACATATTAACGCGGGTTCCATAGATACCGCCGACATACGATATGTTCGACGAGGTAGCCGAGCCACCGTTAATGGTTATCTTACCCGTATTTACGCAATGGCTCATTTGTGCATTGATAGGCACTGCCTTCTTTTTGCTATCCATGATTGCAGTTGCCCAACCCGTAATACCTCCGACACGGGCAAACCACTTGGCAGGCACAACCAAATCGTTTGCATTCAAAACGATGTCGCCATTATTGTTGCAGCCCTCGAAATGAGCATTACCACCTGCCGAAATACCGCCGAGATTGACATATTGGACATTGGTATTGGCAACGACCGACTTTTTGTTGTGACAGTTCTTTGCCGTACCGTTCAGCCAGCCAAACACACCACCGAATGCAAACTGCGGAGTACCGGTTGTCGAACCCGGAGCAAATACCAAATCCGCCTCGTTGGTGCAATCCTCGAATACCGAATTGATGCTTGTATCCCACGAGCCTGCCGATGCAATCACACCTGCCCAGCAACCTACGTTCACATTACCCGTGAAACGATTACCCTCGGTACCGCCGGCATAGTAACCCTTGACAAATTCAAGCGTACCGTAGTTGTGGCAGTTGCTTGCACCCATATTGACAGCACCTGCGACACCTGCAACCTTGGCAGCCGTCCAAGCATAACTACTGCTTGCGCCATTGCACTCCATTGCAATAGTACCACGGTTGTTGCAATCCTTGATATAGCCCTCGATGTAGCCGCAAACGCCACCGCATACAGGATATGCACCGCTACCGCCGGATTTGTATTGCATACCTACCCAACCAGTATTTTCGCAATTCTCGACCACACCGTAGTTGTTCAAAGCCTTGGCAGTCGATGTAGTACCTCCGACAACACCACCGGTTGCGAACATTGTCTTGGTAGCGAAGCAAACCTTCACCTTACCCGAGTTGGAGCAACCGCTTACCAGCACTTGGTCTTTTGCACCGTTGATGAAACCTACTACACCGCCGAAGTTGTTGTATTGGCTCGAAGTAGGAGCGGCAATCGACATATCGAACGTACCCGAGAACGAGCAGTCCGAAACCAAACCGGTCGAAGCACCAACAATACCGCCGAAGTTTACGGTAGCCTTCGGTGTCGAAGCGATTTCCTTCTCGTAAACTATCGCGTTGGTACACTTGGTAACCAAACCTGCATTGGTACCTACGATGAAACCGAAGTTGGCAGCAGCCGTAGGAGCAGGGAAAGTAACGTCGCAACCTGCATTCATGGCAACACCGCTTACCTCAGCCGTTGCACCATTCGTATTAACGACAGGAGCAGTCAATGTACAAGCGTTCAGAACGACATTGTTGATCTTACCTTCGTTAGCCTCGACAACCGACACGCCGAATGCGCAATTGTCGAACACAACGTTCTTGATTGTACCCGCATTCTTGGTAAACAGCGTCTGTGCGATGCTGAGGTTCTTGATTGCGAAATTATTGCCGTTGAATACATCTACGAAACCTGCGCCATCCTCGCCCGTCAGTTGCGGAATCTCGAAGCCTGCCAAATCGATGTCGTTTGCAAGTACGATTTCGCCTGCCGCATTCTTGAATCGGTCGGTACGACCGCGGTTGATTGCGGTGGTCAGGGCAACAAACTCCTCAGGAGTGGTTATTCTGTCGATTTGAACCTCTGCATATTCTACGGTCTCGATTGCAGTCTCTTCGCCGCGGGTAACTTTCAAACCTGCTGCCGGCGAAACTGCGATGTCGAGTTTGTTCGCTACATCTGTATATACATCGAGCGTCAATCCCTTAGGGAAACTACCCGCAGGTACGACTGCGTAGAGATCTACGGACGAGCCGACAGGCAGATAGAGACCCTTGCTGCCCTCCTCCGGAACAAGCGACAACTCATCAACAGCCGAAACCGTCGAGATGGTCGCGTTACGATAGTTGATGTTGAACTTACCGCACAATGCGCTGCCGTCGTTGGAACGGATGTCGATGCGCGTGATGGTGATATTATCCTCATCGAACTTGTTTACTACCGGAATCTTGATGAGACCGCAGACGTTGTTCATCGTAACCTCGTTCGACGAAGCATAGCCAACCATTGCCAAAGCCTCGCGGTCGCACTCGTTGGCAAGCAGACGCTGCTCGTTGTACAGACGCAGACGGCCGCTGGTAGTGTACAAATCCTGCGGATAGAGCACTTTGTAAGGTCGAGCCACGTTCGACACGTTGAATACGGCGGTCGAAGTACCGACCTCTGTATCGGCGACAACTGACGACAACTGACCGTTTATGACCACTTGGTCGCCCGCAGCCCACTTGATGCCGGCCTCGTTGATTGTTATATTAAGAGTGGCATCGCCCTTCTCGACAACGTGGAACTCGGTGGCGTCCAAAGTCGAAACCTGACCGGCAGCCACAACCAATTCGTTGTTGAATTCGCAAACGTCCTTGTGTCCCTCGGCATCCTCAATAACGAAGAATACGCCCTGCGTATATCTGCCCGCAGGGACGACGAGACGGAACTCGACAGGCTCTGCACCCAAAGCGACACCTTCGCCGCAATCGAGGCTGACGGTATCGTATTTCTTCTCTACATTGAAGCGCAAATTCGATTCGTCGAACTTCCACGAACCTGCCAAAGCCTCGGCGTCGTTACCGGCAGTCATCTCGACCGACTTAACATTTACCGCAATGCCGTCGGCAACCGTCAAAGGCAACGACACAACGCCGCAGAAACTTTGCATATCGACGGTAACCGTCTTCGGAACAATCTCCTCGGCAGATGTCGAAACGACAGGCTCTTCCGGCTGCACCTCGTCCAACTTCTCGGCATAGCCGTAGAGGACGTATGCGTCGTGGTCGAAATCGCCCGCAACAAATTTCTGAATGTCCGGCACACTTACGATATTTCCGACCTCGTAAGCCTTGAACGGAGCGACAACCACGAACGGAGCCTTTACCTCCTCGACCGTGAACACGCCCGAAATGGTACCGACGCACGATGTGTCGATTGCGCTCGACTCGACGCCATTGACCGAAACGGTTGCGCCCGTCTGCCACACAGCGATTTCGTCCGCAGCATTGGCGATTACGCAAACAGTCTCGTCGGTTACCGGTACCGGTGGAACCGGATCTTCCTTCCCACTGTCTTTGGAACAACTTACGGTCAGCATACACAATGCGAGACCGCAAAACAAGTAGAATTTTTTCATTATCAGTTATGTTTTAGGTAAAATATTAATTTCCGATCTCAAAGATAAAAATAATTTTTCAATTAGCACCAAAAAAATCCGTTTATTTGACACAAAAAATCAAAAAAACCGAATTTCGGCCTACCGCAAGAGCCGGATTCCGACGGCTGCCAAAACCGTAACAGCGCAAGACAAGGATAGTTTTTGGATACGGCAGCCGACAAATGAAACATCCCGAATGTGACTTTTCGAACAGCCACATTCGGGACACGCCAAAAAAACATTCAAAGACCCTCCGCTATCGTTCGCGCTTGAACTGCCCCGGTGTTTTGCCCGTAACCCGTTTGAAATACTGCCCCATGAATGAAGGGTTAGGGAAGTTGAGTTCGTAGGAAATCTGCTGAATGCTCATGTCCGAATAGCGCAACAGATTTTTGATTTCCAGCACCACGATACGGTCAATCCATTGGTGGACGGATTTGCCCGTAAAGTTGCGTATCACTCGCGACAAATGCTTTGGTGTCAGATTCATCTTGTCGGCATAAAATTCGACGCCGCGTTCGGTACGGAAATTCTCCGCCAGCAACTGCATCATCCGCCTGAAATACTCGACACTGCGGTCTTTCACTCCGAGTGCCGAAACGGGTTGTTCCGACTTATTGGCAGTCACAACCTCGCAAATACGATACACCACCGAGCAGAGTACATGGCTGACAATCAGATTCGAGAACGCCGATTCCTGACGATTGGAGCACTCTTTGTAGAAGCCGTCGAATGCCGTTTTCAGACGCTCTATGTACGGCTGCTGTATAGAGAGTCCCACTCCGCTTTCGAACGACGACAGAACGGGAGCGAGCAGTTGGAGGTCGAGTTGCCGTTCGACGACGAAATTGCTGTCGAATGCCAAAATATAGAGTTCGCAATCGTGGCTTTCGTGAAACTCGAATATGCCGGCAGGCGACACGAGCATCGTATTTTTTGTCAATTTGTGTTCCGCCATATTGGCCGAAAACGACACCTCGCCCCGCGTACAGACAATGGTCACAAAGGCATCAACACGACAAGGATCGCGCAACTCTGCGGCCACGATGTCGTCGGCAAGTTGCAGATGCAGCAATATGGCATCGCGACAATATACGCACTCAACACCATCATATTGCTTTATGTCGTCAATATGATATTGAAAAAACTTTTTTATTCCCATATCGGACATATTTTTTCGCAAATATAGATTCATTTCGGGACAATACAACACAAATCGAACAAAATATCACTTTTACGACATCACGCACCGATTTTTCCACCAAATCGACGGCCTCTCGCAAGCGGCAAATGCCAACATATTGATTACTCGTACATTGCCCACCAAAAACGCGCGGAATTGGGCAATATCGACAATTATTGCTATATTTGCGCCGTATTTCAAACAAAAGAGAATCAACATTATGAAAGCACTGCGTTTTTCGATTTTAGCAGCTGCCCTGTTCGCCGCAACGGCAGTATCGGCTCAAAATATCGTCAAGTGGTCGCAATCGGTCAAAGACAACGGCAACGGCCACTACACCCTCGCCATCAAGGCTTCGATAACCGACGGCTGGCATCTGTACGATTTGGGGCCGTACAAGGAGGGACAGGAGACCAAGATAACTTTTACATCTGACGACGCCTTCTCTACCGACGGCGTTTTGCGGCAGACCACCGAGCCGAAGCGGGTATTCGAAGAGGCATTCAACGCCGAAATCGGTTATTTCGAGAAGAAAGCCGTATTCGAGCAGGATATAATTTTGTCGGCTGCATCGGCTGTAATCACCGCGTCGATAGAGTATATGGTGTGCGACAACGGCAGTTGCATGCCGCTCGATGCCGAACTCGTCTATACAATAGGCGACCCTGCATCCGCTCCGACCGCAACTGCGGATAAGGCATCGGCGCAAACCGTTACGGCAGCACCGCAATCCGATACGGCAACCGACAACCGCACGCTGTGGACTTTAATTATCGAGGCCGTATTGTGGGGATTTGCGGCACTGCTGACACCGTGCGTATTCCCTATGGTTCCGATGACCGTGTCGTTCTTCATGAAGGGCAGTGACAATCCTGCACGAGGCCGACTCAACGCTTCGTTGTACGGATTGTTCATAGTCGCACTATATACGCTGCCGATTGCCGCGATAATCATCATTACGCGGGTGGTCGGAGGTGATGCCGTAACAGCCGACATATTCAACTTTTTGGCAACGCATTGGCTGCCCAACATTCTCTTCTTTATCGTATTTATGGTATTTGCGGCATCGTTCTTCGGCGCATTCGAAATCGTACTGCCGAGCAGCCTTATCAACAAGAGCGACGCCAAATCGGAGAAGAGCGGCATGGGCGGCATATTCTTTATGGCACTGACCCTCGTCCTCGTTTCGTTCTCCTGCACGGGACCGATAGTCGGCTCGGTACTCATCAAATCGACCGCAGGCGAATTTTGGAATCCGATATTGACAATGTTCGCATTCTCGGTTGCATTCGCTCTGCCGTTCACACTGCTCGCATTCTTCCCGTCGCTGCTGAAAAAGATGCCTAAAAGCGGAGGATGGCTCAATTCGGTCAAGGTGGTTTTGGGATTTGTCGAGGTGGCCCTCGGTTTCAAATTTTTGAGCGTTGCCGACCAGACATATCATTGGGGATTGCTCGACCGCGAGGTCTATTTGGCAATATGGATTGTCGTATTCGCTCTGCTCGGGCTCTATCTGCTCGGCAAAATCCGATTCGCGCACGACAGCAAACTGCCGTATATCGGTGTCGGACGCTTGGCATTGGCAATCGGCGTATTCTCGTTCGTGGTATATCTGATTCCGGGTATGTGGGGCGCACCATTGAAGGCTCTCTCGGGCTATCTACCACCGCTCACAACACAGGATTTCGTAATCGGCAGCGGCGATGGCACTCAACAGCCTGCTGCGGCACAGCACGCGAACACGGCACCGAAATACAGCGATTTTCTGCATTTGCCGCACGGTTTGCAGGGATTCTTCGATTTGCAGGAGGCGCAGGAGTATGCCGACAAGTGCGGCAAGCCGCTCTTTATAGCCTTTACGGGGCACGGTTGCGTAAATTGTCGCGAGATGGAGGCGCGGGTATGGTCGGCACCCGAAGTGTTGTCGATTCTGCGCAACGACTATGTTGTGGTGGCTCTCTACACCGACGACAAGAAGCAGTTGCCACGCGAGGAGTGGGTAACGACCGACTCGGGCAAAACACTCAAATCGCTCGGCAAAATCAATTCGCACCTCGCCCTCAAACGCTATGGAATCAATGCGCAACCCTACTACGTACTGCAAGGACGCAACGGGCGATTGCTCGCCGAGCCTCGTGGATACAATCTCGACGTGGCGGATTTCGTCGAATTCCTGCAAAAAGGGTTGGAGGAGTACGGCAAGTAAAAACGGTGCAAATATGCGGTGCGATATTGCCGAATAAGAAAAAAGATGTATATTTGCACCCGCAAAAGGAAAGATGCAGGAGTGGTTGAACTGGCCCGCCTGGAAAGCGAGTAAACGTCAAAAGCGTTTCAGGGGTTCGAATCCCCTTCTTTCCGCCAATTTGTGAAATAGAGTGAAGCCGAATGGCAGGACATTTGTCCTGTCATTTTTTGTTGCGTAAGTTACGGGCAAAGTACAGAGCAGAAAACTGCGCATTCGTCCACAACAAATTCTTCGCTATCGCTCAGAATGACGGAAGAGGTTGTTGCGTATAACGGGCAACTTATCACATGCGACTTATAATAGGAGACCTAAGAGTTCTAAGAGAACTAAGACAAGCAGCAAGGTTTTATATTTTAGTTCATCTACCCTGAAACTCTTAAACTCTGCACCTCTGCTGTTTATCCGTCTCCTACCCTCTTAGAACTCATAGTTCTCTTAGGACTCTTAGTATTGTCGGCACGCGTAAACCGGCTCGTTATACCCGTTACCTGTTTGCGTGGCCCGCCACGCAAATTATATATAAGGCATGCCACACGCGCTGTCAGGCGCGTGAGTTGGCATCTACCGCTGTGAATGTTCGGTTTTGGCGGGTATCGGCAACGCCGTTTTCACAATGGCAGATGTCAGACGCTCTTCGCATATAAACTTATCGGGTACCAACACAGTGTTCGATTGCTCGGGTGTGCCACGACTTGTTATATATCCGTCATTCTGAGCGACAGCGAAGAATCTGTTATGGTAGAAAGCGCATTTCTCTGCCCGAAATTCGTGCTTTCGATACGATTTTTACGCCAAAGGCCTTGTTATTTCAAAACTTTGCATTACCTTTGCATTCGCTTTCGAGCAATGATTGAGCTATGGTGTAACGGTAACACAGCAGATTTTGGTTCTGTCGTTCCAAGTTCGAATCTTGGTAGCTCAACCCGCCTGCAATCCGTTTGGATTGCAGGATTTTTTATATCCCGTCGCAAGCAATATACAGCCGGCAATTTGTGATTTACGGATATTTATTATAATTTTGCGGGTGAAGGTTAATGCAAAAACGACTCACAAAAATCACAATCTATGGCAGTGGAGGTTAAATTGGCACACATGATGGCCAAACGCAAAATCACTCTCGGCGAATTGGCAGAACGGATACACATCACGCCCGCCAACTTGTCGATTTTGAAAACGGGCAAGGCTCGCGCCATCCGTTTCTCGACGCTCGACGCGATTTGCCACGAATTGCGTTGTCAGCCGGGGGATATTTTGGAACACATCGACTAACCGACACAATTCGGCACGCAATCGATTTTGACGCAAACGCATTTATAAAGGAAGATTACAAAAAAAGTAGGATTTTTTGTAGCAAACCGCAAGCGTTCGGCGTCTAACAGACAAACAAACACACAAAACAGTAATTACCAATTAAGACAAACATTATGAAAAGATTAACAATGTCGGCGGTTACGATACTGATTGCAACCGTTGCGATTTTTCAGACGGCTGTCGCACAAATGCAGAATCCCGCAATACCGGACGATGCAGCCGTGCGCAAAGGCAAATTGGCAAATGGAATGAACTATTACATTCGCCACAACGACAAGCAAAAAAATCTTGCCGATTTTTACATAGTACACGACGTCGGTGCGATTCAGGAGGACGATTCGCAACAGGGTTTGGCGCACTTCCTCGAACACATGGCATTCAACGGCACCAAGAATCTGCCGGGTAAGATGTTAATCGAGTATTTGGAGAAGGTCGGCGTAAAATTCGGTGCCAACCTGAATGCAAGCACCTCGTGGGATGTTACGCAATATCTGATGCGCGATGTGCCGACGATTCGCGAAGGCATCATCGACAGCGCATTGCTCGTATTGCACGATTGGTCCAACTTCATCGCTCTCGAACCGAAAGAGGTGGATTCGGAGCGCGGTGTGATTATGGAGGAGTTGCGTACCCGCGATGGCGCATCGTGGCGTTCGATGGTCAAAACCGTCAAAGCCGTCGGTAAAGGCACCAAATACGAGCATCGCAACCTTATCGGTTATCTCGACGGCCTCAAATCGTTCGACCACAGCGCAATACGCAATTTCTACCACACTTGGTATCGTCCCGAGTATCAGGCCGTAATCGTGGTCGGCGATGTGGATGTGGACGCAATCGAGAACAAAATCACTGCGTTGATGGCCGACATTCCCGCTTCGCCTGCCGATGCTGTGCAGAAGGAGGTCATCGTGGTACCCGACAACGAGGAGCCGATTATCTCCATATTTACCGACCCCGAGATGCTCGAAAGCAGCGCGACAATCTATATCAAACACCCTGCTCTGCCGAAGGAGATGAACAATACCGTCATGGCCGAAGGGCTTTCGCTTATCAACTCCATCGCCGGCAGAATGGCCAATGCGCGTTTGAGCGAGATTGCTATGAAGCCGAATGCGCCATTCACTTCGGCATACATCGGTGTCGGAGGTTTTGGTCTCTGCCCTACTTTGGAGGTTCTCACAATAAGCGTCAACACCAAAGACGGCGAACTCAATCGAGGCATCGAGGCCGTATTGACCGAGGTTAAGCGAATCAAGGAACACGGATTTACCGAGAGCGAGTTGGAGCGTGCCAAAAGCGATGTATTGCGTCGCGAGGAGAAGGCCTACAACAACCGCAACGACCGCAAGAACAACGAATATGTAAGACGTTACATCAGCAACTTCCGCAAAAACTCCCCTATGCCGGATGCCGAGACGGAGTGGCAAATCGACAAGACTTTAATCGAGCAGTTGCCGCTTGCCAACATCAATCAGGTAATCCAAGCCTACATTACCGACAACAATCAGGTATATACGGTCGAGGCTCCCGAGAAAGAGGGCGTAACCAACCCTACGGAGGCCGACATCAAGGCCATCATCGCCAAGGTTAAGGCTGCATCGGTCGAGGCATACGCCGACGACACCGTCAAAGAGCCGCTTATCCCTGCCGATGCCAAACTCAAAGGCTCGAAAGTTGCCAAAACCGTCCACAACGACACTCTCGGCACTACCGAATGGACGCTCAAAAACGGCATAAAGGTTATCGTAAAGCCGACCACATTCAAAGCCGACGAAGTCGTAATCGATGCCACGATGCACGCAGGTCAGTCGAATCTCGACGATGCCGACTACAACACGGCACAATTCCTATCGATACTCGTAAGCAGCATGGGTGTCTCGAAGTTCTCTGCCACCGATTTGCGCAAGCAGTTGTCGGGCAAATCGGCAAGCGTATCGGTAACATCCGACGACTTTGTTACCTCCGTCAGCGGTAACGGCTCGCCGAAAGATTTGGAGACGTTGTTGCAACTCGAATACCTCTACTTCACCGCTCCGCGTTTCGACAAGAACGATTTCGATGTAACAATCAACAAATACCGCAGTTATGTGGAAAATCTGAAATCCAACCCCGATTTCATCATGTCTGCGGAGTACACCAAGACGCTCTACAACAATCATCCGCGCAAGCAGCAGATATCTACCGAGATGCTCGACGACATTTCGTTCGACCGTCTGCCGGCGATTTACAAGGCTCTCTACTCCAACGCCGCCGATTTCACCTTCACCATTGTCGGCAACGTCGATTTGGCAACCTTGCAGCCACTCGTGGAGAAGTATATCGGCTCGCTGCCTGTGGCAAAGAAAAAGACCGTAAAGAAGGATGACGGCGTAAGACCGGCCAAGGGTGTTGTGATAAACGACTTCAAGGCCGTCATGAAGCAGCCGAAGGTAAGCGTTTACCGCACTTTCACGGGCGACATTCCTTACACGCTCCACAACCACGTTGCCATGCGCTTCCTCTCGCAGGCTCTCTCGTCGCGCTATCTCATATCGATTCGCGAGGAGAAGGGCGGCACTTATGGCGTCGGTGTACGAGGCAATATCAAAGCCGATTTCGTAAGTCAATACGCACTGCTCATAGCCTTCGACACCAACGAGGCCATGGCCGACGAGTTGAGCGAGATTGTATTGAAAGAGATTCGGAACATCGCCGAGAACGGACCGCTCACGGAGGATGTCGAGAAGACACGCAAATATCTGCTCAAAGATTGGAAGAACCAAATCGAGAACAACGACCATTGGGTAAGATTCATCGATACCTTCCACAATCGCGGCATCGACCAGATTTCGAACTACGAGAATACGGTCAAAGCGATTACCAATGCCGACATACAGGCTTTGGCAAAGCAGATTCTCGAAGACAACAACATGGTCTATGTAGTAATGCGTCCCGAGAAGCAGTAATCGGCAAGACGCAAAAACGAATCACCCGACAATCGCGATTGTCGGGTGATTTTGTTATGACGCAAATTATCGGCCGCAGCGCGCAATCATGGAGGCAACGGCACGGTTGAAATCGTCGGCTTCGAGCAACGATTCCAACGTAAGGTGCATGCGGTAACGCCAATAGTGGTCGGCATCGGCAGGGATATTGATACGCTCCGCTTCGGCATCGGCAGCACGCAACGCGCCGTCAATCGACAGCCAATCCTGCAAAGGCAATATGGTCAGCATGGATGAGGAGCGCAAATGACGTTCCACGATGTTGCGGCAGATTGTCGGAGAGGCATCGACGGGAGCATCGCCCTCGCAGCCCATAACAGTATTATAATAGAGTTGCGTCTGTTCGCGATTCTCGCGCCACCATGCACGCAACGGATTCATATCGTGAGTGGATGTGGTGCAGACCGACAGGTAGGGATAGTGCACCGTATCGGCAAACACCCGCTCGGACGATTTCGGCATGCGCTCGATTTCGAGCGAAAGAATCTGCAATCGCCGCATCACCTCGGGAACGCATTGCGGAATCATTCCCAAATCCTCACCGCACGGCAACATGGATGTAGCAGCAATCAGCATAGCGAGCCGCTTTTCGGCAATCTCGCGCCAAAACGCATTGTGGCGATGATAGTAGAAATCGTCATGCAAACGGGCAAATGCCTGCTTCTGCCCTTCGGGCAATTCGGCAAAGCGTTGGGTTGCAAACGGAGCGATGCGCGGATAGTAGCACCCCTTCTTATGGCGATACTCCAGCCACAGCACATTGTCGGATGTATGGTCGCGGGCAACATCGCGTGCAGCATCGAAATCGAATCCTGCTCCGCGTATCTCCGCTTCGGTGTAAGGCAACGACGGATTGAATTCGCCGAGCAGTGCATTGACCGCATCGAGAGGAATCTCCCATATACGGAAGAAGCCGAGAATATGGTCGATGCGGTAAGCGTCGAAATACTCCGCCATCTTTCCGAAACGGGCTCGCCACCAACCGTAATCGTCTTTGGCCATCTCGCTCCAATCATATATCGGAAAACCCCAATTCTGCCCCGTAACCGCAAAATCGTCGGGCGGTGCACCTGCCGACGAATCCATGACAAATAGACGAGGCGATGTCCACGCATCGACACTTGTGCGGCTTATGCCGATAGGTATGTCGCCTTTCAGCACGATGCCTTTCGAGTGGAGATAGTCGCGCACGGAGCGCAACTGCCTGTCAAGGTGGAATTGGACGAAGCAATAAAACCCGACATCCTCCCGATTGTCGGTTGCAAAGCGGGCGCATTCGGCAGCATCGAACTGCGCATATCTGCCCCACTGCCCGAAATCGGCTGTACGGAATCGGTCGCGCAAAACCGAATATACCGCATATGATTCCAACCACGAGGCATTGGCAGCGGCAAATGCAGCATATTCGTCGCTCGCCAAACACTCTGCACCGCACTCCTGATAGAGCAGTCGCAAGCCTTCGGTTTTGACCTGCATGACCCGCTCGTAATCGACCTGCGGCAGAGCATTCAGTTCTGCGCACAACCCGTCGAGCCGAGCCTGTGCGGTTTTGTCCCGCAAGCGGCCTATCTCGGACAATCTGACATAGAGCGGATGCAGTGCGAAGGTGGAGTTGGCATTGTAAGGATACGAGTCCCGCCAACTGCCCGTCATCGTGGTATCGTTTATCGGCAAAATCTGAATGACATGCTCGCCGCAATGGGCGCACCAATCGGCCAACAGTCGCAAGTCGGCAAATTCGCCCACTCCGCCACTCTGCTCCGAGCGCAGCGAGAAAACCGGTACGGCGACACCCGCATCACGCCACACGGCATCGTCGCGCAATCGCAATCCGACGACCATGCACGCAGCATCGGCAGTCGATTCTGGGAGATGCAGACGGCGGTTTGCGCCCTGCTCCCAACGCACCACGTTGCCCGACGCATCGATGACCACAAATTTGTATTCGGTATCGCTCCGCAACGCCGCATTCTCTATCGCCACACCCCAACGGACACCTCCGACATATCGCATCGGCACCATGGCGGACACGTTCCATTCGCCAAATCGTTCCGATGCACCCGCAACGGCAAGGCTCTCGCCCGAGCGCAAAGTAGGGGCTTCGACCTCGATATATATGCTGCCCGCCGACAATGGCGCACATGGCGTAACGGCATGCGCAAATATCACATCGGTAAACATCAAGCAGTAGAAGGCGTTGCAATCAGGCATATCGCGCCAAGCATCCGCTACAACGACCCTTTCGGCTGTCGTATCGAGCGGTATCCGCCGACCATCGCCCCACTCCTTACGGACTACGCGATTCGACGCGACAACCTCGACGCAATAATCAATCGTTGCCGTATCGGCAGCAACATTCATATCTGCCACCCACCTGCCATCGGACACGGCACACATTTCGACAACCGTATCATCTACCATGCGCAGTTGCAGACGCTCGTAGGATGCGGTAAAATACTCTATGCTTATTGTGATTCTCATCTGCCAAAGTATCGCTTTATCATCCACAAATATAGACAAAAAAAGGGATTGCGTCAAAATACAAAATTCGACCGACGCATTTCTGTCGTACCTGCATCGGCACACCGCAGGGCTGCGCAAAAAAAAGTGCAGCCATTTACATAAAGTAAACGTCTGCACCCTCATTGCGACAATAACGCGGCAGTCTGCAATTACGCACTGCCCGTATATCGGCCGTAAGCGATTATCCGAGTATCGACAGCAGAATACCCGCAGCAACAGCCGAGCCGACCACGCCCGCCACATTAGGGCCCATGGCGTGCATAAGCAGGAAGTTGGACGGATTATCCTTCTGACCCACCGATTGCGAAACGCGGGCAGCCATAGGAACTGCCGACACGCCTGCCGAACCGATAAGAGGATTTATCTTCTTGCCCTCCTTGGCAAACAGATTCATCAATTTGGCGAGCAACACGCCGCTTGCGGAGCCGAAAGCAAACGCCACGACACCGAGTACCAAAATGCCGAGTGTACGGGCATTGAGGAACGAATCGGCAGTGGCAGTGGCACCGACCGAGATACCGAGGAAGATGACCACAATGTTCATCAACTCGTTCTGCACGGTTTTGCTCAAACGCTCCACCACACCGCACTCCTTCATCAGATTACCGAGCATAAGGCAACCGATAAGAGGCGTGGCGGCAGGCAATGCGAGCGAGATAATCACGGTAATAACAAGCGGAAAGAGGATTTTCTCGGTCTTGGAGACCTGACGCAACTGCGACATCTTAATCATGCGCTCCTTCTTGGTGGTAAGCAACTTCATAATCGGCGGTTGGATTACCGGCACGAGAGCCATATACGAATATGCCGCAATGGCGATAGGACCGAGCAAATCCGGCGCGAGTTTGGAGGTGATGAATATCGACGTAGGACCGTCTGCACCGCCGATAATGCCGATACTGCCGGCTTCGGCAGGCGTAAAGCCCAATGCGATTGCTCCGATAAACGTGAGGAATATACCCAACTGCGCAGCAGCGCCCAAAAGGAAACTCTTTGGATTGGCAATCAGCGGACCGAAATCGGTCATGGCACCCACACCCACAAAAATCAGACACGGATATATGCCGAGTTTGACACCAAGATAGAGATAGTCGATAAGTCCTGCCTCGCCGACGAAATTATCCCAATGCACATGGCCTCCCGCAAAGAGGTCGGAATGGAACATCTCGGCACCCGGCAGATTGGAGAGCAACATGCCGAAAGCAATCGGCAACAGCAACAACGGCTCGAACTTGTGCTTTATGGCGAGATAGAGCAGGAACATCGCCACAGCAATCATAATCAGATATTTGTAGCCGCCATCTGCAAAAAGTGCCGTAAAACCCGAGGTCTCGATAAATCGTTCGAGGCTTTCGCTCACGAAACTCGCTGACAATAAAACTCCCATAATGTTACTCTATGACTATCAACAAATCGCCTTCCATAACCGTAGCACCCTGCTTTGCCAATACCGACTTGACTTTACCGCCACGCTCGGCATCGATATTGTTCTCCATCTTCATTGCTTCGAGAACCAGCAAAGTCTGACCGGCAGCAACGGTATCGCCCTCTTTTACATTGACAGAGATAACGGTACCCGGCAGAGGGCAGAGCACATTATAACCCGCACCGGCAGCAGGAGCAGCAGCAACCGGTTTGCTTGCGGATGCGGTGGTCGGAGTAACCGACAGACCCGTAGCCTGAGGAGCAGGAATAACGTGAGGCTTGCTTACGGGACGAGCCTTGGCTCCGGCTATTTCGACCTTGTAAGTGGTGCCGTTTACGACAACGGAAGCCTCTGTCGAAGTTTCATTGATTTCGTCAATCTCAACATTGTATTGATTGCCGTTTATTTTTAATGAATAGTTTTTCATTTCGTTCGTTTGTTTTTACAAGCCGCTTTCGCGAACAATTACGGAGTGGCAGTGCAAAACGCATGCGTTCCGCACTGCCGACCCACATTATTTTCTTCTAATACGTTCAGGACACGGAGTGAGTCCGTGAATCTTCGAATTCCAAGGCGAGTACATTCGCGTCATTCGATTGATGGTCAGCATATCCGACTCTTGGTCGTGCAATGCCGCCTTGTAGAGTTTCAATGCGGTTACGATGGCCACGACCTCTTCATCGCTGATGGCAACCGGCACTTTGGCATTGTTGGCCTTGTGTTCGCGCGTAAAGACGAAACCGAACAGGCGCATAACATATACCAACAGCAGCAGCACCACAAAAACAATCGAGATACCGATGAGTGCGATGAGCAGAATCTGCGACCATGGCAACGCATTATCTATTACGAAAAGTGTCATAACGTGCAATGTTTATAAAGGAATGTTCGAATGTTTCTTCGCCGGATTCTGCAAACGCTTGGTCGAAAGCGACTGCAAAGCCCTTATTATGCGGAAACGCGTGTTGCGCGGTTCGATGACATCGTCGATATAGCCGTAGCGTGCCGCATTGTAAGGGTTGGAGAACAAATCCTTGTACTCCTGCTCCTTCTCGGCCACAAACTTTGCCTTCTCAGCAGGGTCGGTGAATGCAGCCAAATCTTTGGCATACAATACCTCGACTGCACCGCTTGCACCCATAACGGCAATCTCTGCCGACGGCCATGCGTAGTTGATATCGCCGCGGATATGTTTCGACGACATGACGATATATGCACCGCCGTAAGCCTTGCGCAACGTAACGGTAACCTTCGGAACGGTAGCCTCGCAATAAGCGAACAGCAGTTTGGCTCCGTGGGTAATCACGCCGCCGTACTCCTGAGTGGTACCAGGCAGGAAACCAGGAACATCAACCAACGTTACAATAGGAATGTTGAAGGCATCGCAGAAGCGCACGAAACGCGCAGCCTTGCGGCTTGCATTGATGTCGAGCACACCCGCCATAAATTTAGGCTGGTTGGCGATGATGCCGACGCTTTGGCCGTTGAAACGGGCAAAGCAGGTGATGACATTCTTGGCATAAGTCGCTGCCGATTCGAGGTAGTCGCCGTTATCGACGATTGCGCGAATGACATCGTACATATCGTAAGCCTGATTCGGATTGTCCGGAATAATCTCGTTGAGCGAATCCTCCAAACGGGCAATGTTGTCGGTGCATACAGCCAATGGAGTATCCTCCATATTGTTCTGTGGCATATAGGAGATGAGTTTGCGAATCAATGCGATACCCTCCTCCTCGGTATCTACCGCGAACTGTGCCACACCCGATTTGGTCGTGTGTACCACTGCACCGCCCAACTGCTCCTGCGTTACATCCTCGCCCGTAACGGTCTTAACAACCTTCGGACCGGTAAGGAACATATTGGAAGTGTTCTTTTTCATGATGATAAAGTCGGTCAATGCAGGCGAATATACCGCGCCACCGGCACAAGGACCGAAAATGGCCGAAATCTGCGGAATCACGCCGGATGCCATGACATTGCGCTGGAAGATATTTGCATAACCCGCCAAAGCATTAACGCCCTCCTGAATACGTGCACCGCCCGAGTCGTTCAGACCGATACATGGCGCACCGTTGCGCATGGCCATATCCATCACCTTGCAGATTTTGTCGGCCAAAGCAAGCGACAACGAACCCGCCGTTACAGTAAAGTCCTGTGCGAACACATAGACCAAACGACCGTCGATGGTACCGTAACCCGTTACGACACCATCGCCGAAGGTATGCTTCTTCTCCATGCCGAAATCGTAGCAACGGTGAGTTACGAACATATCGAACTCCTCGAAACTACCCTCGTCAAGCAACATCTGGATACGCTCGCGTGCAGTATACTTGCCCTTCTCGTGCTGCTTATCGATAGCCTTCTGTCCGCCACCCATACGAGCCGTTTCGCGGTTCTCGATGAGTTTGTTGATTTTATTCTGAATCTCGCTCATAACGCCTATTTGTTTTTATCCTCGCAAAATTCCGTCAAAATACCCTGCGTCGATTTCGGATGAAGGAACGCAATAGTCATGCCATCGGCACCCTTACGCGGAGTCTGGTCGATAAGACGGATGCCCTTGTCGGCAGCCTCTGCCAACTGCTCCTCGATGTTTTCAACGGCAAGTGCCATGTGGTGGATACCTATACCGCGATTCTCGATGAATTTGGCCACTGTGGAGTCTTCGCCCATAGGTTCGAGCAGTTCGATTTTGGTTTGTCCCAATTTCAAAAATGCGGTGCGCACCTTTTGGTCTGCCACCTCCTCGATTTTGTAACATTTCAAACCCAAAACATTCTCCCAATAAGGAAGTGCCTCGTCGATGCTCTTTACAGCAATGCCGAGATGTTCGATGTGTGATACTTTCATAATACCGAAAATTAAAATTGTTAATTGTTAAGTTATTGAATATTTAATTTTTACGTTATAT
>CALYVN010000030.1 GCA_945494785.1 uncultured Alistipes sp.
ATAACCGTAGGTTAATTGCCGAAAAATCACTATCTTTGCGCGCGTCGCACACATGAGGGGCCAACCAAGGGGCTTCACGGGAGAGATTGACCGAAGTGGCTTGACCGAAAGGGGCTGAATCGGAAAGATTGACCGAGATGGAGTGCGACCGACGAAAAAGCGGAAATTGCTGTAAATCTTGGGGTTGGCAACGACCCGACAGGATGAAAGCACAACCAATAACAAACATTTTTTAATTTTAACTTTTAATTCATTATGACAGATCCAATAGCGGATTTTCTGACGAGAATTAGAAACGCAGTGAAAGCCAACCACAAGGTGGTTGAAGCTCCTGGCTCAAAAATTAAAGAAGCCATCACTAAAATTCTCTATGAGCAGGGCTACATCCTTGCTTACAAGTTCGACAAAGATGAGAAGGGACACCCGACCATCAAGATTGCGCTCAAATGGGACGCAGCAACCAAAACCAACGCAATTCGCGATTTGAAGCGCGTATCGCGTCCGGGTTTGCGTCAGTATGCTTCGGTGGCTGACATGCCTCGCGTTCTCAACGGACTCGGCATCGCAATCGTATCGACCTCAAAAGGCATCATGACGGGCAAAAAGGCTTGTCAGGAGAATGTCGGCGGTGAGGTATTGTGCTACATTTATTAATTTTCAAAACTCAAACAACAATGTCAAGAATTGGTAAATTACCTGTAATCTTACCTGCCGGAGTCGAGGTAACAGTCGCTCCCGACAATACGGTAAGCGTGAAAGGGCCACTTGGGACACTGAATCAGAAGGTTGATTCGGATATTACTGTTGAGGTCGGTACTACTACTTGCAAAGAGAGCGGGAAGGAGTTGGCAGCAGTTATCGTCACGCGCCCTACTAATCAGCCGCGTCATCGTTCGCTGCACGGACTCTATCGCGCGCTTATCCACAACATGGTGGTTGGCGTATCGAAAGGTTACGAAATCAAGCAGGAGTTGGTCGGCGTAGGTTTCAAAGCCGAAGTCAAAGGCGACATTCTCGAAATGAGCCTCGGCTATTCGCACGACACATATCTCAAACTCCCTAAGGAGGTTACGGCTACTGCCGTTACCGAAAAGAAGGGCAACCCGATTGTTACGCTTAAAAGTGCGGACAAACAGCTCATCGGTCAGGTGGCTGCAAAACTCCGTTCGCTGCGTAAGCCGGAACCTTACAAGGGCAAGGGTATTAAGTTTGTAGGCGAGCAGATTCGTCGTAAGGCAGGTAAGTCTGCAAATGCTAAATAGTAAAACAGAGTAAGTTATGTCATTGAATAAGATTGAAAGAAGAGAGAGAATTAAGATGCGTATCCGCAAAATCGTAAGCGGAACATCTGAACGTCCTCGTATGACTGTATTCCGTAGCAACAAGCAAATCTACGTACAGTTTATCGATGACCTTGCCGGTGTTACCTTAGCAACTGCCTCGTCGAAAGAGATTGCTTCGGAGGTTGCCGGAAAGAACAAATGCGAAGTTGCCGCTTTGGTCGGTCAGTTGGCTGCCAAGAGGGCAATCGAGAAGGGTATCGCCACCGTGTCATTCGACCGTAACGGCTATCTCTATCATGGCAGAGTAAAAATGTTGGCTGATGCTGCTCGCGAGGGTGGCCTTAAATTCTAAGGGATATGGCAAATACAAATAAAGTACGCACAAGCGACCTCGAGTTGAAAGACAGACTCGTGAGCATCAACCGCGTTACCAAAGTAACGAAGGGTGGTCGTACATTCAGTTTCTCTGCAATTGTAGTTGTCGGTAACGAAAACGGCGTTGTGGGCTACGGTCTGGGTAAAGCAGCCGAAGTTACCGCTGCCATTGCAAAGGGCGTTGAAGATGCAAAGAAGAATTTGGTTAAGGTTCCGGTTATCAACGGTACTATTCCTCACAAACAGGAGATGCGTTTCGGCGGCTCGGTTGTGATGATTCGTCCGGCTGCTCCGGGTACCGGTATCATCGCTGGTGGTGCCATGCGTGCCGTATTGGAGTCGGTAGGCATCAAGAACGTGTTGGCTAAAAGTAAGGGTTCGTCGAACCCGCACAACCTCGTCAAGGCTACCGTCGGTGCTTTGTGCGAGTTGCGCGATGCTTACAGCGTTGCCAAGGTTCGCGGCATTTCACTCAATCAAGTGTTTAACGGTTAATTTGTGAACAACTATGGCAACATTGAAAATAACGCAAGTACGCAGCCGCATCGGTGCTACGGCACAGCAGTGCAAAAATCTCGATGCTCTCGGATTGCATAAAATCAATCAGAGCGCAACTCACAGCGACTCGGCCATCATCAAAGGCATGATAGAGCGCGTGAAGCACCTTGTAAATGTCGAGGTTACGGAGGAGAAGGCAGCAAAAAAGGCGGCTCCGAAAGCAGCCAAAGCAGCAGCCGAAACTGTCGTGGCCGAGCCAACAGAGCAGGCAACAGCCCCAACAGCCGAGAAGGCTCCGAAGGCTGAAAAAGCAGAGAAAAAACCTGCTGCCAAGAAACCTGCGGCAAAAAAAGTAACAAAGACTAAAAAGGAGGAATAACAGATGGAACTCAATAATCTTAAACCTGCAAAAGGTTCGACTCACCACGACAAACGTATCGGTCGCGGTGCAGGTTCGGGACACGGAGGCTACGCCACTCGCGGTAACAAGGGTGCACAGTCGCGTTCGGGTTATTCGCGCAAGTTGGGCTTCGAGGGTGGTCAGATGCCGCTTCAACGTCGTCTGCCTAAGTTCGGTTTTACCAATCTGAAAAGAGTGGAGTTCAAGCCGATTAACCTTTCGACGCTCGAAGAACTCGCTTCCAAGAACGCACTGACCGAGATTAACATCGATACGCTCATCGGCGCAGGATTCGTTTCCGACGGCGATCGCGTGAAGATTCTCGGCAACGGCTCGCTCAGCAAGGCTTTGACGGTTACGGCCAATGCATTCTCGAAGAGCGCAGAGGCAGCAATCACAGCAGCCGGAGGCAGCGTGGTTAAATTGTAAAAACAAGGCTAAAAACCCTGATATTTATGAAAAGTTATCTTTATGTTGGCATACTTGTCTTGGTGATTATCGCCTTGCTTGCAACCAACAAGAAACTTGTAGAGACACTCAAAAATATATTCAAGATCGAGGATTTGCGTCGTCGTATCGGCTACACGGTCCTGCTCATCCTGATATATCGTTTGGGTTGTTATGTGGTGATTCCGGGTATCAACCCCAACCTTCTCGGTGAGGGTTCTGCATTGGCGAACCAGATGGACAGCAACAGCCTGTTGGGCTTACTCAACGTATTCTCTGGTGGTGCATTTGCCAATGCCGCGATTTTCGCGCTCGGAGTTATGCCGTACATCACGGCCTCGATTATCATTCAGTTGCTCGGCATGATGGTTCCTGCCGTGCAGAAGTTGATGAAAGAGGGCGAGAGCGGTCGCCGCAAGATGAACCAATGGACACGACTGCTGACCATCGGAGTACTCTTGCTCCAAGGTCCGACCTACGTGGCCAACCTCTACCACCAGATGCCGCAGGCATTCGTTTACGGTAACTCCGTCGGATTTACCCTCTATGCGACTGTCGTGCTCATCGCCGGTACCATGTTCATCATGTGGCTCGGAGAGAAGATTACCGACAAGGGTATCGGCAACGGCGTGTCGCTTATCATCATGATAGGTATCGTTGCTCGTCTGCCGCATGCCATGCTTGCCGAATTGAGCGCACGTCTCAACACATCGACGGGTTCGCTCATCATGGTAATCATCGAACTTGTGCTGCTCTTTCTGGTGTTTATGGCAACCATCGCAGTCGTGCAGGCGGTCCGCAGGGTGCCTGTACAGTACGCAAAGCGTATCATCGGCAACAAGCAGTATGGCGGTGTGCGTCAGTGGATTCCGTTGAAGATGAATGCGGCGAACGTGATGCCGATTATCTTCGCACAGGCACTGATGTTTATCCCGATGCTCTTTGTCAATGTCGCACCGAAGTTCGCCGGCGCATTTGCCGACATGACGGGTGTGTGGTACAACATTACGCTTGCGGTGTTGGTAATCGCCTTTACCTATTTTTACACGGCGATTATCATCAATCCTCAACAAATGGCTGACGATATGAAACGCAACGGCGGTTTTATTCCGGGTATCAAACCGGGTAAGGCAACCGTTGAGTATATCGATACCATTATGACGAGAATCACCCTGCCGGGTTCGATTTTCCTTGCAATCGTCTCGATTCTTCCTGCCCTTGCGATGAAGTTCCTCGGCGTTCAGCAGGCATTCGCCTATTTCTACGGCGGTACGTCGCTGCTGATTATGGTAGGTGTGATACTCGACACTCTGCAGCAGATAGAGAGTCACCTTTTGAATCGTCATTACGACGGTCTGATGAAGACGGGACGCATTCAGGGACGACACTAAAAGTTTAGCAAGAGCCGAAAGATGATATATCTGAAAACGGACGAAGAGATTGAGTTGCTCCGCGAGAACAACATTCTGGTTAGTCAGACGCTGGCCGAGGTCGGTCGTCATATCAAACCGGGTGTAACGACCAAATATCTGGACAAAGTCGCCGAAGACTTTATCCGTTCTCACGGTGCAATTCCCTCTTGTCTGGGATACGAGGGCTATCCTGCCGCGACCTGCATTTCGGTCAATGACACGGTGGTTCACGGGATTCCGTCGGATAAAATCGTAATAAAAGAGGGCGACATTGTGTCGGTCGATTTATGTACGTTTATGAAGGGGTTCAATGGCGATTCGGCATATACGTTTGCCGTAGGCGAGGTGTCGGACGAGGTCCGTCGCCTTTTGGACGTAACCAAAGAGGCTCTTTATAGAGGTACCGCACAGGCAAAGGCGGGCAATCGCGTGGGCGATATATCCGCAGCGGTGCAGGACTACGTCGAAAGTTTCGGTTACGGCGTGGTGCGCGAACTGGAAGGACACGGTTTGGGACATAAAATGCACGAAGAGCCCGGTGTTCCGAATTACGGTGCGCGTGGCAGAGGTCCGCTCTTGAAAGAGGGCATGGTCATCTGCATAGAACCGATGATTACGATGGGAAGTCGGGCTATCGTTTTCGAGCGCGATGGTTGGACGGTGCGCACTCGCGACCGTAAACCGGCGGCACACTTCGAGTTTGCCGTTGCAATCCGCAAAAACGGGCCGGACGTTCTGACCGATTTCGGTATAATCGAAAATTCACTTCAATAACAAAGCGAAAGACTCTATGGCAAAACAGGCTGCTATCGAAAGAGACGGTACCATTATCGAGGCTTTGTCCAACGCGATGTTTCGCGTCGAACTGGACAACGGTCACGTGATTACCGCCCATATCTCGGGCAAGATGCGGATGCACTACATCAAAATCCTGCCGGGGGATAAAGTGAAAGTGGAGATGACTCCTTACGATTTGAGTAAGGGTCGTATATCCTTTAGGTACAAATAAAAACAGATTGCTTCAAAATTATGAAAGTAAAAGCATCAATCAAAAAGAGAAGCGAGGATTGCAAGATTGTAAAACGCAAGGGCAAACTCTATGTGATTTGCAAGAAAAATCCTAAATTCAAAATGCGCCAAGGGTAAATATTAAACGATTAAAATTAAAGAAAAAGAAAATTTATGGCACGTATAGTCGGTGTAGATTTACCAAAAAATAAAAGAGGCGAGATCGGCTTGACCTACATCTATGGCATAGGTCGCAGCACGGCTCAAAAGATTCTCGACAAGTGCGGCATCAGTTACGACACCAAGGTCGAGGAGTGGAACGATGAACAGGTCGGTGCAATTCGTGCCGCGATTGCCGATATGGGCATCAAGGTAGAAGGCGAATGCCGTTCACTCGTTCAGTTGAATATCAAGCGATTGATGGATATCGGTTGCTATCGAGGCATCCGTCATCGTGTCGGACTTCCTGTTCGCGGTCAGAGCACCAAAAACAATGCTCGTACCCGCAAGGGCAAGAAGAAGACGGTCGCAAACAAGAAAAAGGCAACTAAGTAATACAGGAGAGTTATGGCAAAGAAAACAGGAACAGTTAAGAAGAAGGTTGTTAAGGTTGGCAATACCGGTATGGCATTTGTTCACTCGACTTTCAACAACGTGATTGTAACCATTACCAACGAGGTTGGCGAGGTTATCAGCTGGTCTTCGGCAGGTAAGATGGGTTTCCGCGGCTCGAAGAAGAACACTCCGTATGCAGCACAGACGGCGGCTGCCGACTGCGCAAAGGTTGCTTACGATATGGGATTGCGTAAGGTTAAGGTTTATGTGAAGGGTCCGGGTCAGGGTCGCGAGAGTGCAGTCCGCACCATCCACGGCGCAGGCATCGAGGTTACCGAGATTATCGACGTAACGCCACTGCCACATAACGGTTGCCGTGCTCCTAACCGTCGTCGTGTATAATCCGGCGCATGACGGAGTCAAGCAACAACTTAATTTACAAATCACACTAAACAATTAAAACAATGGGAAAATATATAGGACCAAAAACGAAAATCGCCCGTCGATTCGGCGAGGCTATTTATGGTGCTGACAAGGCTCTCGACAAACGCAACGTTCCACCGGGACAGCACGGTCTTGCGCGCAAGCGTAAAAAGGTTTCCGAGTATGGCGTTCAGTTGAACGAGAAACAGAAAGCAAAATATACATACGGCCTTTTGGAGAAACAGTTCTCGCGCACTTACGAGCAGGCTGCCCGTATGGGCGGTATCACGGGTGAAAACCTGTTGCGCTTGCTCGAATGCCGACTCGACAATGTCGTATATCGCCTCGGCATCGCTCCGACCCGTGCTGCTGCACGTCAGTTGGTATCGCACCGCCACATCTGCGTAAACGGCAATGTTGTGAACATTCCTTCGTACTCGCTCAAAGAGGGCGACGTGGTATCGGTTCGCGAGAAATCCAAATCTTTGGAGGTAATCACCGACTCTCTGGTTGGTGCCAACCACAGCCGTTACGGTTGGTTGGAGTGGGACGGAGCCGCAATGAGCGGTAAGTTCCTGCAAAAGCCGGAGCGCGAGGAGATTCCGGAGAACATCAAGGAGCAGCTGATTGTCGAGTTGTACTCCAAATAGTAAGTAATCAATAACACACACAATTATGGCAATATTAGCGTTTCAGAAACCCGAAAAGGTCATTATGCTCGAATCGACTGCATCGTTCGGTAAGTTCGAATTCCGTCCGTTGGAGCCCGGTTTCGGCATGACCATAGGCAATGCTCTGCGCCGTATTTTGCTCTCTTCGTTGGAGGGATATGCAATTACGACCGTCAGAGTAGCCGGCGTTGATCACGAGTTTGCCGCTATACCGGGCGTGATGGAGGGGATGATTGACATCGTTCTGCAACTCAAACAGATTCGCTTCATCCGCACCGTTGAGAATCAGGACTCCGAGAAGGCTTCAATCAATGTTGCCGGTGTTACTGAACTTACAGCGGGATACATCTCCAACTTCCTCACCTCGTTCAAGGTGCTCAATCCCGATTTGGTGATTTGCCACCTTGCTCCGGGTACCAAGATGCAGATGACCATAACCATCGGCAAAGGTCGCGGTTATGTTCCTGCCGAGGAGAATACCCCCGAGAACTGCGAGTTCGGCACGCTTCCAATCGACTCGATTCACACCCCTATCAAAAATGTAAAATATACGATAGAGAACTACCGTGTCGAGCAGCGCACCGACTACGAGAAACTGAACATCGAGATTACGACCGACGGCTCAATCAAACCGAAGGATGCCTTGAAAGAGGCTGCCCGTATTCTGATTCAGCACTTTATGTTGTTCTCGGACGAGAAGATGACCATCAATCTCGACGACCACAACATGGAGAATGATTTGAACGAACCCGAGTTGCACATGCGCCAACTGTTGAAGACCAAACTCGTCGATAAGGATTTGAGTGTTCGCGCACTCAACTGCTTGAAGGCGGCAGATGTCGAGACAATCGGCGACTTGGTAAAACTCAATCGCAACGACTTGTTGAAATTCCGCAATTTCGGTAAGAAATCGCTGACGGAACTTGACGCTCTGTTGGCATCGCTCGACCTGAAATTCGGAATGGACGTATCTATGTACAAACTTGATAAAGATTAATTATGAGACACAATAAGAATTTCAATCACCTCGGAAGACAGGCAGGACACCGTAAGGCGATGTTGTCGAACATGGCGTCGTCGCTGATTCTTCACAAGCGTATCGAAACGACCGTTGCGAAGGCGAAGGCTGTTCGTCAGTTCGTAGAGCCGCTGGTAACACGTTCGAAGGAGGACACCACTCATTCGCGTCGTATCGTATTTTCGTACCTCAAACAGAAAGAGGCCGTTACGGAGTTGTTCCGTACCATCGCTCCGAAAATCGTAGAGCGCCCGGGAGGTTACACCCGTATTCTCAAAACCGGATTCCGTTTGGGCGACGGTGCCGATATGTGCATCATCGAGTTCGTTGATTTCAACGAAGCCTATACGCTCGGTATCGCTCCGACAGCCGCTGCTGCCGAGCCTGCCAAACCTAAGACCCGCCGTTCGCGTGCCAAGAAGACGACCGATGCCGTCGAGGACGCGACCGTAGTCGAGGCCAAGAAGGCTGCTCCGAAAGCACCTAAGGCAACCGCTGCGAAAGCCGCTGCACCGAAGGTTGCAAAGAAGACCAACGTGGGCAAGAAGATGTAATCGAAGACACCTTGTTTATAAGGTAGCAAAGCGAAGCCGGCAACGGCTTCGCTTTTTTTTGTTTGGCGGGTGGCGAAGGCGGAACGGCTGCAAGGCTCTCTTCTTTTTGCCCTTTTGTCGCCTTTTCTTGGCAAAACGAAAAAAAAATGTTAATTTTACAGACCAAAACGCGAAACAGACGATCGTTAAATTCAAAAATCTATACACTATGTCAGTTTTTCACAAATATCGTTCCATATACTCGCACGACGAGTTGATGGCGCGTCTGCGCAAAATCAAACATGTCGCTCTCGATATGGACGGTACGATTTATATGGGGATGTCGCTTTTCCCATATACCAAACCATTTTTGGCAGGGCTCTCCTCGTTCGGCGTAAACTATTCGTTTTTGACCAACAATCCGTCGAAGAGTATTGCCGACTATCTGCACAAACTCGATACGCTCGGCATCAAGGCGACCGAGGAGGAGATGTACACCACAGCCCTTGCCACAATCGATTACATCAAGACCAACTACCCGCAGGCCAAGCGTCTGTTCCTGCTCGGTACGCCGTCGATGATTTCGGAGTTCGAAAAGGCGGGCTTTGTATCGACAGCCGACGACCCGAACGATGTACCCGACGTAATCGTTGCGGCATTCGACATGTCGCTAGTCTATAACCGTCTGTGCCGTGCGGCATGGTGGATTTCGCAGGGTGTGCCTTACATCGCCACCAATCCCGACCGCGTTTGTCCGACCGACAAACCCGTTGTTTTGGTCGATTGTGGCTCGATTTGCGCCTGCCTCACTCACGCCACAGGCCGCAAACCCGACATCACGCTCGGCAAACCCGACCCGAATATGTTGTCGGGCATCGTAAAGCGTTACGGCTTGCAGTCGGACGAAATCGCCATGGTAGGCGACCGCATCTACACCGATATCGAGATGGCTCACAACGCCAATGCTTTCGGTGTGCTGGTACTCTCGGGCGAAACCACGCTCGAAGTCGCCGATGCTGCCGCCAAACAGCCTCACCTTATTTGCGATAGTATAGAGGTGCTGGGCGAATTGATTGCCGAGTCGCATAAATCCGAATAAAACTCCAACCGACCATGACTACCGAACAGGCTTCAAAATTCAAATATTGGCAGTGGCGCACAATCATTACGACGATGATTGGCTACGCGCTCTTCTACTTCGTTCGCAAGAACTTTTCGTTTGCAATGCCCGGCCTCGCTGCCGAGTACGGAATCTCGAATACGAGTTTCGGTCTGATACTTGCAATCGTCGGCTTGGTCTATGGCTTCTCGCGCTTCGGCAACGGTTTGATTGCCGACCGCATGAATGCCCGTTTCCACATGTCGTTCGGATTGCTGTTGTGCGCATTGGCAAGTTTCGCATTCGGCTTCGCTCCGCGCATTCTCGGCATCGAAATCGGTGTGGCACCGCATATTTTGGTGGTTGCGTTCGCCGTGTTGCTCGTGCTGAACAACATATTCCAAGGCAGCGGTTTCCCTCCGTGCGCCCGTCTGTTGTCGCATTGGGTACCGCCACACGAGTTGGCTACCAAGATGTCGATATGGAACACCTCGCACTCCATCGGTGCAGGTCTGCTCGCCATATTGTGCGGTTTCATTATGGGCAATATGGGTGCCGATTTGAGCAGCAACAGCGAATCGGTCGAGAAGATGACGCACAACTATCTGTCGGCAAACTTTAAGGACGATGTCAAGAAATCGGATATCCGCATCTCGAAGGTTACGGGCATAACGCTTGCCGAAGAGGACGATAAGACGATTGCTTATGTTGATTACCTCTACAAGCCGAACTACGAGGATGGCCGTGCGGAACAGGTGGTTTTCGCTTTCGACCACGACAAATATATGGCTGTCAAGGGGCTTGTCGAGCAGCACAAGGAGATTTCGACTGCCGAGATTGCTACCGAGACGCAGATACCCGAGGTACAGGCCAAAGCCATCCGCAACATCGTGTCGCTTACGACCAATGCGGGTGCTTGGCAGTGGTGTTTTTGGCTGCCTGCCATCATCGCTTTAATCGGCGCCATTGGCCTCTTCGCATTCTTGCGCGATACTCCGAAGTCGGTCGGTCTGCCCGAATTGGAGGGTACGAAGACCTCGATAGGCGACGACGAGGTCGATCCGGCGGAGTATAAGCGTTTTGTGTGCAAGAAGGTCTATTGCAATCCGCTGATTTGGATTTTGGCATTTGCCAACTTCTTCGTCTATGTGGTGCGCTTCTCGATTCTCGATTGGGGTCCGAAGTTCCTTACGGAGGCTCGCGATATGTCGTACTCGTATGCAGGTTGGACGGTCGCAATCTTCGAGATTTTCGGTATTATCGGCATGCTGTTCGCAGGTTGGGTTACCGACAAGGTGTTTGCGGGTCGTGCGCATCGCACCTGCGTATTCTGTATGCTCGGTACGGCAGTGTTTATGACGGCTTTCTATCTGCTGCCTAACGACGTACATCCGCTTGTGCTGATTTGCGTGCTTGCCATGGCAGGTTTCTGCATCTATGGTCCGCAGGCACTCATCGGCATCGCTGCCGCCAATCAGGCAACCAAGAAGGCTGCTGCAACGGCCAACGGTCTGACAGGCATATTCGGCTATTTGAGCGTATTCGTGTCGGGTCTCGGTTTGGGCGTATTGGTCGATCACTTCGGTTGGAACTATGTCTTTATCGGCATGATTGCCGTGGCAGTTGTCGGTATGGCTATCTTTATGCTGATGTGGGGAGCCAAGAGCAACGGCTACGAGGAGGCATAACATTCGACCGACGTCGATGCAACGATTTTGGGCAGGTATGTGTACCTGCCCAAATTGTTTTTGCCTGCCAACGAGGCAATCTCTCAAAAAAAAGTGCGGTATCTCGATACCGCACCATGCCGATTCTTGTCCGACCGATTACTGCTTTTTCGCCTTTTTGCGTTTGGCGGCGAGAGCCTTTTCGACCTCGATTTCGAAGTCGGAGAGTACGTTCATATAGTTTATGAATGCCTCGTAGGACGAACCGTAAGGATTGAAATAGGAGTGTACATCGCCGTCGGACAGCCACTTGGTCGCCATGTAATAGAAGTGGTCGGAGGTTTGCATAAAGTTCCACACATAGTCGAAATCGGCACTGTGCAACGCTTTTACCTTATCCTTCATGGCATACAGTTTGCCGAAGGCCTCGTTTTGGAGGTCGTTGCCGAGCCAAGCCGTAACGTCGCGCTCCTCGTCTGCCCACGACATAACGTGAGGACAATGCAGTACGGCAACCGGCTGATGACGGGCGGCTGCTTCGCTGACGGTGGCAAACGACAAATCGCCATGTTTCAGCACAGCCTTAGGTAGCATCTTCATAAATTCGAATATGCCGGTCGAAGCCTTCTGATGTTCGCCGAAGGTCTCGTAATCCATAAACAGATTGACCACCTCGCCATTCTCCTGCGTGAGCCACTCGGCAAATTTGTCGGCAGTGAGCGGATATTCGCACCAGCCCTGATTGGAGAAGCGGAAGGCTATGTCGTCGGAGAGTTTGTAGTTGCGCAGCAACAACCGCAGACTTTGGTCGCCTGCACCCGCATAGACATAGTCGGGCGATTTCCAACCGAGTACATGCTTGGCACCTTCGGCAAGCATGGCCTTGAAACCCAACTCGCCGACCATTGCGCCAATCTCGTCGGAGTAGATGAGTTCGGTGTTGCGGAAAGCCTTGGGCTTAACGCCGAACTCCTGTTTGAGCATGGCAGCATGCCGCTTGACCTGCTCTTTGAAATCCTCTTTCGACGACAGTGCGGCGAGCGAGTGCGAATAGGTCTCACAGAGCAACTCCACACAACCCGTATCGACCAATGCGCGGAACGAATCGAGTACCTCCGGAGCATATGCCTTGAATTGCTCGACGACCGTACCCGTGAGCGAGAACGAACAACGGAAAGCACCCTTGCTCTCCTTGATGAGGCGCAGGAAGAGGGCATTCATCGGCAGATAGCACTCGCGTGCTATTTTCTGCATGATGGCACGATTCGTCAAATCGTCGAGATAGTTGTGATCCTTGCCGATGTTGAAGAAACGATAGGTCTTCAAACGCCATGGCTGATGCACCTGAAAATAGAAACAAACTGTCTTCATATCTTTTTCTTATTTTATTATTATCTGTTTATGCGCGTCTGTTCGGCGATAACATCCTCGTAAACGCTCTTGATTTTTGCGGCTGCATTGTTCCATTTGAGCGAGGTAACCTCCTCCAAACCCTTCTTGGCGAACATCTGAGACAAGGCAGGGTAGGTAATCAGACCGTAGATGGCATCTGCCATTGCGTCCACATCCCAATAATCGACCTTTACAGCATAATCCAACACCTCTGCCACACCGCTCTGCTTGGAGATGATTACCGGTACGTTGGATTTCATCGCTTCGAGAGGCGAAATGCCGAACGGCTCGGAGACGGAAGGCATGACATAAACGTCGGAGAGTTGGAACATGCGGTGTACATCCGCTCCACGCAGAAAACCCGTAAAGTGGAAACGGTCGGCAATGCCGAGACGTGCCACACGGCGAATGATGTGGTTCATCATATCGCCCGAACCTGCCATGACGAAACGCACGTTCGGTACGCGTTTGAGTACCTTGGCGGCAGCCTCAACGAAATAGTCGGGACCTTTCTGGAAGGTGATGCGGCCGAGGAACGTTACGATTTTGTCGCTGACGCCACGCTCGGGTGCTTCGGACTCCTTCTCGGCAAAGCGGACGGCATTGTGTACCGTAACCACCTTGTCGGCAGGCACTCCGTATTTCTCTATGACTATGTTGCGTGTCAAATTCGACACTGCGATAACTCTGTCGGCTGCGTGCATGCCGGCACGTTCGATGGCGTAGGTCTGCGTGTTGATGTTCTCGCCCGAACGGTCGTACTCGGTGGCGTGCATGTGTACCACGAGCGGCTTGCCGCTGACGCGCTTGGCTGCTATGCCGGCAAAATAGGTCAGCCAATCGTGGGCATGAATGACATCGAACTGTCCTTCCAGATTCTTGGCCACCTGTGCCGCAACCATGGCATAACGTGCCACCTCTTCCATAAGATTCGCACCGTATTTGCCCGAGAACGTATAGCGTTGGCTCCACACGTCGCCCGTCTCCCAACGCTTCTCGCCCGTCTTGACGAACTCGTCGTGATAGGTGACGTAGTCCTCCGGCGAGAGGTACGGCACAAGATTGGAATCGATGTGGATAAACGACATCTTGTCGATAATATCCTCCGCATCGCTGTCCACCTTGCCGAAAACGGTCTCGACATCGCTTGCATTGACTACATCGACAAAGCGTTTATCCTCATCGCCCGATGCTTTCGGCATAACGAACGTTACTTCGACACCGTTGCGTGCCAAACCGCGCGTCATACCGTAGCAGGCTGTTCCGAGTCCGCCCGCAATATGCGGCGGAAACTCCCAACCAAACATCAAAACCCTCATCGTATCTGTTTTTTATTATTATTAACCTTTTTTGATTGTGTCGTGTTGCGTTTCGCTTTGGCTTCATAACGCTCTATCAACTCCTTTATGTATAATACGCCGCCTACGCTCCAAGCCATCGAGATTGCACCGCGCGGTGCAAATGGCGGATTGGGGTCGTAGTATTCGGCAATCGACCCGATGCAATAGGACTGTATGTCGTCGTCGAAGTTGTCGAGCAGTTCGTGTGCCGTCGGCAGGAAGCGCGTACCCTCCAAATCGAAGGCGCACTTGACATAGAACATCAACGGCCATACCCATACACCGCCGTTGCACGATGCCGCTTCGCGTTCGATTGGCGACTCCTTGTACTGCGATTCGAACATCTCGTCGTGCGGCGAGAGCGAACGCAGCCCTTTCGGGGTAAGCAGATATTTGCGCACCGTCAGCAGCACGTCGATACGCTGCTTGTCGTCGAGCATGGTGTAGTCGAGACCGCAGGCGATAATCTGATTGCAACGCACAGCCTTGTTCGGCTCGCAACCGTTGGTGTAGTCGGCCAAATAGCCCTCGTCTGCCAACCAGAACTTCTCCAAGAACGAGGCTTTGATAAGTTTCGGCGTTGCCTTCCATTCGGCCACAAAATCTTTGTCGCCGTTCTTTGCGGCAAGAGCGAGCGCGTAAGAGACGGCATTATACCACAAGGCATTTATCTCGACCGTATAACCGGCACGAGGTGTTACGGGACGACCGTCGGCAACGGAATTAGCCCAAGTCAGAGCGCGACCTTCGTGTGCCGCCCAAACGAGTCCGTTGGCGTGCATTGCCACACAACCGCCATAGAAACCGCTGCGATAGGCGGCAAGTATGCTTTTCATCGCCGCGCCGTATCTCTCCCACAACGCTTTTGCGCCTATGTGCCGCTCCAACTGTTGCAAAGTCCAGAAAAACCACAACGGCGCATCGGCTGCCTGTTCGGCTGAGGCGTTGCCGGCAAAATCGCCGTTGTGCATCTCGCCGACCATGGTGTCGAGGACATCCATGCAATCCTCTTTATATCCCTGTTCGAGTGTCAGACCGGGGAGCGAAATGAAGGTCGAACGACCTGCCGCTCCATACCACGGATAACCTGCCACAACTTCGGTACGGTTACCCGGTCGTCGGATGATGAATTGGCGTGCCGAGTGGTGCAGACAACTCAAAAAATCGATTTTGTGTGTACGGCGGGCAATCGAGGTGGCGTATGCTTCGCGAATCGCATCGGCCGACTGCATCTCGTCCACCGAAGCGGAGAAGATGATGCTTTCGCCCTTTTTGATTTTCATCTCAAAATAACCGGTGGTCAGCAAATCCTCGTAGCCGTCGTAACCGCGCTCCAACTCCTGACGATACTCGAAATCGTAGTACCAATCGGGTGCAGGAACGAATCGGGCATCCTCCTCTTTGTCCAATTGGAAATAGAGCCAAGGGAAACCGTCGTAGAGTCGGTTTTTGACACCGTTGCGGACTTCATAGGAGCGTACATTGGCGTACATGTTGGCTTTCGAAAGTTCGTGTTTGTTGCGGAAAGCGAGGAACGGACGCAGGCGCAGAGTGGTCTCGGAATGGGCATCGACCAACGTGTAACGAATCATCAGATGCGTGCGCTTGTGAATCCACAGCAACTCCTTGCGCAGAATCACACCCCCGACACGATAGGTGATTGTCGGTGTGGGAGTGTATTCGAAATCGGTGATATACTTGTGGCCGCGCGGCTCGTAAACTCCGCGAAAACGGTGCAACGCCAAATTGAACGATTGGTCGTGCTGTACGATTGTTTCGTCAAGCGACGAAAGCAACACGTATGTATTGTCGCTGTTGTCTATCGGCGCCACAATCAGGCCATGATATTTGCGGGTGTTGCAACCTACAATCGTGGTACTCATGTAACCGCCACGACGGTCGGTCGCCAACATCTCGCGTTGGAGCGAATACTCCAAGTTACCCAACTCCCGTTTATCAAAAGTAAGTCCCGCCATAAGGTTGAAATATAATTTTTACAAGTTGTATTGTAAAGATAATAAAATTTTATCTGTTTCGGCCAAATTTTTGCAATTATTTTCTTGTTACAGGGCTGTTTTGGTGCATATTACTCCCTCTACGACTGCGGGTATTTTCGCAAATCGCTGAACAAGAAACCGATATTGCTTGGGGCGGAACTTCCGCCCCAAGTGTTATGCCCACTTGACGAGGGCGAAATCCATGCGGTGTGGCAAATGCGGATTCTTCGGATAGATGCGCAATGCGACATCAAAGATGCCGGTACGCTTCGGTACATAGTCCAAAGCGTATGTGGCCTTGTCGCCTTCGACTTCGGTCTGTGCGAGTTGTACCGAGTAATCGACGTTGGCCGGTTGAGACGGCACAATCGGTTTTGCGACAACCAATTCTACGCCTATATCCTCCGGCGCAAGACCTGCGAGGTCGAGGGTTACTTCGAACCGGTATTTTGCACCGACCAACATGGCCTCCTTATCGACCTGTGCGCGTTGCACGTCGAGTACCCTGACATTGTCCCACGCTGCCGAGACCTTGCGCTTCCAAGCGGCAATCTCGCGAGCCATGACATAGTTGCCCGAAATCATCTTGTGCTTGCGCTCTGCCAATTTGTTGTAGAAACGCTCCTCGTAGTCGGTGAGCATGCGGTTGGTCGTAAAGTTCGACGCGATGTCGGCGATGCACTTTTTAATCGAAGCCACCCATTCGGTCGGAACGCCCTCTTTGTTGCGGGCATAGTATTTCGGCACAATCTGCTCCTCGATGGTCGAATATATCATCTCGGCGTCGAGTTCGTCCTGATGACCTTTGTCCTCGAATGTCTGCTCCATAGGCAGAGCCCAACCTGCGCCCTCCTTGTAGCCTTCGACCCACCAACCGTCGAGTACGGAGAACTGCATGACGCCGTTCATTACGCACTTTTCGCCCGATGTTCCCGATGCTTCGAGCGGTCGGGTCGGAGTATTGAGCCATACATCGACACCCTGTACCATGCGGCGTGCAAGTTCCATGTCGTAGTTTTGCAGGAAGATGATTTTGCCCACGAACTGCGGCATCGACGACACCTCGACGATGCGTTTGATGAGGTCTTGCCCCGGTTTGTCGTTCGGGTGAGCCTTGCCCGCAAAGATGAACTGTACGGGATGCTCCTTGTTGTTCACTATGGCCGACAGGCGGTCGAGATTGGTAAAGAGCAGATAGGCGCGTTTGTATGTTGCGAAACGACGTGCGAATCCGATTGTCAGCACATCCGGTTTGAGTCGGTCGGAAATCTGTACGATTTGACGCGGCGAGTCCAAACGGACGAGGTTAGGATTGGCATAGCGACGCTTGATGGTCTTGATGAGACGGTTTTTGAGGAACATCCGCTCCGACCACAACTCCTCGTCGGAGCTGTCGTACACCTTCTGCCACTCGGCAATGTCGTAGTTGTGTCCTTCGAAGCCCTTCGGGAAGTAGCGCGAATAGAGACGGCGCATGTTGGAAGCCGCCCATGTAGGGAAATGCACGCCGTTGGTAACGTAGCCTATGTGCAACTCGTTTTTGAAATAACCCGGCCACATGTTGCCGAGAATCTCTTTCGATACTTCGCCGTGGAGCCACGATACGCCGTTTACCTCCTGCGAGAGGTTGCAGGCGAGTACGGACATCGAGAATCGCTCGTTCGGGTCGTTCGGATTGACCTTGCCGAGATTGATGTATTGCTCCCAAGTGATGCCCAGAACATCGGGATAGTGCGACATGTACTGACGAATCATCGACTCGGGGAAAGCGTCGTGTCCCGCAGGTACGGGCGTGTGCGTCGTAAAGAGCGACGAAGAACGAATCACCTCCAAAGCCTCGGAGAACGAGAGTTTCTTGCGCGCTATCAAATTGCGGATGCGTTCGATGCCGATGAAGGCGGCATGTCCTTCGTTGCAGTGATATACATCCTGCTTGATGCCCATCTTGACGAGTGCGCGGATACCTCCCACACCCAACAGAATCTCCTGTTTCAAACGGTTCTCCCAATCGCCGCCGTAGAGGTAGTGCGTAACCTGACGGTCTTCGTCGATGTTGGCCTCGTAGTCGGCATCGAGCAGATACAACGCCGTGCGGCCTACCTGACAACGCCAAACCCGTGCGCTGAGCGTTCGACCGGGGAATGCGACCTGTACGGTTACCCAACTACCGTCATCGTCTCGGACGGCAGAGATAGGCAGTTTGAAGAAGTTTTGAGCCTCGTATGTCGCCTCTTGTGCGCCTTGTGCCGACAACCGTTGCGTGAAATAGCCGTAACGATAGAGCAGACCTACGGCAACCATCGGTACATTCTTGTCCGAAGCCTCTTTCAGGTAGTCGCCCGCGAGAATGCCGAGACCGCCCGAGTAGATTTTGAGTGTGTGGTGCAGACCATACTCCATCGAGAAGTAGGCTATCTTCGGAGCCTTCGGGTCAGGCTTCTCGTTCATATAATCCTTGAACTGCGTATATACGGCATCGAGTTTTTCGAGGAACGGAGCATCGTTCTCCAACTCCAACAGCCGCTCCATCGGGAGTTTGTCGAGCATGGCGATAGGGTTGCGATCGACCTCGACCCACAAATCCTTGTCGATATATTCGAACAAATCGCGTGCGCCCAAAGTCCAACTCCACCATAGGTTGCGCGACAACTCTTCGAGCGGATGCAACCGTTTTGGCAGCGTCTTTTCAATCATCATGCGCTGCCATGTCGGACGCTCTGGCGTAAGTTGCTGACGAACGAAGTTAATCTGCTCGTTGTATGCGCCCCCGTCGCCGAGTACGGCACGATTGGTGCGCGAGGTGCAACTCTCGATTGCTATGTCGTAGGCTTCGATATAGTGCTTGAACATCTTGCTCCACAAGGCGCGTTTTGCCACTTCGCCGGCCTCCTTGCGGAGTGCTGCAACCTCGCTGCTGCCGAGAGCGGCGAAGCGCAATACGGCATCGGCAGTGGCTTGTGCAGCCTGTTCGCCGTTGGTGTCGTTGCGCTCTATGACGGTGATGCCGTCGTGCTTCTCCTGCGACAGAGCCCAAACGCCGAAACCTGCCAAAGTGGAGGTGATTGTCGGTACGGAGAATGCAATCGATTCGAGCGGAGTGTAACCCCACGGCTCGTAGTAGGAAGGGTAGATGGTCAAATCCATGCCGACCAGCAATTCGTAATAGTTCTTGTTGAATATGCCGTCGTTCTGATTGAGATATGTCGGTACGAAGATGACCTTGACTTTCGACTCTCTTCTGTCGAGAACGCTGCCGTTGATTTGCTGTGCAATCTGGTCCCAAGCCGCATTTTCGAGATAGTGCGTCGAATAGCGGTATTGCGATGCGTCGATGCCCTTGCTTTTGTCTTGCAAATATGCCTGCAAATCCAGACGCGCTCCGTGGTTGGCGGCAGGCACGGTTACGTATGCCAAAATCTCTCTGTCGAGTTTGCCCGACGACTCTATCCGTTTGAGCGCATCGAAGAAGATGTCCAGACCTTTGTTGTGGAACTCGTAGCGACCGCTCGTGCCGATGATGAGCGGGTCGTTGCCGAATTTGCAGCCGAGACAAGCCTCGGCAACCTCAATCATCGAGCGACGTGCCTCGCTGCGTTTGGCTTCGTACTCTTTGCCGGTCCAAACGAAATCGTTGGCAAATCCGTTCGGCGTAACCGCATCAGGCTCTTTGCCGAGCAGATATTTGCATTCGCGGGCAGTGATGTCGCTGACCGTCAAAAATGCGTCGTGGTATTGCGCACCCATCTTTTCGATGGAGTGTTTGGCCACGACATTGAACTGCCGAGCCAAATCGTCGGCGTTGAATTTGGTCAAATCGCCGTACAGGGCGAGCCGGTTGCCCGCGATGCAACGCCCCATAACCGTTGCGTGGGTAGTCATGACCGTAGCGACGTATGGCGAATGTTTGCGCAGGTAGAGACCGCCCGAGGCTGTCATCCATTCGTGGAAATGCGCCACGACCTTATCCGTAGCGGTGCAGAAGGTATCGACATACGATTCGATGACCTCGCCAGCGATGTAACCGAACAGAACAGGCTCGACATAGTCCCACTGTCCCGAAATCGAATCGACCTTGTAGGTCTCCCACAACATTTTCAGCACGTCATCCTTCTGTGCGAAGAGTGTCGTGAAGTCGATGAGGATTGCGATTGGCGAGCCGTTGATTTTCCAACGACCGATGCGGACGCGGATGCCTTTGTCGTAGAGCGATTGCCTCCAAGCCTTCATCAGCGAAGCATCCTCCTCGAACTCCGATACGCCGTTGTCCTGCGAGAAATCGGGACCTATGACGATATATTTGTCGCCCAACAGATTGGTTACGGTAGGTGCTTTGGTGGCGATGACGGTGTGTATGCCGCCTACTTTGTTGCAGACTTCCCAACTGACTTCGAACAGAGTGTCGGGAGAGAGTGTGTTTTCGTTCATAACTATTTTATT
>CALYVN010000031.1 GCA_945494785.1 uncultured Alistipes sp.
TAAGAGAACAAATAGTTAGGAACAATCTCAATTATATTGTTGACAATAAGAGTATTATAAGGATTTGATATTGACACATTAGATTTTGTATTAAGAATCTATTGAATATAGTTTGGAGAATCAGTAATAACTATTACCTTCGCGAATAAGGCACTATTTTTCTGAGACCTATATGTGACCATATGGTAAAAAATAGTGGTTGAAATGGTCTGTAAATACTTGTAGAAAGGTTTTTAGATGTAGTATAGGAGCACCTTCTTCCACCCTTGAAAGCCTTATAACAAGTTTTGTTATGAGGTTTTTTTTGTTACCTTTGCTTAGAATTTTCAACAAACACGGAGTTTCGATATGGGTAAACGATTTCGGCAATATGCAGGTCTGCTCGCAGCGGTAGCGATGTATTATCTGATTCATGAGGGAGCGCACCTTGCAGTCGCACTTACACAAGGGGTATTCAAGCAGATTAACATCATCGGCTTGGGCATCCAAATCGATACCTTTGCCGAGCGCATGAGCGATACGCAGATGGGTGTTTTCTGCCTTGCGGGAGTCGTGGCGACACTCTGCGCGGGTTGGTTGCTGACATGCGCCGTGCGGCCGATATGCCGCATACACTCCAAAATGGCAAGGACTTGCGCTTGGTACACATCCGTTACGCTGCTGATGCTCGACCCAATCTATTTGAGCATATTCTATCGTTGGGTCGGAGGCGGAGACATGAACGGCATCTCGCTTCTGTTCCCTGCTGCGGCTGTATCGGCGATAGCAATAGCACTCGGCATCCTCAATGCCCTGCTGATATGGCGCGTACTCTATCCGGCATACACCCAATCGTTTGCCGACCAAAAGGCATAGCGGTATAATCTGCAACTTGCGCCTTATAACACAACATCTGCATCGCCCGAAAAGACGATGCAGATGTTTTTATCGGCGGGTATGTTGATGCCGTTATGCCGCGAATATCACCACACCGAGTGTCGCAACCGAGATTATCGCCCACAGCGCAACGCCGAGTATCAACGGACGGCTTCCGACCCGCTTCAAACTTGCCACCGACAATCCTGCGCCTATCAAAAACAGTGTCATGCACAACACCTTGCGAGAGAGAGCGACAACCACCGACGTAAACATTTCGGGCAGTGCGCAGAAGGTATTTGCCAGCATTGCCAGCACGAACAGCAGTATAAACCACGGAATCGATATGCGTTTGCCTTTGCTGCGGAAGATGACCGACGAGACCAACGCCAGCGGAATGATCCACAAAGCACGGGTCAGTTTGATGGTCGTAGCCACCTTCAACGCCTCCTCGCCGTATGCCGCACCTGCACCGACGACCGAACTCGTATCGTGGATTGCAATGGCTGCCCACGTACCGAATTGTTGTTGGGTAAGGCCGAGCCACTCGCCAATTGGCGGAAATATGAACAGCGCGACGGCATTCAGTACGAATATGGTAACCAGCGATATCGACATCTGGTCGTCATCGGCCTCGATTACGGGACCGACGGCGGCTATCGCGCTGCCTCCGCATATTGCCGTACCCGTCGAGATAAGGTACGCACTCTTGCGGTTTATGGCAAGGCGTCTGCCGAGCCACACTCCCGCTATCATCACACCTATCACCGACACTATCGTAAACATCATTCCGTCGCGTCCTGCGGCGAGGCTCTCGTAGAGATTCATGCCGAAACCCAAGCCGACGACCGATGCCTGCAATGCGATTTTGGAGCATCGTTTCGAGAAAGCGGGGAACGGATTGCCGACGAATATCGCCAATACGATACCGCAAAACAGTGCCACGGCGGGAGAAAGAAATGCCGAACATACGAGCAGGGCGACGAACAGCACCCTGACGAGCCAAACGGGAAGTGTGAGTGTCATCTTCATTTTCGTTGCATCGAGTTTGTTTTTATAGCGCAAAGATACGACACCCGAACGGAATAAGGAAATCAATAACGTTTATATACTATAACCGCAGGTTATTGAGCGCAAATGTTTTGAATCGCTCGATAAGCGCATTGTGTTCGCCCTGATGTTCGACGAAGGCAAACTCCCGTTCGAATGTCAAACCCTCGACCTCGATGCAACGCAACAGGCCCGATGCGAGTTCTTTCTTTACGGCGGCAACCGAGATTATCGACAGCACATCCGACGACTCCACATGGGATTTTATCGCCTCGCTGCTGCCCAACCAAGCCCTCACATCCAACATCGCAAGCGACACGCCTGCCGATGCAAGCCGCCGAGCCACTATCCCCAATGTTCCCGAGCCGCGTTCACGCAACACGAGGGGTTGTTTCTGCAATTCGGCAATGCTGATGCGCTCGCCCGTTTTGTTGGCATTGCCCGCTATAACGACCAATCTGTCTGCGGCAAAATGGGTATAGTGCAACCCTCCGCGTCTCGACATATTCTCCACCAATCCGAGATCTGTTTCGTTGGCGAACAACTGTTTCTCGATGCGCTCGCTGTTGTCGGAGAACATCGTGATACGCACCTGCGGGAAACACCTCGTAAAGCCTGCAACGATTGAGGGCAGCACATATTGGGCTATGGTGGTGCTTGCGCCTATACGCAATTCGCCGTGTTCGCTGTTGCCCAGCGCACTCATTTGATGCTCCATCTGCCGGTGCAACGCGATTATCCGTTCGCCCCATGCCTCCAACAATCGCCCCGCATCGGTCAGTTCCAGATGCGAGCCTCGTCGCACGAACAATTTGACGCCGAAGTGCAACTCCAACTCGCCGATATGTTTGCTTACCGCAGGTTGCGATATGTACAACTGCTCGGCCGTACGCGAAAAATTGAGCGTCTGCGCAGCAGTCAGAAAAACCTTCAATCTGAAAATGTCCATCGTCTCCGTTTTTTCGCAAATATAACAAAAAGTAATCAAACACACTACCTCTCCGCAACAACCGCACCCGCCCGAAAACCGCAAACCCGATTTTAACTTTTTGCATCGAACGGTATCTTAAACAAAGGTGGCTTCGCCATTCGGTACATCGGCACCAAGACCGTGCGCAGCAAAAAAGATAAAAAATTCAAAAAAAATTCTTACCTTTGTTTGGCAAAAAAACACACCTAAACAATTTATAACATTATAACTTACAATGAAAAAATTTATTCTTTTGCTCACCGTCGGGCTGTGTATGGCCTACACGAGCGTCTTTGCTTGGGATGGTAAAGGACACAGCACCATTGCCTACATTGCCGACAGGCACCTTACGCCTCGCGCCAAAGCCAACATCGCCAAGTACACCGACCACCATCCGATTGTATATTATGCTTCGTGGATGGACATGTATCGCCAATACCCGGGTTACGAAATGACCCACCATTGGCACGTCGATTATTGGAACGAATCCGACCGTAAAGATGCCGACGGCAACCCTGCCGAGCCAATCGATGTACACCACATCAAGCGCATCATGAACGAGATGTCCGATTTCCGCACTTTGAACGATTCGACCGTACTCATCAACATCAAACTGCTCGTCCACATGGTAGGCGACATGCACTGTCCCGTACACACCGATTTTCCGAAGTATCGCCCCATCAACGTCAATGTGCGGGGCAAAAAGGTGCGCTACCACAAGATGTGGGACGGCATGGTGGTCGATATCGAGCATAAGGGAATGTCGCCGTTGATGCTTGCCGCCGAATTGGACAGATGCGACGAGGCTGCCATTGCCGACATTGTCAAGGGTACGCCCGACGATTGGTATGCCGAGAGTTGCGCCGCTGCCACGCGCGCCTATGAGATGATGCCCAAAAAGACGGTTTTGACCACCGACAACTATTTCAATGCGGCAATCGAAATCGCCGATACGCAGATTATCAATGCGGGCTACCGATTGGCTTCTGTTCTGAACACCATTTTCGACAAATAACAACCTTTTACAACCATGAAAAAGATATATCTGCTTCTGCTTTCAGCACTTGCATTTGCCCCCGCAGCCAATGCCTGGGACGGGGCGATAAAGACAGGCATAGCTGCCATAGCCGATGCCAACCTCACCTCGACCGCAAAAAAGAGTATCGATGCGGCTTTGGGCGGCCACTCGATTACCTACTATGCCTATTGGCTCGACAACGTCTCGGCCACTGAGGGTTATACCCAAACCAAGTCGTGGCACTACGTTGCTTTTACCGCCAAAAACAAACTGATTCCTGCCAAGAAGACCGCAAAGTCGAAAGTCGAAATCGTTAAATCGGCACAAGCATACGAGGCTTTGGTACATGCTGTCGAAGTATTGCAAAATCGCGGCAACGCCACCAAGGAGGAGATAGCCGACAACATCCGTTTCGTCGTCGGCATACTCGCCGACCTGCACTGTCCGTCGCACTATGTCTATGCCGATTTGCTGCCTCAACGCGAATGGAAATACTATTATGGCAACAAGACCTACAACTATATGCGTTTTTGGGAGGCGCTAGCCTTTACAAACGCATTCAGTAATTGGCGTGCCAACGAATTCGTCCACCAACTCAACCGCAAGAGCGAAGAGCAAATCCGTCTGCTGACCTCCGGCACACTGACCGAATGGATTGTAAATAACGCCGACGAGTATCGCCGCATATATACGATGATTACCCCCGACCAAAAGTTCGACAAAAAATCGGCACGTTTGTGGCTCAACCAATTCTATCCGCTCTCTACCGAGTACATCACCGAGGCAGGGTATCGTATTGCGCGCGTGCTTAACGGTCTTTTCGACGACAACGTGGCACCGGTAACCATCAAATAGCCTTCGATAGAACAGAGGCAACCAAAAACAGAAACTCAACAAAAAAAAAGGAAACACAATGAAACGCATCATATTTTCAATCTTAACCGTCGCACTTGCCGCAACCTGCTCCTTCGAGGCTATGGGTTGGGGACGCGAAGGCCATGCAGCAATCGCATATATCGCAGAGTGCAACCTCACTCCGCGCGCAAAAGCCAACATCGAGAAGTGTATCGACGGTCACTCCATCGTTTACTACGCATCGTGGTTGGATTATCATCGCAAGGAGTACAAACGATGGGACAAACGCGCCCATGTGGCCTATTACGACCTCGAAACCAAACGGCCTATCGGCAAAGCCATCAAGAATCTGCACGAATCAATCGACCTGCTCTCGGACTACGAAAACCTTACCGACTCGGTGCGCAAGGTAAACATCTATTTCCTTGTCCACACCGTAGGCGACTACCACTGTCCGGGGCACGTAACCTTCTTTGAATCGGATGGTACGACCGTGGCACACAAAACCTCTTACAATGTGCGTTACCTGAACGAAAAGGCTCCGAGAAATTACCACCACGTGTGGGATGGCGATATTTTGGCTACCAACCACGGCAATTGGAGTTATATGGATTATGCCTACAATCTCGACAGCGGTCTGACGCAGGAGCAGAAGGAGGCTATGATACAGGGTACTGTCGATGATTGGCTTGCCGATGCCGCCACCAACAGCCTCGTCATCTATGAGCGCGTACCGAAGGCTCCGAAAAATGCGGAATTAAGCGAATTGCCGCATGTCGATCGCAACATGGTAAACGATTTCGGCGAGTTGGCTGATGTCCAAATCGAAAAGGCGGGAGTGCGGCTTGCCAAGATACTCAACGATTTGTTCGATAAATAAAACCGTACGGTCATGAAACGATGTGCGATAATATCGCTTGCCATTCTACTTGCACTCGGATTTGCAGGCGAGGCTTTTGCTTGGGGTCGTCTCGGTCACTACACCATTGCCGAGATTGCCGAACGCCACCTTACGCCGCGTGCCAAAGCCAAAATAGAGCGATACACCCACGGTACTCCGTTGTCTGCATACGCAATCTTTATGGATTCCGTCGTCAAAAAACCGATATACGACACCGCTTTCCGCGGGTGGCACGCCTCCATCGCCGATGCCGACTGCAAATCGCCTGTCGAGGTACGCAACCGCTACCGCAAAGGCAGAGACGGTGTTACGGCCATGAATTATTGGCGCAAGGAGTTGGCTAATCGCCAAACATTGAGCGATTCGACCGTCTTGTGTGGCATAAAGTGCATCGTGCATATAGTTGCCGACTTCCACTGCCCTGCCCATGTGCGTTATGCGGACTGTAAAAACGACGGCCACCAAAAAGTTACTTTCTTCGGCAAAAAGACCAAGTTGCACAAGGTTTGGGACACCGCCCTTATCACCCGTGCACACAAGGGTTGGACACCGAAACAATATGCCGACTACCTCGACACTTGGTCGAAAGGCAAGATTAAACGCTGCACGCGAGGCGATGAACAGGCTTGGTTCGAATCGGCAGCACGCGATGTGCGACCTACAATCGCATGGGTCGGCGAAGGCGATGCGCTTGACGACGAATTCGTAAAGAAGGCTCTGCCGCTTGCCGAACTGCAAATGCGCAAGGCGGCATATCGACTTGCAACGGCACTCAACGAGATTTTCGGCGAATAACCGCCCGTATATCCAACCGAACAGCGCGTTTGCCCGATGGACAAACGCGCTGTTTTTGCAGTGCCTTTTCGGCTATTTAATCATCTCGAAGCCCGTGTAAGGAACAAGCACCTTCGGAATGCGGATACCCTCCGGAGTCTGGTTGTTTTCGAGCAGAGCCGCAACGATGCGCGGCAGAGCAAGCGACGAGCCGTTGAGCGTATGCGCGAGTTGGATTTTCTTGTCGGCATCGCGGTAGCGCAGTTTCAGACGGTTGGCTTGGAACGACTCGAAATTCGATACTGACGACACCTCCAACCAACGTTTCTGTGCCTCGGAATAGACCTCGAAATCGTATGTCAGTGCCGAAGTGAACGACATATCGCCACCGCACAAGCGAACTATGCGGTAAGGCAGTTCGAGCGAACGGACAAGGCTCTCGACATGAGCGACCATACCGTCCAATGCGTCGTAAGAGACATTCGGCAGCGAGAGTTGGACAATCTCGACCTTGTCGAACTGATGCAGACGGTTCAATCCGCGCACATCCTTGCCATACGAGCCTGCCTCGCGACGGAAGCACGGAGTATAGGCGGTCATCTTGACAGGGAAATCCTTTTCGTCCAAAATGCAATCGCGATAGATATTGGTTACAGGCACTTCGGCTGTCGGCACGAGGTAGTAGTTGTCGACGGTTGCGTGGTACATCTGACCCTCTTTGTCCGGCAACTGACCCGTACCAAAGCCCGAAGCCTCATTGACCATAACGGGAGGCTCGACCTCGCGGTAACCTGCCGCCGTGTTGAAATCGAGGAAATAGTTGATGAGTGCGCGTTGCAACTTTGCACCCTGACCCTTATAGACAGGGAAACCTGCACCCGTAAGTTTTACGCCCAAATCGAAATCGATGATGTCGTATTTGCGTGCCAACTCCCAATGCGGCAGCGGATTCTCGGGCAGTTTGGTATAGTTCTCGTCGATTTTCACAACGAGATTGTCTTCTGCCGTCTTACCCTCCGGCACAATCTCGGCAGGGAAGTTCGGCAGCAGCACTATTTGCGACTGCAATTCGGCAGCAACAGCCTCGTGTTCCGCTGCGAGTTGTGCGGAACGGGCTTTGAGGTCGGCAACCAAATGTTTGCGCTCTTCGGCCTCATCGCGCTTGCCCTGAGCCATCAGCGCACCAATCTCCTTGGCAGCCTTGTTCTGCTCGGCAAGGCAGGCATCCAATTCGCCCTGAATCGACTTGCGTCTATCGTCGAGTTCCTCTATTTTCGCAATTACGGGAGCCGCATCGACACCCTTCTTGGCGAGTTTTCTGACAGCGGCATCCTTATCGCCGCGCAGTTGTTGAAGTGTAAGCATAACTATATGTTTTTAACCGAATAATCGTTAGCAATAAAACATTGCGCAAATGTATAAAAAAAGTGCGTACATTGTTTCGTTTGTACGGAATTAAACGAAATTCGCTATTTTTGCAGAAACTTTACGATGGTCTGCAAAATGCGCAAAATCGAACTGCTCGCTCCTGCCCGCGACCTTGCTTCGGCGAAGGATGCGATAGATTGCGGAGCCGATGCCGTCTATATGGGCGGTGCGCGGTTCGGAGCGCGTTATGCAGCTGCGAATACGACAGAGGAGATAGCCGAAGCCGTCGAATATGCCCACATCTACGGAGCCCGTCTCTATGCCACCCTCAACACCCTGCTGTTCGACAACGAACTCGACGAGGCACGCGCCCTTGCAGAGCAACTCGCCAAGGCGGGTGTCGATGCGTTCATCGTGCAGGATATGGCATATTGCCGCATGGGGTTGCCCGTCGAACTGCACGCATCGACACAGACCAACTGCGCATCGCCCGAAAAAGCGGCATTTTTCGAGCAGGTCGGCTTTGCGCGAGCCATTCTCGAACGCTCGCTGTCGTTGGCCGAGATTCGCCGCATCCGAGCCGCAGCACCGCACATCGAGTTGGAGGCATTCATCCACGGCGCAATTTGCGTGGCGCAAAGCGGACGCTGCTTTCTCTCGCGGTCGATGAGCAGTCGCAGCGGCAATCGTGGCGAATGCAGCCAACCGTGTCGTTTGGCATACGATTTGACCGATGCCGACGGCAATACGCTCATCAAAGGCAAACATCTGCTGTCGGTACGCGACCTCGACCTATCGGCACGTTTGGGCGAGATGATCGATGCGGGCGTAACCTCGTTCAAAATCGAAGGACGGCTCAAAGACCGCACCTATCTGCGCAACACCGTAAGCCATTACCGGCGGTTGCTCGATGTCGAGATAGAGCGGCGCGACGACTACGAGCGGAGTTCATACGGACGCAGCACCACCGAATTTACACCTGCTCCCGCAAAAAGTTTCACACGCGGAGCATCGGAATACTTTTTCGACGGCAAACGCGCAGGGGTCGCATCGTTCGACACACCGAAGGCGATGGGCGAACGGATAGGCAGAGTCTGCCGTGTGGCAGGCAACCGCATAATCCTCGATTGCGACACAGACCTTGCCACAGGCGACGGCATCTGCTTCATTGCCGGCGGCGAGTTGGTCGGCACCAACATAAATGCGGTCGAAGGGCACACCGTTACCCCGAACAACATTGCGGGATTGGTGCGTGGCACTGAGATTTACCGCAACTACAACCGACTGTTCGCGCTCTCGGTCGAGCGCAGCCGCATCAGGCGCACGATAGCGGCAGACATCGAGATAGAGTTTTTCGACGGCGGCATCAAGGCTACGGCGACCGATGAACAGGGCATAACGGCGCATGTACGCACGGAGTGCGCAACAGCAGAGCCGCTCAATGCCGCCAAAATGGAACAGACCATACGCGCATCGGTAATAAAGAGCGGCGACACGCCGTTCGAAATAGGACATACGGAGATTAAGGGCGGCATACGTTTTGTACCTTCGTCGGCAATAACGGCACTGCGCCGTCTGTTGCTCGAACGTTTGTCGGCAGAGCGTTCGACCCAATACCGCCGCAACGATGCTTTTTGCGAGAATGCGGATGCCGAATATCCCGACAAGGCGCTCTCTCCGCAGGACAACGTTACCAATCGTCTCGCACGCGAATTTTACGCTTCGCACGGCGTAACGACAATGGCCGAAGGGTTGGATTTGCACGCATCGACCGCAGGCGAGCGCGTTATGGTGTCGGACTACTGCATCCGACGCGAAATCGGCCAATGTCTGCTCCGACCGCACTCGACAAAGGGCGCACTGTTCCTCGAACACGGACGCAAACGCTACGCGCTGTCGTTCGACTGCAAGGCTTGCCGAATGAGCCTAACCGACATAAGCGAAACTAACAGATAGACCTATATGCAACTGACGCCTCGATTTACGGATTACGAATTGATTGATTCGGGCGACCGCGAGAAACTCGAACGTTTCGGCAGATGGATTCTGCGACGTCCCGAGCCGCAGGCGATTTGGCACAAATCGCTCTCGGAGAGGGAGTGGAACGAATCGGCCGATGCCTCGTTTCGGCGCGACGAGCGCAACGACGAACGCGGAGAGTGGCGGTTGGCACCGCACATGCCTTCGCGATGGAACGTGCGCTACGACTACCGCGACATGCACTTGTCGATGCGGTTGGGACTGACCTCGTTCAAACACGTGGGCATATTCCCCGAACAGGCTGCCAATTGGAATTTCATCCACGACTGCTGCAGCGAACACGGCAAGGGTTGCAAGGTATTGAATCTCTTTGCCTATACGGGCGGTGCTTCGTTGGCGGCACGGGCTGCGGGAGCCGAAGTAACCCACGTCGATTCGGTCAAACAGGTGGTTACTTGGGCGCGCGAAAACATGGAGGCGAGCGGATTAGACGGCATACGCTGGATTATCGAGGATGCCATGAAATTCGTACAGCGCGAAGTGCGACGCGGCAACAAATACGACGGCATCATTCTCGACCCTCCGGCATACGGACGCGGAGCCAACGGCGAAAAATGGGTGTTGGAGGAGCATCTTGCACCGATGCTCGATGCCTGCGCGAAACTTCTCGCTCCGACAAACGCATTTTTGGTGCTGAATCTCTATTCGATGGGGTTGTCGCCGACGTTGGCGAAAACGGCAGTAAGACAGATATTCGGCACACCTCCGACAGAGGAGTGGGGAGAGTTGTATTTTGCCGACCGTGCAGCGAAAGAGTTGCCGCTCGGAACATTTTACCGATTCAAAAGATAGTATGTTATGACACTCGCATTGATTATTTTCGGATTGTTGAGCGGCTCACTGCTCTGCGTTTTGGTAGGTATCGTCGGCAGTCGTCGCCGTATCGGCTTCGGTTGGACGTTCCTTATCTCGGTTGTCTTCACACCGCTCGTCGGACTGATTGCCGCCTTACTCTCCGACCCTCTTCCTGCCGGCACGCAACGGTGGGGATGTATCGGCACACTGTTGGCAGTCATAGCGATTGCGCTACTGCTTACCATATTCTCGATGATTTTCTGGGGGTCGCTTGCCGTAGTGATTTAGGGACGCACGGTGGCGGAGCAATCAAAATCCCGCCATTATTTTCGGCAGCCAATAGACGAATATGCCGCCCGATGCCGAGAGGACAATCAGCAATATCGGATTGACCTTTTTGTACGAGCCGTACAGGCAGCCGAGAAAAAATACCCAACTCCACATATCGACGAAATTGGCCTCGTCGTCCGTTTTCGGAAACATCAGCAACAGGGCTGCCGAGACAATCATTCCGATAACCACGGGTTTCATGCCCTCGATAATGCCGTGCATGTAACGATTGTCTTTCAGTTTGAGGAAGAATCGGGTCAGCAATATCATCACCGTCAGTGCCGGCAGACAGACTGCCGCAGTGGCCACGACCGAACCCCAAAATCCTGCAACGGAGTAACCTATGTAGGTTGCCGAGTTGATGGCAATAGGACCCGGCGTAATCTGCGAAATGGCAACGATGTCCGCAAATTCGGCAGGCGAGAGCCAACCGCGCTGTTCGACTATTTCGTTCTGAATGAGCGAGAGCATCGCATAACCGCCGCCGAATCCGAAAAATCCGATTTTCAAATAGGAGAGAAAGAGTTGGAGGTATATCATCGCCGCACCTCCTTTCGGGCTACAAAGATGCTCCAAGCCAAGCCTGCGACAGCACCCGCAACAAGCAGATAAACGGGCGAGATGCCCACACCCCAAACAACGAGCGCGACAGCGGCTGCAATACCTATAAGCCACCAACGCATTCCCTTCGTCAAACCGACTATCGGTGCGATAATCAGTGCAACGACAGCAGGACGCATGGCCTTGAATGCCGCATCGACCACCTCGTTGTGGCGCACTTCGGCAAAGAATACCGCTACCGACAGAATGATGACAAACGAGGGCAGAACCACTCCCAAAATAGAGGCTGCGGCACCCGCATAACCGCGCATCTTATAGCCGACGAAGACCGACGTATTGAGCGAAATCGGACCGGGTGCCGATTGGGCGACCGTCAGCAGGTCGAGGAAATCGGCATCGGCTATCCAGCCTTTGCGTTCGATAACCTCGCGACGGATGAGCGGAATCATCGCATAACCCCCACCGAATGTGAACAATCCGATTTTGAAAAACGACCAAAAAAGTTGGAAAAGCATACCTGCTATCTCTGTTTCAAATTATTCGCAACCGACACAACGGCAACACCCATCACGGCAGCCGTCTCCGTCCGCAGACGCATGTCGCCGAGCGTAATCTCCTCGTAACCGCACTCCTCGACCGCATACCGAATCTCCTCTGCCGAGAAATCGCCTTCGGGACCAATCAATATCCGCGCATTCTCGCCCGCTTGCAGCAAATCAGCCAAATAGCGTTTCCCGCGCACGGGATTGTCGCAGTGGGCGATGAATTTGCGACCTTCGAACGGCTCGGCGACAAACGCACCGAAAGGGGTCATGTCGCGCAGTTGCGGATGATAGGCCTTCAACGACTGCTTGACGGCGGCAGTAAGCACTTTATACTCCCGCTCGTATTTGATTTGACGGCGTTCGCTGTGTTCGCACAACAGAGGTACTATCTCGGCAACGCCGATTTCTGTCGCCTTCTCCAAAAACCACTCGAAGCGGTCGATGTTTTTGGTAGGTGCGACAGCCATCGAAAGGCGATAGGGCAACGCTCCGTAATTGCTCTCGACCGATACGGTACGCACCGTGCAATGGCGGTCCGACGGCGAGACGATTTCGCAACGGTACATGTTGCCTCGTCCGTCGGTAATGTGGAGCGTCGAGCCGAGACCGAGCCGCAAAACCCGAACGGCATGGCGCGACTCCTCCTCCGAAAGAGTGTACTCGGGCGGAACGATATCGGGCGCGTAAAATAGTTGCATACCTCTATAAATATTACTATTTTTGCGCAAAGGTAAAATTTTTTGACAGAAATGAGACGTTTGACAACAATATTATCGATTGCAACAATGATTTCTACCTGCGTTGCCTGCCGGTCGGGTAAAGAGAATCTGCCCAATCCGTTTTTCGAAGAGTGGACGACACCTTACGGAGTGCCGCCGTTCGACCGCATACGCACCTATCACTATACACCCGCATTCGAAAGGGCGATGTCGTTGCACAACGAGCAGATTGCGGCGATAGTCGCCAATGCCGACGAGCCGACATTCGAAAACACCATTGCGGCATACGACGGTGCGGGGCAGATGCTCGCCAACGTCGCAAACATATTCTCGATGATGTGTGCCGGCGACACTTCGGAGCAGTTGCAGGCTGTCGAGGAGCAGATGGTGCCGCTGCTTGCCGCGCACGACGACGAGATAAAGATGAATGCCGCCCTGTTTGCCCGCATAAAGCAGGTGTACGACAAGCGCAACAGCATAGATTTGTCGCCCGTACAGGTGCGTCTGACAGAGAAAACATACAACGATTTCGTCCGTTGCGGAGCCAATCTGTCGGATGCGGACAAGGCGCGTTTGAAGCAAATCAACGAGGCATTGTCGTTGGCAAGCGTCCGTTTCGGCAACAACATCCTTGCCGAGAACAACAACTTCGCATTGGAGTTGGAGGGTACAGATTTGGACGGGCTGCCTGCGTCGGTATGCGATGCCGCACGCGAAACGGCAAAGCAGGCGGGTAAAACCGACAAATACATCTTTACCCTGCATAAGCCGAGCCTGATTCCGTTGCTGACCTACTCTTCGCGCCGCGATTTGCGCGAGCGCATTTACAAGGCCTATCGCAACCGTTGCAACCATGGCGACGAATACGACAACAAGGGCATCATCAACGACATAATCCGTTTGCGCACCGAAAAGGCTCATCTGCTTGGCTACGAATCTTATGCCGCATACGTTACGGCCGACGAGATGGCTCTCTCGCCACGCAACGTCTATGCGCTGTTGGACGAGATATGGACCCCTGCTCTCGAAAAGGCGAAAGAGGAGTTGGAGCAGATGACGGAGTTGTTCCGGCGCGATGTAGCCGACGAGAACGAGCAGTTCGCTTCGTGGGATTGGTGGTATTATGCCGAGAAGGTACGCCGCCAAAACTACACCATCAACGAAGAGATGTTGCGTTGCTACTTCTCGCTCGACAATGTACGGCAAGGCGTATTCAATCTTGCCAACCGCCTGTATGCAATTACCTTCCGACCGATAGCGGTACCGTTGTACGACGACGAGGTATCGGCCTTCGAGGTGTTGGACAGCGACGAATCGCACTTGGGCGTACTCTATTTCGATTTCTATCCGCGTGCCGGCAAGAGTCAGGGGGCATGGTGTGGCTATTTCCGCGCTCCGAGCCACGATGCCGACGGCAACCGTGTCGCTCCCGTCGTCGGAATCGTCTGCAACTTCCCGCGCCCGACCATTTCGACACCGTCGCTGTTATCGCTCGACGAGACGCTTACGCTGTTCCACGAATTCGGCCACGCGCTGCATTTTCTCTTCTCGGATGCGGCATACAACGGGCTGATGGATGTCGAGGGCGATTTTGTGGAGTTGCCGTCGCAAATCATGGAGAATTGGGCATTGGAACCCGAGATGCTCAAAACCTACGCCGTACACTATCGCACCAACGACATCATCGGCAACACCTACATCGACCGTCTGCATCAAAGCGCACTGTTCAATCAGGGCTTCGCAACGACCGAACTCGTAGCCGCTGCATTGACGGACATGGACATACATTCGATGAAAGAGTATAAAGAGACGGACATCTCCGCCTTCGAATACAACGCCCTCTACGAGCGTCGCGGATTGATTCCGCAGATAGAGCCTCGTTACCGTTACCCATATTTCGCGCATATCTTCTCGGGCGGATATTCGGCGGGTTATTACTTCTACATTTGGGCGGAGGTGCTGGACAAGGATGCTTTCGAGGCTTTCCGCGAGAGCGGCGATACCTTCAACCGCCGAATTGCCGAATCCTTCCGCGCACAGATACTTTCGCGTGGCGGAGAGGCGGACGGAATGACGCTCTATACCAATTTCCGAGGCAAGCAGCCCGACAAAACCCCTATGCTCAAAAGTCGCGGTCTGTGGAAAGAGCCCGAAGAGCAGGAGAATGCAACGGCCGATGGAGTAACTCTTGCGACAGACAATACAACAACAAATCAATAAAGAATTATGAAAAAATTACTATTAATCATGTCAATCTCTGCATTTGCAGTATCGTGCGCCGACCGTTCGCTGCCGGTGGCACAACTGCCCGAAATCGACACGACGAATCCGCTGTTGGCGGAGTGGGACACTCCTCATCAGACACCGCCGTTCGACAAAATCAAGGTATCCGATTACGAGCCGGCATTCGAGACCGCCATTGCGGTAAGCCGTGCGGAAATCGATGCCATAGTAAACAACCCTGCCAAGCCGACTTTTGCAAATACAATCGTGGCGATGGAGTGTCAGGGTCAGTTACTCAACCGCATATCGGGCGTATTTTTCAATCTGCTCGAAGCGGACACTTCGGAGGAGATGCAGGCTATCGCCATGCGCATCCAGCCTAAACTGACCGAACTGTCGAACGATGTGGCACTCAATCCCGAACTTTTCAAGCGGGTAAAGGCCGTTTACGACAATCCCGATTGGTTCCTGTCGAAAGAGGACAAGATGTTGCTCGAAAAGAGTTACAAGAGTTTTGTGCGCAGCGGTGCCAATCTGTCGGATGAGGACAAGGCGAAATATCGCGAATATACCAACGAACTCTCGTCGCTGACACTCGCATTCGGTCAGAACGCATTGGCTGCAACCAACGCCTTCTCCTACAACATCACCAATCCTGCGCTTGTGGCAGAACTGCCCGACTTCGTCAAGGAGAGTATGGCGATGGATGCGAAAACACGCGGCGAAAAGGGTTGGACGGTTACGCTCAAAGCACCGAGTTACGTGCCGTTCGTAACCTACTCCTCGCAGCGCGACATCAAGGAGAAGTTGTGGAGAGCCTACAATTCGCGTGCGCTCGGCGGCAAATCGGACAACTCGGAGAACGTGAAGCGCATAGCCAATCTGCGACTCAAAATTGCGAATCTGCTCGGTTACAACCGCTATGCCGATTATGTACTCGACAACCGCATGGCAGAGAAGACAGAGACCGTCAATGCGTTCCTGAAAGAGTTGCTCGACGCCACGAAGGCATACGCACAGAAGGATTACGACACAATCAACGCATACGCCAAATCGCTCGGTTTGGAGGGCGACGTGATGCCTTGGGATTGGGCATATTACAGCGAGAAGTACAAGAACGAGAAATATGCCGTAAGCAACGAGCAAATCAAGCCTTACCTGCAACTCGAAAATGTCAAGGCTGCCGTATTCATGCTCGCCAACAAACTCTACGGCATCAACTTCACTCCTGCCGAGAACATCGCGGTATATCATCCCGACGTAACGGCATACGAGGTTACCGACGAGAACGGCAAGTTCCTCGCGGTACTCTATCTCGACTTCTTTCCTCGCGAATCAAAACGCTCGGGTGCTTGGATGACCGAATTCAGCGGCTCGCGCATCGAGAACGGCAACGATATTCGCCCGTTGGTTTCGCTCGTCATGAACTTTACGAAGCCGACCGAGACCATGCCTTCGTTGCTGACATTCGACGAATTCAACACCTTCCTGCACGAGTTCGGACACTCGTTGCACGGCATGCTCGGCAAGGGCAAATACGAATCGCTCAACGGCACAAGCGTATATCGCGATTTCGTTGAGTTGCCGTCGCAGATTATGGAGAATTGGGCTACCGAAGAGGAGTATCTCGACTTGTGGGCAAAGCACTACCAAACGGGCGAGACCATACCGTCGGAATTGGTCGAAAAGATTGTGGCAGCCAAGAATTATTTAGCCGCCTATGCCAACGTGCGCCAACTCTCGTTCGGCATGACCGACATGGCATGGCACACTCTGACCGAGCCTTACGAGGGCGATGTCAGAGAGTTCGAACGCCAATCCATGGCACCTGCGCAGATTACGCCGATAGTCGATGGAACGGCAATGGCAACGGCATTTACCCATATCTTCTCGGGCGGATATGCTGCGGGATATTACGGCTACAAGTGGGCAGAGGTATTGGCTGCCGACGGCTTCTCGCTATTCAAGGAGAAGGGCATATTCGACCGTGCAACGGCCAAGAAATTCCGCCACCTGCTTGAACAGGGCGGCCAACGTCATCCGATGGATTTGTACATCGAATTCCGCGGCCACAAACCGCAGCCCAAAGCCCTTATCGACCAAATGGGACTTACGGAGGAGTAACACTCCTTTGAACAAACAGCGAGGCGGTCGGCAAATTGCCGACCGCCTCGCTGTTTGTATTGCCATATGCCACACGGTTCGACCGCCTGTTACTGCTACTCGGCAGTCTCGTCGGGCAGTTTGAATTCGGTAAAGCCTGCCTCGATCAACATATTGAACCAAGCCACCGCCTTTTTGATGTCGGAGGCATGGACTCTCTCGCGGTCATATTCGGGCAACACTTCGCCAAAGAAGGCTTGCAGACGAGCCGGCGACTCTTTTGCCGAGATTGCAGGTTTACCGCCCGTATGCGCATACATCTTCGTAAATACTTCGGCAAGCGGAATATCCTCGTTCTCGGTAAACATCGATATTTCGGACAACGCGCTCACTCGCGACGAAGCCGATGCGTTCATCCGTTTGCCGTCCAACAAAGATTCCACAATCACTCCGTTGCGGGATTGTGCAATATATTTGAAGAGGCCTGCCTGACCCGATATTGCCAAAATGTCTTTCAATTCCATATCTGTTTGTCTGTTTAATGGTTATGTGAAACAAAAGTAATAAAATTTTTGCAAATGCCGCTATTGTTGTTTGACATGTACATCCATCTGCGGGAACGGGAAATTGATGCCGTATTTAGGCAACTCCTTGTACAACTGTTCGTTCACCGCATAATAGACATCCCAATAGTCCGACGTTTTGACCCACACCCTAATCAGCAGATTGACCGACGATTCGGCCAAAGCATCGACATAGACCACGGGAGCAGGCTCAGCCAAAATACGGCTGTCGGCTTGCAGCATTTTCACTATCTCGGCGCGTGCTACATCCACATCGTCGCCGTAACTTACCGAGAGCGACCACGACAGACGGCGGGTGTCAGACTGCGTATAGTTATCGATAATCGACGAGGATATGGTGTTGTTCGGGACGTAAATTGTGCGGTTGTCGGTCGTGCGAATGCGGGTCATAAAGAGGCCTATCGCATCCACCACACCCGACTGTCCCTGCGCAACTATATAGTCGCCCACACGATACGGACGCAGCAGCAACACGACCACGCCTCCCGCAAAATTCTGCAACGTTCCGCTCAAAGCCATGCCGACCGCCAAACCTGCCGAGGCGAACAGAGCGATGAACGAGGTAGTATTGATACCGAGCGTCTGCACCACGACGAGCAGCACCACAATCATCATCACCACATTGACCAAACTGCGCAGGAACGTCCGCAACGACACATCCGCATTGCGACGCTCGAACGCCTTGTCCATAAGTCGGATTATCCAGCGGATAAGCCATCTGCCCAAAAAGTAGATAATGCACGCAAGCACGATTTTCAGTGCCACCCAACACCCCTGCTGGACGAGATTGGTCAGTACCTGCTCGATGTCGAGCGAGGTGATTTGCTGAATTGTATCGGCAAGCCGTGCCTTTTGGATGCTGTCGGGAACAATCAGTTTGTCGATATGTTCCGGCGGTAAAGTCTGCAATAATATGCCCATATTTTTTTCTTTTATTGTAGGGCAAATATAGTCATTTCCGACAAAATTTTCCTATATTTGTCTTATACATCACAGTTTTTGGAGTTGAAATTCGGAGCCTGCATATACATTGCCGTTGCAGCATTGGCATTGGGCGGATGTTACGACACGCATCGCACGCCCTCCGACGATGCACCCATAGCGGCAGCAACAACGACCATAGGCGAAATCCGTCGGCTGTGCAACGGCCACAGCGTGGATGTCGCGACCAATGCCGTCGTGGTAGGTCGTGTAACCACCACCGATGCAGCGGGCAATTTCAACCGTTCGTTGTTCGTGGAGGACGACACGGGCGGCATCGAAATCATGGCGGGAACATACGACCTCTGCCGCAAATACCCGCAAGGTGTCAAACTCGCCGTTTTGCTTAACGGCTGTCGGGTAGGTTTCACCGACGGCGCACTCCAAACGGGTCTGCGCCCCGAGCCATACGCATCATATACGGTAGGCTACTTTATGGCAGAGCCCGTAATAGACCGCCATCTGCAACGCAGCAACGACCGCATCGACATCGACCCTGCAACCATCTCTCTCGACGAAGCAGACGAGACATTGTGCGGCAGATTGGTGCGCATCGAGGGGCTGAAATACACACCCCTGCCATCCGATACGGAGTCCAATGCCGAGCCCGCATTACCAGTCATGGCGGGCTACAACCGATTCATCGACACCATGGGGCGCACCGTCTATACCTTCGTCCGCGATTACGCCGATTTCGCCGACGAGCCGTTGCCGTGCGACGAAATTGCCGTTACGGGCATTTTGCTCTACGGCGCCGTACCAAACGACGGCAAACAATATATCGTAAAACCGAGAACTGCATCCGATTATGAGATTGGCAATAACAATCGCAGCACTGTTGCTGTTGCTCTCGTGCGATAAATCCTCGCAACTCGGCTATGCAGGTACCGAACAGGTCAGTATCGCCTACCTCAAATCGCTGTGTCGTGGCGATATATACGACATCGCCACCGATCTCACACTCTCCGGCACCGTTATTGCCACCGATTGGTTGAGCGAATATCACAAAAGCATCGTCGTTCTCGATGCGACAGGCGGCATAGAGATAAACATCGACAAGGTCTCGCTTTTCAGACAGATTCCGGTTTACGGTCGCGTAACCGTCTTCTGCAACGGACTGACATTGGGACGTGCAGGAGGCTCGATTGTACTCGACGCACATCCTACGGGCGATTATCCCGTCGATGGCATCGATGCGTCGCTGCTCGAACGCTACATCCGCATAGACAGCACAACGGGCGAGAGTGTTGCACCCGCCGAAAAGCGCATCGACGAAATCTCCGTCGGCGACATCGGCAAATATGTTATATTCAGAGACGTGTCGATAGACGATGCCGGCAACGGCAAGTGGTGCGATTTCGATGCCGAGCAAGCGAAATATGTCTCGACCATCCGCCGCATCGCCGACAACGACGGCAACACCTTCGCAATCCACACTCTCGGCATCTGCCACTACGCCGCCGAAGCGCTGCCCACAGGACAATTCTCGGTCGCTGGCATCATCGACTACGCCGGCAACGAATTTCGCCTGCGAATAATCAACCACGCAATACTCGAATAACGACTGCTACTTGCCGAGTTTTCTCGCAGAGTTGTCTTGCCGAGTTATTTACCGACGCGGCTGCATGCCGTTGCTCAAAGACAAAAAAGTCCCTCGCACAGGCGAGGGATTTAGGGAGTGGGTAACACACAATTGGCG
>CALYVN010000032.1 GCA_945494785.1 uncultured Alistipes sp.
CGCTTTGCAGGCTCTCGCAACCCTCGAACGCTCCCTTGCCTATCTCCGTAACGCTGTCGGGAATAATAACGCTCTGCAACTCTTTGCAACCCGCGAATGCACGATTTCCTATCTCAGTAACGCTGTCGGGTATAGTAACTTTACAAAACTCCGATACTTGCTCTCTGCCTTTTTTGGACAGTTTAATATAATAGCCGTCTCTGCCACCTCGTGGCGCGTCGTTACCTGTCTCAAAATCGATGCCGATAAGTTTTAATCCCTGCTCGATATTGTAACTCTTATCTTGCAACCCAAAATATGTACTCTTTATCGGATGTATTGTCGCGGTAGGATGTGTAATGAGATAAAACACTGTCTCATACTTTTTGGCGAGCGTGCCTTTTTGGGTGTACAAATGTTTCTCAATTCGCTTTTGTAAAGTTTCTCTTTTCATAGTTGTAGATTTTTTAGTTAGTTAAATTTTCTCCCTTTTTGTTGATACAAAGATAAAACAAATATTTTGATTTTGCAAATAAAAAATCAAAAAAATAACATTTTTTACAAAAAAATGCCCAAGAACTATCTATCACCTCGTAATTAGTCAATGTATGTTACGACATATTGCTCTTAACATCGGTTTTACTATTACATAGTAATAGTAGTGAGAAAAGTGTGAAGGAATTTTCACAACTTTCACACTTTTTTACTATTACATAGTAATAGTAACGGCCGAAAATGTGAAGGAAAAGTGTGAAGACCTTCACACTTTGTAAAAAAATCCAGTAGAAATTACCAAATATGGGAATTTTGTTTTATCTTTGCATTTGAATAAAGCATCGATGCTTAAATGAAAATTATTTTCAAAGACAAAGCGTTATCCGAAATATACGAAACCGGGACAACGAAAGACCGCAAATATAAACGTCTATGCAGGAATAAAGGGCTTGTAGATGGTTATATTAGAGTAGTGGGCGTTATGTATGGAGTCGAAACAGCAAATGAATTAAAACAATTTAGTTTTCTTCATTATGAAAAATTGACGCACGATTCGAGAAGTTCGGTCAGAATAGTAAATGGCAAAGTTGAACGGTTGTTATTTACTGAAACGATTGATGGCATAGAGGTAGAATTGATAGAAATAGATAGTACACATTATGGCAACAAGAAGTAAAAGATTGGTTTCGGTCAGGGCAATACACCCCGGCGAGGTTTTGCGCGAAGAGTTGCGGGAACGAGGCATCAAACAGAAGGAATTTGCCCAAATGATTGGGGTTGCTCCTACGCACCTCAATGAGTTTATTAATGGGAAGCGAAACTTGAATGAGAATCTTGCAATCAAGTTGGAGCAGGCACTCGGTATTTCTTATAAGAACTGGATGAACCTCCACAATGGATATGTCTATGATTGCAAAAATATAGAAAACCGGCAGAATGCAGAAACTCATACTCCTGTGTATGGCGAGATGAAAGCACAATTATTCAAGGAACACTATTCTATGAAGAAAGGGACAGGTGCTGTATTAAAATAATGACTACATTTGTAACATCAAACGAGAATCATTACAACAAAATAGAATCTTATGACAACCTCTATTTTCGATTATGACAGAGCCTTGAACGCCCTTTTATATGTGGCAAATAGGCTTGAACGGCGCGATATACACAAGATATTTAAGATTCTGTATTTTGCCGATATGTCTCATTTACTCAAATATGGCAGAGCCATAACCGGAGATACATATGTAGCAATGAACTACGGGCCCGTTCCATCATCTATTTACGACATGGTTAAGGTTGTGCGTGGCGATAGTTGGTTTAGTGCTCCCGACTTAAAGGCATTCTTTGCCATGAATGGGAATACATTGACACCATTGCGAGATTGCGACAAAAATTACTTGTCCGATTCAGATGTGCAGGCATTAGATGAATCCATCGACAAATATGGCAGTCTTGATTTTAAGGCTATGACGGATATTTCTCATGATTCGGCATGGGAGAAGGCGCGCCAAAATATGCAAACCAACGACATAGCGATTGAAGACATTTTGTGCGAAAATGGAGCAGATAAAGACTATATCGAATATATCGTAGATAATATCGCTGCTCAAAAAGAGTTGGGTGTATGCAGAAAGCAATAAACAGAGGCGACATCTATCACCGCTTTTTTACCACAACGATACCGCCCAAGGACAAATTTTTCGTTATCATTGGAGAGGATGAAAAGAATTATGTGGGTTATTTCTTTATAAACTCAAACATACCGCGTTGCGTTGTGCAAAACGAAGAAAAATACAGTATGCAATTTCCAATCAAGACTTCTGATTATTCATTCCTCACCCATCAGTCATTTATCGCATGCGACAAGTTGCTGAAATTGTGTAAGACAGATTTGATTGAAGAATTACATTCGGGTAAAACAAAGTTTAAGGGTAGAATCCTGCAAGAACACATGGAAATGTTATTGGAGGCGGCAATCAAATCTCCGGTTTTTTCTTCCAAAGAAAAAGAGTTATTCAAATAAGATATTGTAAGCGGCCTGTTTCCATTTTGGAAATAGGTCGTTTTTATTATATATTCGCCGCAGTCCTAATTGTAGCCTGCCCGTGCGCGACATACTGCTCTACCTCTGCCGGCATATCCATAACAGACGACACCTTCAACCCTATTGCGCGCGACATGTAAATATCATCGTGCTCGCCGTCCTTTGCGCCATACTCGTTGCGCTTGTCCTTCTGCTCATACCACGCACACTCATCGAGCGCACGCGCATCGCGCTCTATATAGGTCTTGTCGCGTAATCTGCGCTGCATATTGGTGATGAGGTCTTGCTTGGTGGCGCGGTTTGTATGGAAGCCGTAGTGCGGTGCGAGACCCTCGCGCACCTTGGTCGGGTCGTCCCGGTAATAGATGTTCGGATACATATCTACAATTTGGTCGAGAATTGTGTATGTGTGGTCGCCCTCCGTGCCGAGAGTATTGAGCGAGTTGAACTCGACCGCAAGCAGCGCATCGTTATAGAACTTGGCCACCTGCACGGCTTTCCATACAGCAAGGTCTTGGTCTTTATGAAAGCGGTATGTGCCGATGCACTCTTCCACGCCGCCGAACATCAGCATATATCGGTCGATAACCGATATTACCGTCCAGTCGGCATCATCGGAGCGTCCGCCAATATCCATAGACACGACATATCTGTTGCGTATATTCTTGCTCTTATCGGGCATAGCCCACAGCCACAGGTCGCCGTGCGGGTTTGCGGCGAAGCGCAACGAGGCATCGATAGCCTCCTTGCCATACATGGAGTCGGCAACCATCTCTCCGACATAGAGCGGTTGCCTACAACCGTTGCGCATAAAGTTGATGTCGGAGATGTTGTGTACAAGCCGTCCCGATGTGGCGAACGCCTCCTGCGGTGTCGAAGGGAACTCCGACATCATACGCCACTCGCTCTGAATGGTGGCGAGCATCTCGCGATACCAGTGCAGACCTTCGAGTGTGGCTCCGAGGTTCCACCGCTCCCACTCCGCGGGTGTCATGGACTCCACGAACTTGCCTTTCTGCTTCTCATCGACAAAAGGTTTCCAATATATGTCTATGTAAAACCACGGAATGAATATCGGCTTGAATATGCTCTCGCCCTTTTCCGAGGCGTGCCACATACGCTCGAAGTAGTTGCCCGTACCTTTGGCGGTGGATTCGAGTATGATTGCCGTGTATGGCGCAATGGGCACGGAGGCTACAAGAGCCTGCGCGAGGTCTTCCGCCTTTATCTCCTTGGTGTCTTTCCACAGACCAACCTCCGAGGCGTGTACGAGTTTTATATCGAGAGAACGCAACGATTCGGGCTTCTGCGCCGTACCTATGGAGATTATGGCATCGCGCTCAATTAACTTCTTTGTGGTCTGCGAGCCCTCAAACGACACCATATTCAACGTCATCACATCTTTCGGGTGCCGTTTAATCATGAGCGAATACATGGCGCGAATGTTTCGCGCAGCATCTTTAACGTGTGCCGCAATACATGAGTTCCAGCCCGTCTTGTGGTATATCTGAATCCACGCTTCCCATAAGTCCACGAGCGTTGAGCCGCCCCATTGTCGGGCTTTGAGGATAATCTCCCGCACGGGCTTGTTGCTGAACAGTTGGTCGGTAAGGTCTTTCAGGAGCAGCCGTTGTGGCAGTCGCAGGACAAACGGCATCTCCTTGCCCGATGTCTTGTCGTGAATGATAAAGCAGGTGGCGGCGCAGAACTCGAAGTCGTATTTCAAGCGCAGCCCGTTGAGAAAGTCCAAGGCGGCCGCGTGCGATAAGCCGGACTGGTCTGCCCACGCACGGAGTGTGCCGACCCTGACTATGTTTTGTATGGCGGATGTGTCGTAGAGATACCACGGCAGCAGAATGCGGTTGTCTTTGTCGATAAAGAACTCGCGCCGCTCAATCAGCGAGCCCTCGCCCGTGTAAGGGTTGAACGGCTGAAAGAGCCACGCATTACGCTCATCGTTCTGCGCGAGCGTCTGCTGTATGGTCTGCCCGGTGAGTATCATTTATTACGAATCATCTTGCGGATAATCTTCTGCACATATTCGGCAGACATACAGATTTCGGGTCGCCGAGATATAACTTCGGCATAATACGAAATCGGCAGATAGGATGCCGCAATAGGATTCTCTGCCAGCCACTCGCGCCTGTACTGCTCATATAGGCTATATACAGCCTTGTGTTTGTTTCTCATTGCCATCTCTCGTGTGTCCATCATTTGCCCTTTCTGATTGTTCATATCCGAAATTTCGGATTTCATTGCAAAAATAAAGGATAATATAAATAAAAGCAAATATAAATAACTAAATAACTTTACTGCGTTGAAATTTATAATCAATGCGATATGGAAAAAAAGATTGAAAAAGATGTAACGAAAACGGTAGACCCGGCAACCGGCGATGCTGTTACCGATACTACGACTATCGAGCAGCCTGCACCGCCCGCAACGGGGAATGAAGGTGGCAACAATGCCGCACCTGCCGATGCATCTGCGACTATGAGCATAGATGACATTCGGGCGATGGTTGCGGAGAAGTTCGGACAGACTTTCGACAATGATTCCGACCTGTTGGCATTCATTGCCGAGAAACTCGATGCTGTTGGAGGCTACGAGGCTTCGGACGCAAAGATTCAGGAGGTACTCACCGAGTACCCGGAGTTGCTTTCGCTTGTCGAGGACTTGGGCAGCGGTGTTCCGTTCCGTCAGGCGTTGGCTGCCAACATCGACATAGACGACCTGCGTGCCGAGGAGGGCGATGAAGACTATGCGGCAGTCGAGGAAGCCAACAAGAAGCGGCGCGACCGCGCAAAGCGTGCCAAGGATTACGAAGCGCAGTTGGCTGCCAATATGGAGCAGAGTGCCGAAATCCTTTCGCAGTTCTTCGAGGAGCAGGGCATGACCGATGAGCAGGCAGACGACTACACTGCGTGGGTCGATGGCATCATCAACGACTACATAGACGGCAAGGTAACCAAGGACATGCTGACATTGTTCCAGCACGCCCGCAACTACGATGTCGACATTGCCTCGGCTCGCGAGTCGGGAGCCATCGAGGGCAAGAATGCCAAGGTCGATGCCGAGCGCGAACGCAGGGCAAAGGCTACGGACGGCATGCCACAGGGAGGCAGTGCCATGGCTTTGGAGGAAGATACTCCGAAGGAGGACGATGTCTTTGCCGAGATTGAGCGCAACAACCGCCGTAATTGGAGACGATAACAAATACCTTATAAAATTTTTACTATGAAAAACAAAAAAATCTACTGTGTGTGTATGGTTGTCGCCGTTGCGATGGCCATAGGTTTTGGCATTGACATGTTCGATGCCGGTATCTCTTTGTCCGACATCGTCGGCGATGCTAATGTCTTGCTTGCTGTCGCTCCTGTTGCGGCTGTCGGTGCGACTGCCTCTCAGACTCAGGTAGGCTCGGTCGGAACCAATGTTGTCAAGGACGGCGAGGTTGTCGGTAAACCCGAGCATAACAAACCGAGCGTATCTAAAAAGTTGTCGAAGATAATGCCGAGCAATTATCCACTCGACACTTTGCTTCGAAACATCAATGCCGGTCAGACTAAGTCGGACAAATATGAATTTTACTCAATAGTCAATCGCGGTACATACGGCACTGTCGGCAAGTTGAGTACTGCGCAGACTGACTCCCCTGTTGCTATACAGTTGTCGGAGGGCTGTCATTCCATGTCGTTGGACGGCTGTCTTTTCGTACCGAGTTACAACGTTTCGGGTGGCAAGGCGGTCAAAGTAACAAACGGTATCCCGTTGCATCCGCTCATCCTGCATATCGTAGGTATTAACTACGCCGAAAAGACAATTACGGTCGTAGGTATCAACGCTCCTTGCCCTGCTCTGGACGCAGATACAAAGGTATACCGTATGGCATCGGCCAAAGACCAAAGCGTTGCGCGTTCAGAAGACCCTATGGCAACGCCGACCAAAGATTGGAACTACGTTCAGCGCAATCTGTGTACGGTGAGCGAGAACATCTTCCAGGCGTTGCAGGAGAAGGAGGTCGAGTACGGCATTGCCGAGTTCAAGGCGCAGGCTCTGTTGGACTTCCGCTTCCAAGCCGAAATGACGGCTCTGCTCGGAGGTACGCCTATGGTGCCGGAATTCGTCGACCCTATCTCGATGAAGCGTAAGTTGTTCATGCGAGGCTTGCTCGGCTTCGACATCGCCAACTTCGTGCGCACGCAGGGCGGCACCGAGGAGCCTATCGAGCATTTCCTCAATCGCGCTATGGAGGGTATCTTCTCCGGCAACAATGGCTCGGAGTCGCGATTGCTCCTGTACGGACCTGGATTTGCGACCAAGATTGCCGACAGCAAGGTATGGGAGAAGCAACTCGAAGCGACAAAAACCGAAGTCAAGTTCGGTATTACCTGGAAAATCATCGAGACCAACTTTGGCCAGTTGCTCGGTATCATGCACCCTGGTCTCGGCCTTGCCGGACCATATACCAATGCCGGCTTCGTAATCGACCCTGCAAACATCCGCCGTATCGAGCAGTTACCTTTGCAGGAGACTAAACTCGACCTCAAAAAGGCAGGTATCCAAAATTCGAACGACGTAACGTTGGACGAGGCTTGGACGTTGGAGGTTACCAATCCGCTCACTCACGGTATGCTCTGCATTTAGGCAACACCTCTTTCCTAATATCTCTCGACGGGGGGAGAGTTTAATGCTCTCCCCTTTTTATAAAAAGACCCGAAAAAAATGAAAACAACGTTTACATTAAACGACCACTCTCGATTGGAGTTGTACGTTATCCGCGCGAACGGACAAGGTAGCACCGTGCGATTCGTGCCGCCTGTACTGTTCGGCAACGTGGGTGTCTCCACATTTACCACAAACGACGACGCACTTGCCGCCGCAATCAAAAAGCATCCGTATTACGGACAGATTGTCTTTTTGAGAGAGGAGGTGGCGAATGCCGCCGAGACGCCGAAGACGGTCACTGTCGCAGAGTCGAAAGATTACGCCGCATTGTGCGATGCCACCAAGCCTATTGTTACTGTCGATGCAGTAACTTCGATAGCGGCGGCAAATCACTGGTTGCAGAGCGAGCACGGGCAGGTTTTCTCATCGAAAAAGATAGACGACATCAAGTCCGAAGCAGCGAGCAAGTACAACACCTTATTCCCGAACTTGTAGTGTATGGCAAAGCGTGCAGACATAATCCGCAAGACCTTTTCCCGCATTGATGAGATATATCCCGATGATGACAGCCTGAATATGTCGGCTTTCAACATCGAGAACTTCATCGATGATGCCGCGAGATGGGTGGTTATGACCGTCCCAGTTCACGCGCTCGGGCAAGGAGAGGATTTCTCTGCCGCTACGCATACGCACAACGATAACGGCAGTGGCACCGTAGCATTGCCACAGCACTTCCTGCGGCTCATATCGTTTCAGATGAGCGATTGGTCGCTTCCGCTTATTGGCGGCTTGTACCAAGACGATGCGCGATACCGCCAGCAGAATAATCCTGTCCTGCGCGGCACTCCGTATCGTCCCGTAGTATTTGTCTGCGATGGCGGGCATACGATAGAATACTATACATCGGCAACCGGTGATATAAAGGCTGCACGGTGTTTTGCCATGGAGAAGGTCGGCGATGACTATCCCGACCGGCTCGAAGACATCACGGCTTGGAAAACCGCCGAACTCGTGCTTTCGGCAATGAACGACATCAATGCCGTGCAGATATGTCAAAACAACATTAAAGATTTACTGCAATTACTGTGATGGATTGCGCGTGCAAACATACTCATATCATATCGCTAACGATGGACGACATTGTCAATGCCGCCATTGCGCAGTCGTCTACCGACTTCCGCGCCCTGCGCTCTACTGCCACGGAGCAGGCCGCAGGAGCGGACAATATATATGAGGACTTCGTCATCACGCCCGATGACAAGCCGCTCATCGTGGAGCAGGTGCAGGGCGTGGTGCCGATGCTGTACCAGTCCGTGCGGGCATATTCACCCAAGTACTATGTCGATGACGAGGCGGTGATGTTCAACATCGTTGCGCAGGACTGCAATGCGGGGCAACGCCTGACGGAGTTGGTGCGCAAATGCATTGTGTGGAACGTGCTCGGCTGGTGGTACGAGTTGCGCTCGGCGGAGTTGTCGGCACGATATTACGAGAAATCGGCAGGCGTGGTGAGCGATATACTGTCGGTGGTGATACCGCAATTTACAGAACGCAGGTTAAGATATTTTTAGGTTATGAAACTATATCAAGGCGAAGCATTGACATTCACCATGGAGGTGGAATCCGAAGAGGGTGAGACTATGGATATGTATGTACCGCGTGCAGTACTCGTATTCGAGGCGGGCTACGACCGTGATTGTGCATCGCGATGCGACTGCAAGGGTATGGTAGTGATGCGCTGGGACAACATTCCCGTAACGGACGGCATCGCCGCCTTTGAGATGACTACGGAGCAGAGCGCAAGCCTTGAAGCGGGCACATACCTCATAGAGGTTGCCCTGCACAACAAGAGCGACGAGAAAGATATAAAGGGGCAGATAAGCCGCCTTATCGAGATATTGCCATCTTATACCATTGAGAATGAAGCCACGGAATAATGAACGTCAAACTTACGATACATCGCACAACTTTGGACACGTTGCTCAAAGACGGGCACAACAATCTGCGCGTGGGTATGTGTCTGCACTATACTCGCGGGCGTATTATCGTAGAGGATATGCCCGAACGGGAGGAGTTCATCCTGCGGTTCGGTCGCATATTTCGCGGCAAAGATGGTACATCTGCATACGAGGACGCTGTTAAGGGTGGATTCAAAGAGTCGCGCGAGGTATTTCAGCGCAGGCTTGCAGGTCTGACGGATATGGACGAGAAACCGACCAAATACAGCAAGAATACGGTAACAAGCGGTGGCGTGTACGATGCGATAGATGAGTCTCACCCGCGCTGGATGAATGTAATAGACAAAACTATATAATACATAAGGACAATGGCAACACTTGCAAAATCAAACGTAGGCTTTCGCGTAGTACGAGGTACTACTGCACAGCGCAATTCATTAAATGTAGAAGATTTACGAGGTCTGTTGTTTTTCGACACGACCGAGAAATCCGTTTACCTTAATACCACAGACCCGGAGTCTGATGCCGAACTTTCGTTGGAGCGCGTCTGCGGTGATGTGAAGAACGTAACATGGAACGACAGCACGAAACAACTCACCATTACTCCGTTTTCCGGCTCCGCGGTAAAAATAGACCTCTCCACATCATCCCTGTCGCAGGCTATCACTGCAATACAGACCAGTCTCGAAGCCCTGACGAAGCGTGTAGATGCGTTGGAGAAGAAGACGGTGAACGTTACCGGTAATCTCGTAACCAATCCGAACACACAGAACCCATCTGTGGACTTTTCGGCACAGTATTGGTCGGCAAGCAAGAAGATTAAGTTCTACAAGACTGCGACCGCGCCTACTACCGATAACGGCACCGAGATAGGCTCCATCGATGCTACCGCCTTCATCAAGGACGGTATGATAAGCAACGTAACCTTCAATGCTTCGACCAAGAAACTGACCATCACCTTCAACACGGATGCAGGTAAATCAAACATCGATGTGGATATGTCGGCATTGGTAGATGTCTACACCGCAGATGGTCAAGGCATCAAGGTTACGAGCAACAAGTTCTCCATCGTGCTTGCCACGGACGGTCTGCTGAAAAAGGATACCAACGGCTTGGCAATAGACAAGACCGCACTTCTTAACCACTTGAAATCGCAGGTGGTGATTTCCATGGCATCTGCCCATGTAACGGGTACCGAGTATCCGGACGATTCCAAAGAGAACGACCCGTCTCCACTCGACTCGCCGATATTCGATGTATCAGACAAAAACGATTCGGGTCAGGTAACTATCGGTGTTAATCCCGCCGAGTTGCTGGAAAAGATAAACCAAAGCAGCAATGTTACGCTGGAAGGCATCGACATTAAGGGCGCGTTTAAGAATCACCAATTCTGCGTAACGGTTGATGCTACGCCAAAGTGGTTTACTGTTAAATAGCGAGAGACGGTATGGCAGTAGAGCGTTCCGGTGTAACCCTGCAAATAGTCGATGCCACACAGACGAGTGCCTCGGAGGTGTCCGTATTGGCGGACTCCTCCGAGAATCCCGATGCGTTGTTTATCGGCGATGCCTTTATTGCCAAAAACGGCAAGAAGATAGTATATCAGGACACATCGGCATCTTCATCGTTGAGGTCTCTCTACATAGCGGCAGGTGCGGCATATAGCGAGATTACCAACCGCTACTCTCTGAACGGCATAACCGATATTACCGAATCCGAGATGCGCAATATATATCTGCGTTGTTCAGGTCGTATTGTCAGTGATGCCAAGTGCGCATTCTGCAATTTGAAAGTGAGGACTAATCTGCCAATAAATGGTGATGATGTGTACAATGGCGGTTTCGATGCACGGGGAATGTTCGCCGAAACGAGCGTATCGGACCAGCAAACCATCAAAACTATTACGGTGGCATTGACCAATGGCAATTCGTTTTTAGTATACAATGCTGCCAATATGTTCTGGAATGCCGGAAAATTGGAAAATATCATCGGTACAATCTATTTGTGGAACTGCAACAATGTATTCAGGATGTTCGCCGGCTGTACAGCATTGAAGACGGTAAACCTGTGGGCTTTGCATCAGGATATATCTTTCGAGAACTCTCCGCATATCTCGGCAGAGTCTCTCAACTTTGCCATTTCGCACGCAACAGGCACGAACTTTACCATAACCGTTCATGCAAACACATACGCGAGGTTGACGAGTACAAGCAGTACTTATGCCGACTACCACAGCGTATACACCACGGCATTGTCGAAAAACATAGCATTCGCATCAGCATAATATGGAAGATAAAATCACATTACAGCGTGTGTCATTCGAGGAGATGGCCGCGCCCGAAGGAAAATACCTTACGCAGGCGGCAGATGTCGCCGACACCGAACGATTGTATTTCACACGCCGACCGCTGTTGATTGGCGAAGCCGTTGCCGACTGGCGTGTCGCCGAGGAGGACGAGCGTGCGGCATGGGAGGAGCGGTTGAACAAAATAAGACCTTGACACTATGAGCGTAGATGCAGAACAAATAACCACGGTTGCACGTGGCATAAGCGACTTCGGGTTCTTGGCTATCGCTGCCGGAACATTCGTATTGTTATCGGCGGTGCAGACAATAGCCATATTCGTATGGTTCCGGAAAATAATAAACGGCACGCTCGATGAGCAGAAGCATACTATGAAAGCCCTCTTGACCGAGACGCGGGCACAGAATGAAGTAATGTCGGAAATAGCCGAAGGCCTGCGTCCGGAGACACTGATGCGTATCAAGAGTACCGCAAGCGTCTATTTTGAGTTGTCTGTCGAGAAGGTCTGCCATATCATCAAGAAAGTGCGGACGGAAAACCATATCATAGACCACGATGCCACAGCCAGGAAGGTGCGCAACCTTCTGCATAACATTCACGAAGACCGCAACAGCCGCTTTGAGAACTACACATACCGCGGCAAGAAACTGTCGGAGTATACATCGCCCGAATGGGTGGAAAGGGTAGCGGTAGTCGTTGAGGGTGAACTATACAATGAGTTCGGTGAGGATAACGGACGGGCGCATACTAATGTTACGACAGTTTATGACAATATCAAGTTGGACTTTTACAAAAGGCTTAATCAATAATGAAACACTTCGAATTGAATGAATTTGTCGTGTCGGCAATGGCGAAAGCAAATAAAATCGACAATACGCCAACAGAGTCTGCCACGCGCCACATCAACGAAATGGTGGACAATCTGCTCGACCCGCTTCGTGAGGCGTGGGCGGTATATTGCGCCAACGAGCACATCGGCACGCCTGCATTGCGCGTATTATCGGGCTACCGATGCCCGCAACTCAACAAGATGGTCGGTGGCAGTCCTACATCGGCGCACGCGGCGGGATATGCGGCCGACATTGTGCCGGAGAACGGGCGGTTGTTGGAGTTCAAACGATTTGCCCGCGAGTGGTTGCAGAAGACGGGCAGGAAGTTCGACCAGATGATTTCCGAGGACGAGGACGGCAAAGGTGTGCCGCAGTGGGTGCACTTCGGCTATAAGCGTCCTAATGGCGACCAACGCAAGGCGTTCAAGTCGTATTTCAAGAAACAATATATACCAATGACAAAATAACACAACTATGAAAGACTTTCTTCTTTACCTTTGGCAACTGCCGCAGAACCTGCTCGGACTGCTGCTCGTCAAGATTTTCGGTGCGGAGTGCATCACCACCCGCCACATTCGGCAGTGCAATCAGATTGCAAGAATATACACCACGTCCAAAATAGGCGGTGGCGTATCGCTCGGCAAGTATATCATCATTAACGCGCATCTCGCAGACAACGCCCGAACCAAGGCGCACGAAGCAGGGCATTGCGTGCAGTCCATATACTTGGGCTGGCTATACCTTATAGTAATCGGCATACCTTCCGGGATATGGTGTTGGATATACGACAACTTCGACATCGAGACAGATTACTATTCATTCTACACCGAGAGGTGGGCAGACCGCATTGCCGGCATAAAACGCGATTAGATGGCAAATATGAAAGCATATTGGTCGCTCGTAGCAACGATAATAGTTTCGATTGTCATCGGGATGTTTCTCGGAAGCAGATTGTTTCCGAAGAATACGACCTCGGTGGTAACCACGACCAAGTATGTCTATCGCCCTGCCGTACACTTTGACGGAGTAAATCCCGCACCGCTGTCGGTTCGCAAGATTGATATGCCGCATCTCGGGCTTGTCGATACCGTACTGTTGGAAGTTCCTGCGGATACGGCCGCGATATTGGCGGACTATTGCCTGAAACGGGACTATCTGTTGAATTTCTCGACCGACAGCACCGGAGTGTTCAAGGTGAATGTAGGGGTCGCATACAACCGCATTTGCGACTATTCTGCGGACATTCAGCCGTTGGAACGACAGACGGAGACCACGCAGACGCTTGTAAAGCAACGGTTGCTGCGTCCATACGTAGGAGGTTCCGTTGCCGTATATGGCGGTCGTGCTATCGGCGCAGAGGCAGGCGTGCTTCTAAAAGAGCATCACGCAGTCGGTCTCGAATATCAGATGGCTGACAATAAGAATATGCTTAAAGTAAAGTATGCGTACTTTTTCAAATAGATATATGACGGGCTATAAAAGCCCTCATCTTTGTTGGATAGGTGCGATTACAACAGGCTTTGCGGCAATAGGCATTGCCTATAAAATGGGTAAAATAGGTAAATGATATAGTATGGACACGCAGCAGGACGAGTATCAGGAGTTAGGCGATATGTTGCGGAAAGTGAGCGACGATTGGAACGACGGCAAGTGCAGGGGCATCTCGCCGACTATCATCACTACCGCATCCCGATTTATTGCCGAGATTTTATCGCCGAGAATACCTTTGTCGAAGGAGGAGGCATCGAAATACTTTCATCTTTCTACGCGGCAGTTCGACCGATATGTGCGGCTCGGGAAAATTCCACGCGGTAAAAAGGTCGCAGGATTTACCTCTCTCGTTTGGTATCGCGATGACTTGTCGAAAGTCAATATAAAATAATCCGGATGTCTAACATAATAGACACACAACCGCCTATATTTTAGGCGGTTGTTTTATTGCGTCCATAGTTTGGGCGGATTGTACGACTATATGATATTTGCGTATGGACTTATTAGTCCGTCGCAATGCCCGAAGCGGTCAGAGGGTACTTAAAAATTAACAGATATGATAGTCGAAAAATTGAGTGAAGGCACCTATGTAGGACACGACGAGGATATGAATCGTCAGGTGCAAAACGCCAAGAGTCTCGGCACTGCCGGCACGGTACTCGGTGCAATCGGCACTGCTGCATGGCTCTCGCGCGGTAACGGTTTTCTCGGAGGTCTGTTCGGTAACGGCAACTATGACTACGAACAGAGTCAGTTGAACAAAGTCCGCGACAAGGAGTGTGAGGACAATATCGCCTTGACGCGTGCGCTGTACGACGGACGCATTACAGCGTTGCAGGAGGCTTATGCCGCACGGAACAACGATGTTGCCGAGAAGTTCTCGATGTACAACTTCTTCCAGACGCGATTCGGCGTTATGGCCGACCGCATCGCGGAGTTGGAGAAAGAGATTGCAGTAGGCAAGGCTGTACGTCCTTACCAAGACAAAATCCTCGCGGACGGCATCGCTCTTGTTGGCCAACAGGCTGCAAACGCTGTGGCATTGGAGGCTGAACGCCGTTGTTGCGCAGATAACAAAATCGTAACCTACCTTAACGGCACGTTTACGCCGGAGTATGTTGCGACACAGGCACCTGGTGCAACGACCGTAACGTACACGCAGAAATCGGTGTACAATCCGCTTTGCGGATGCTGCGGTACTTGCGCAAGCGCGGCATAGTCTGTCGATGTCGGGAGGGGAGGAACCTCCCCTCCATTTTGTTTAATTTAACGTAAAAATAAAGTACAATGAATGACCCGATAATGGGCGTCAAGTTCGGTGGTAACATTATACAGGACGACGCCGCCACGAGAATAGCCGAAATACAACGGCTTGAAACAGAAAAGGCGATGATAGCCAATAGGCAAAAGGATTTGATGCGCAACAGTGCGCAGTCCGAAACGCCGATATGGGACAGCATAGACGCGGAAATCTCGCCTATGTCCGAACAACAGCGTATCGCCATGCAGAAAGATAAGGAGTATGTATCGATAAACTCACAACTTGCCGATATGGTGCAGGTGCATTTGTTGCAACTCGTAAGAGGTAACATAGAGAAATCGCCAACGGGCAAAGAGCTGCTATCGCGCATGTTGGAGGTAACAAGACGAGTGAAAGGTGCTGTCCTGACTGCCGAGCGGACAGCAATGGAAGAGTTTGAAGCATTCCGCAAAGCCTCCGAACAAAATCCTGACCTTACGATGGCAGAATTTCGACAACTTAAAACGAAAAAGAAATGACTGAATTGCAGGAAAAAATCAGGACAGCCGCAACCAACTGGGTAAATGCCAAGTTGGATGGCATAATCGAAGCCAATCCACGATTGAGTGTGTTCGCCAAACATATTAGGCGAGGACTGGTGCGTAAGATAGATGAGGTGATACCTAAAATGGATGCCATCATGCCGTTTATTACCGACGACAACGGTAAATTGGATTTTGTCAGCATTTCCGACGAATTACTCAATGCCTTTGACGAAATGCCTGTCAAGACGTATGCTGTGATGGGTATCGATGTAAAGGTCGGCAGAGGAGCAATAACCGCCACCGTGCCGAGTAACATATTAACCGACTTATTGTTCGATAATGGCAGTATTACGCTGACAAGGTCGGATATAGAGGAACTGGTAAATGACCTTAACGCATAAGACTATGGAACACGAAAAAATGTACTATCAGTTAGTCGAAAGCGGCAAGCCCGAAAAAATGCAGTTACTCGGTAGCGTATTTTTGTGGCTTATGGATAGAACGAGGCAATCGAATCCGTCTATATATAATGAGGCAGTCGAGAAGATGAACGCTGCGAACTGGTGCAATTATCTCACAGAGAAAGAAGCCTCATGTATTGTCGCGGGCTTGGAACATCAGGACGGGAGCAAAGGTGCCAAATGGAGTTTGACGCAGGTATTGAACGCTGTCGAGAAAATCGGAGGAGCGGTAGAATGTGCGCCATATTACAATCAATATGCTCTGTATGTCGCTATAAACATGATATATTCGGATTTCGCAAAAACGTTGGCCGAATATATCGATGCAGACAAGATGTTCGAGGTAGTGTATCGGCTTGCCGTTGCCAAACTCAAAGATGCTGACCGACCTCGATTTATCCGTAAATACTTTGACGTGTAAATTTCATGAGTAAGTATCATAAAATACACGCTATGATACACAAATTGCACGAAGATAACATGAAGAATTATCTTACGGAAGAGGAGTTCGACAAACGAGTTAATGACATTCTCGAAATGCTTGAAAATTGATGGGTGGTACCTTTTTTAGTACCACCCCTTTGTAAATTACTGAAAATCAATACTAATGTCGGGGAGACTGGATTACAAATACCGCTTTACTACATTTATTTAATTATCGAATAACACTCTAAATGCACTATAATCAGACAATTTGCGTTTTGCCGTTTTATTTGTTTCCGTTTAATTCCGTTATGATACTCCGATTTTAGTACTACGGTAGTACTATGGTAGTACTAATTAGTACCAAGTTTCCCGTCCCATGTATCGAACATATTTACAGCCTCTCTCTTGGCACTATCCACTATCGTAGCATACGGCGTCATAGACTTTATATTCGCCCATCCGCCAATCTCCTTGACTACAAAAACGGACACACCCATAGAGAGTGCATTGACGGCAAACGTGCGCCGACCTGCGTGTATAGACAAGGCTTCATATTTCGGCACAACCTTTTCCATACGTTCTGCTCCGACATAACATACAAGTCGCACGGGCGTATCTATGCCTGCCATTTTAGCCGCATCCTTGATATACCGGTTGAGGAGAACATTGTGTATGTTCGGGAACACCTTGCCTCCATAGTCGTGCCGGTGTTCATAGTATTTGTCTATTATCGCACGCGAGAACTTATTTAATGCCACTACGGTGCGTTTGCTCGTCTTCTGCGCCACGATATTGATTTCGTTGGCATCGAGGTTCACATCGGCCCACGACAGGCGCATAAGGTCTGAAAAGCGCAATGCGGTAAACGAGGCAAAGCAGAACACATCGCGACCAATGTCGAGCCATTTGTGCTTGCTGAAATCAAACTCAAAGAAAGTCATCAACTCCGACCAGTTGAGGTATATGATGGTCTTAACCGATAGTCCTTTCAAATGCGGGCGGAATGTGTTGTGCAGATTGCCTGCATAGTAACCGTGCTCATTCGACCACCGCAGAAAGAACTTCAAGAAACCAACCATTCTGTTTATTGTGGTATTCTTCAATCCCTGTTCCACGCCCGGATACGAAAGGTGCATCGCTTCAGGCGATTGCAGGAAGGAGATGAAAGCATACAACTTGTCATCGTCCAACGTAGCAAACGATATATTAGGGTCAAACGCATGCAGGTGATTGCGCAGAGACAGATTCTTGCGGCGTTGCGCCTCCGACCACGCCTTCTGCACGCCCACGATATTTATGAACTCATCGAACACATCGAACAGGCTCTTGTCGCCATTCTCTTTACCCAACGCCACACGCAACCGCTCGACCGTGGGTGTTTCGCCCGCAAGTTCGCAGCGGCTGAAATACCCGACTATGTCGTTTTCGAGTTGCTCGATGGCGCGGTTGATGGTGCCCGCCTGTATCTTATGTTTCCCGTGGGTAGAGGATTTGACGCAACGCTGCGTCTCCTTGCTCCACTTGTCTTTCTCCACACGATAGCCGAGGTTGAGGGTAACGAGGTTCTTGCCCCACCGCACGCGACACCGCAAGCGCAGGTCGTTGCGCCCGTCCTCGGATTGCAGGAAGAACAATATATTGTATTTATCTGCCATGTTTGAGGGTCTTTATCTGCTCGCGCAATGATTCTATAAGTTCGTCCTTTGCTGTTACCAAATCACGCAAATAGGCTATTTCCTGCTGTTGCGAGGCGACCTTGACATACTCCTCCAACGAGTATATGGGTTTCTTGCCATAGAAATACGCCGCATTTTCGCCCATCGCAGACGCGATGCGCTCCAATAATCCAGACCTTACATCTTTCGATGAAAGCAACTGGTGCAGGTTCATCGGGGTTTCCCCTATCGCGTCTGCAATGGAGCGGTAGGTAAACCCTTTCGCCTTTATCAA
>CALYVN010000033.1 GCA_945494785.1 uncultured Alistipes sp.
GCAGCCGAAGATGCTCGTTGCGACAGCAATCAGCAGTACGATGGTGAAGCCGTTGAACGAGTGTCCGTACATGTCGCATATTATCGGCGAGCCGATGGCGATTATGGCAGCCGGTATGGCAGTTGCGGCGATGTTGATTTTAAGCATCAGCGAGAAGGTTTGCGTGTGGGTCAGGCGGTCGTCGGCAGAACTCGACAGATGCGACAGAATCACGTTGCGCAACATCCCCGGTACGAACAGAATCATAATAAACCATTGGTCGGCAGCCGTGTAAAGTCCGAGTTCGTCGTAGCCCGCCAATCGGGCTATCAAAAACAGACGCAACCAACACGATGCGGCATAGACGCACTCCTGCAAAGCAATCGGAAACGAGAAGACTATCAACTCCTTGGTCAGTGCCCATCGCTCGCCCATCTGTTTGAAACCTATCGTGCCGGTCAATCCTGCTGCATGTGCTATGCTGCGATAGAGACGACGAACGGCGAATTGGTTGATGATGCACTGAATCAGCATCGAGATAAAGAGTGCAGCCAAGGCTCCGTCCAAACCGAAACGGTATGTAAGAAGCGATGCAAGGACGAAGGTGATGATGCCGACGATGGTATTGTTGATGGCTATCGTGCGAAAATCCTTGAAACCAGCCAACAAGCCCTGTTGCGTGGTATTGACGGCGTTGCAGACGATGAGCAGAGCCGTGTAGCGCAATGCGGGAACGATGTTGGGATTGGAGGCGATTTTGTCGGCAAACAACAACAGCAACGCCGCCATTATGCAACTCATCGTCAGGGTGATGTTGGTCGAACTCGCTATGATGCGGCCTATCGCAACGGGATTGTCGGATTTGCATTGGGCGATATATTTGGTGGCGGTGTAGCCGAGACCGAATGTCGAAAATGCGGCCACATAAGCGAGCGTACTTTTAATCATGCCGTATTCGCCATATACCTCTGCTCCGAGCAGTCGGGCTATGACTATGCCCGCAACCATGGACAATCCTCTGCCCATCGCACTTCCGATAACCGCCCAAGAGGAATCTTTGGCGATGGCGTTATGCCTGATTTTGTCTATAAGGTCGGCTATTGTCATTGTCTGCCCCGTTTATATGCTGACGCATGGTACAAAAACGTTCAAAAATAACAAAAAAAGTCCAATCCGCAAAGGGTTGGACTCGATTTTTTCGATATTGGAACGTTTGTTTTTATTCATGCAGGCGGTTTTTGACATTCTCGGTAGCCCGACGCAGCAATTCGGCAGGGCAACAGAGCGTAATACGTACATAACGACGACCTTCGCTGCCAAAAATACCACCCGGTGTAAGAAATACGTCGCATTTCTCCATAATTTCGTCCGAGAATGCAAAGCAGTCGCCTTCATAGTCGGCCGGCAACTCCGCCCAAATAAAGAGGCCTGCCTGATTAGGACGATATTTGCAACCGAGTGCATCGAGCAGTGCGCAGCCCTCTTTCTCGCGTTCGCGATAGATGGCATTCAATTCGTCGAACCACTCCTGCCCGAGCGACAGAGCCGTTTCGGCTGCCGCCTGAATAGGGTAGAACATACCCGTATCCATGTTGCTCTTGAACGATAGTATAGCATCGAGCCACTCCTTTTTGCCCATAATCGCACCGACACGCCAACCTGCCATGGAGTGTCCCTTCGACAGCGAATTCATCTCCAATGCCACATCTTTTGCCCCTTCGATTGCAAGGATGCTCATAGGCTTTTGGCTGTTGCGGATAAACGAATAAGGGTTGTCGTGAACTATGAGTATGTTGTGCTTTGCACCGAATGCGATGATTTTCTCGAACAACTCCTTTGTCGGAGTCTGTCCCGTAGGCATGTTCGGATAGTTGGCGAACATAATCTTGACACCCTCCACGCCTTCGCGCTCTATGGCATCGAAATCGGGCATAAAGCCGTTCTCCTTGTTGAGGGCGTATGGCTGCATCACTCCGCCCGACAAACGGACTGCGGCACTGTAAGTGGGATACCCGGGGTTGGGAACAAGCACCTTGTCGCCTTTGTTGAGGAAGGTCATGCAGAGGTGCATGATGCCCTCTTTCGAACCGATGAGAGGCAACACCTCGCCATTGGGGTCGAGCGTTACGCCGTACCACCGCATGTACCAATCGGCAAAAGCCTTGCGGAGCATCGGAGTACCGTTGAACGGCATGTATTTGTGAACATCGGGGCGTTGCGCCTCGGCAGTCAGACGGTCGATTACGGCCTGTGCCGGAGGAAGGTCGGGACTGCCCATTGCGAGTTTTATGATTTGGCGACCCGTAGTTGCCTCGATTTCCGAGATTTCGCGCAATCGTCGCGAGAAATAATACTCGCCTGTGCCGTCCATGCGGTGCGAGCGTTCGATGTCGATTTTAGCCATAATGTAGGAATGTTTTGTCCTTGCGAATGCAAAGATAGTAAAATATTCGTCAGTAAAAAATAGTTTTGTCGCCCTTAAATTTATATATTTGCCACCCGTAATGCGATTGACCCTTCCTACGTCGCTCCGTCGCTGTTTTTGCACGGATGACGGATGTTTTCGGTAGGCAGGCGGTCGATAATTGGGTAGTTATGGAGTTTATCGATTCTATGTTTTTCGGCAACGGTGTTGCGCATTCGATTTTTGTGTTGGCGGTGGTCATCATGTCGGGCGCGGCATTGAGCAAGATAAAAATCGGCGGCATATCGCTCGGCTCGACATGGATATTGTTTACGGGTATCGTGGCAAGCCATTTCGGTATGTTTCTCGATGGAGACACGCTGGTTTTCGTGCGCGATTTCGGTCTGACGCTATTCGTCTTTTCGATAGGTTTGCAGATTGGACCGGGTTTCTTTTCGTCGCTTCGTCAAGGCGGTATGCGCATGATTTTTATCGCTCTGCTCGTTATGCTTGCAGGTTCGGGCATTACCTATCTGTTCCATGTCGTCAGCGGCATGCCGTTGCAGACGATGGTGGGCGTTTTGGCGGGTGCCGTGGCAAATACTCCCGCAATGGGTGCTGCACAGCAAACATATATCGATGTTACGGGAGTGAACGACCCGACGATACCGATGAGTTTCGCCGTTTCGTATCCGTTCGGCATCATTGCCGTAATCATCGCGTTCGTCGTGCTGAAATATCTGCTGCATATCGATTTTGCAAAGGAGAACGAGGCTTTGAAGGCAATTAACAGCGAAAACAAGTTCGCCGCAAAATTTTCGATTGAGATTACCAACGACCGCATAGCGGGTCAGACCGTTGCAACGGTGCGAACGCTCATCAACCGTCCGTTCGTAATATCGCGCATCTCGCACGACGGCAGCAAGGCCTTTGTCGCCGATTCCGACAGTCCGCTCTATTGCGGCGATAAAATTTTCGTGGTCAGCAATACGGAGGACAAACAGGCGATTCTGACATTTCTCGGTCGCGAAATAATGATGCTCGAAGCCGAATGGGGCGAATTCGAAGGCAAACTCGTTTCGCGCCGTATCGTCATAACTCGTCCCGAAATCAACGGCAAACGCTTTGCCGATTTGCGTCTGCGTACCAAATACGGCATCAACATCACCCGCGTAAACCGTTCGGGTGTCGATATAATTCCGCATCAGGGCATGGAGTTGCAGTTGGGCGACAAAGTCATGGTCGTCGGGTCGGAGGAGGCGATAAACAAGGTCGCCGACCTGTTGGGCAACTCGCTGAAAAAACTGCACGAGCCGCATATCCTGACCATATTCCTCGGTATAGCGATTGGCGTGTTCGTAGGCTCGATTCCGCTGTTCAACATTCCGCAACCGGTGCGTTTGGGATTGGCTGCTGGTCCTATGGTCGTGGCGATACTTATCGGCCGTTTCGGTACGCATTGGCACCTGATAACATATACCACGATAAGCGCGAATCTGATGTTGCGCGAGGTCGGTTTGGCGATGTTCCTTGCCGCTGTCGGTCTGGCTTCGGGCAACGGATTTGTCGAAGCGGTCGTAAATGGCGGATATGTGTGGACGATTTACGCGCTGCTTATCGCCATAATCCCCGTGGTGCTGGTCGGCATATTTGCAAGATTGGTCTATAAGACGGATTACTATACGCTGATGGGTGTCTTGTCGGGCAGTATGTCCAATCCCATTGCGCTCTCCTATGCCAACGGCATTGCGGGCAGCGACATGCCGGCAATCAGTTATGCGACCGTCTATCCGCTTGTGATGTTTTTGCGCGTGGTGTTGTCGCAGGTGATGATTTTGTTTCTTATGTAAGTTCGGGCAAACATAGAACGGGCAGTCGAACTCGACTGCCCGTTCTGTTTTTATTTGAGGTTTGCTTTATCTGCGGTGCTTGTGCTTTTTGCGCTTGTTATTGCTTTTGCGACTGAATACGAGTGCAAGGAGTCCGAGAAGTGCTGTGGCGCAAACGACGATTACCCAAGTGTTCATGTTGTCGCCCTTGACACGCGACCACATTTCGAGCAGTTGCTCGGTACGGTCGCCCGAATCGTGCATCATTGCGCAACGCTCCACGACATCTTTTGCGGGATATTGCACAGGGTTGATACGGACGCTGTCGGCTCCCTCGCCGAAGAAATAGGTTACATCTATCGGGTCGTATTGCGCGTCGGTGCGCTCTTCCAATACCTCTGACGTGCCTATTGCGCTGACATAGCCGGTTGCCTCCATGTTGCGGATTGCTATGTCGGGACGACACATGTAGTTGATGAAGTATCGTGCAGCCTTGACATTCTTGGCATATTTCGGGATTACCCAGCCGTCGAACCATACATTGCTGCCCTCGGCAGGTACCACATAGTCGAGCGATACGCCTACTTCCGCAGCCTCGTCGATAGCCCACACGGCATCGCCGCTCCACGTCAGGTTGATGTCGGCCTTCTCCTTGGTCATCATCTCTTTACCGAAGTCGGCCTCCCAACCTGCGATATATTGTTTGGCCTCTTTCAAAAACTTCTCCACCATGGCTATCGATTCGTCGGAGGCATCGAACATCAATTCGTCGAGGGTGATTTTGCCCTCGGCAATCTCTTTCTGTTTCAGATAGACGAGAATAGGACAATATACGTCGCGGAAGCCATCTTTGATGAAGATGCGGCCTGCGAATTTATCGTTGCGCAGTACGTTCCACGACGACGCCTCGTCTGCCGTTACGGTCTTGGTATTATACATGATGCCGGTAGTTCCCCACATATAGCCTACGGCGTAATCGTTGGCATTTTTGCCGTTGCCGGCTATCTTGTCGAAACAATCGATGATGTACGGCGAGAGGTTGCCGTCGATATAGTTGGGCGTATTGCCGAAATCGTGGTCTATCGGCAACAGCAAATCGTTACGCAACATACGCTCGATGATATAGTCCGAAGGACAAACAACATCGAAATCTTCATGGCCGCGCTCGATTTTGGCAAGCATAATCTCGTTGATGTCGAAGAGTTGATAGACGATAGAGACATCTTCGCCCGTCTGTTCCTTGTACCAAGCCGGAAATTCGGCAAGTACATCTTCGTCGATATAATCAGCCCAATTGTAGATTTTCAGAATGTTTTCGCGGTTGCCCTCGTTGGTGGCGCAACCGGCCAAAAGCATCAGTGCCGCAGCAGATGCAAGAACGATGTTGAAAAGTTTTTTCATTTCTGTTTATTCGGTTTGTTTGTTGATGAGTTTTTTCGAGTTGCGTTTTGCGCGGATGTTGATGATGAGCAGCAACAGCAACACGGTCGCAAAAATTATTGTCGAGAGAGGTCGCAATTCGGGTGTCAGACCGCCTTTGCGGGCATCGGCATAGATATATGTCGAAAGGGTCTCCAAACCCTCGTTGCCGATTGTGAAAATCGTTACGGCGAAATCGTCGATTGAGAGGGTGAATGAGAGTATAAAGCCCGAAATCATACCCGGCCGTATCTCGGGAATGATAACCTTGCGCAGAGCCTGAAACGGGGTCGCTCCCAAATCGAGTGCAGCCTCGTAGATGTTGGGATTCATTTGTCGCAGACGCGGCATGACACTCAATACCACGTATGGCGTACAGAAGGCGATATGTGCCAAAACGACGGTCGTATAGCCTTGTGTGATACCGAGACTGACGAACAGCAGAAACAGCGAAATACCCGTAATGATGTCGGGATTGAGCATCGGTATATTGTTCAGAAACGTAATTGTCTGCCTTTTCCGACCGCGCATGTTGAATATGCCGATTGCCGCTATGCTGCCGAGTGCGGTCGAAACGGTTGCCGCAAGCAACGCTATCGTGAAGGTGTTCTCGATGGCGGCGATGAGCGAATGGCGTACACCTCCCGAAAAGAGCGAGGTGTAGAGATTGGTCGAAAAGCCCGTCCAATTACCGAGTACCTTCGCCTCCGTAAACGAGAAGATGGCGATAATCAGAATTGGCGCGTACAGCATCAGCAACAGCAGCCAGAGGTACGATTGTGCAATAATCTTTTTTATCATATCAATCCTCCTTCGTTGTCGGATGCGGCTTCGCTGCTGTCCGAGAACAGGCTCGTTGCACCGATTATGATAAGCATAATCAGCGACAATGCCGCACCGTAGTTCCACATTCCGTTATTGATGTTCTCCTGAATGGTCGTTCCGAACAATTTGACATTGTTCATCGTCAGCAGTTCGGCGATGGCGAATGTCGAGATGGTCGGCATGAATACCATCATTATACCGCTCATGACACCGGGCATTGAGAGAGGCATCACAACCTTCCAAAATACTTTGCTCGGTTTGGCTCCCAAATCCTCTGCCGCTTCGATTAACGAATAGTCCATCTTCTGCATGGTGTTGTAGATTGGGTAAATCATAAACGGCAGGAAGTTGTAAACCATGCCGAAAATCAATGCACCCTCCCCGAGAGGAATGCGCATGAAGTCGAACAGTGCAACCGTGGCAAGAGTGCGTACCAAAATGTTTATCCACATCGGCAGAATGAACAGTACGACCGTTATTTGCGAACGATTGAGCGAGCGGTTGCTCAAAATATATGCCGCAGGATACCCAAACAGGATACACAGCATCGTGGTAATCAGCGCAACGCCTATCGAGTAGATGAAGGTGTTTATCGCTTCGGGTTGCGAGACGAATTTGACGAAATTCTGCAACGAGAAGTTGCCGCTGTTGTCCTTAAAGGCATAGACGACAATCAGCACCAACGGCAATACCACGAAAATCAGCAGAAAAATGAAATAGGGTATAGCCCAATTCGACCGCTTGGTCGAAAATTTCAATAAGCCGTTCATCTTTCGTCCGCTTAAATCCGTTTGGTAATACGCATGTTGTCGGGTGCAATGGCTATGCCGACCAAGTCGCATTTGTCCCAAATATCGTTGGTGTCCACATAAATATCGTCGCCGGCATCGGTTTTTATGGTCAGGTGGTAGTGGTCGCCTTTGTAAAGGATGAAATGCACTTCGCCAGTGAGTGTGCCGTCCTCCTGGTCGTCGAGCAAATCCACTTTGTCGAAATCGATGCGCACACGCACCTTGTCGCCTGCCTGCAAACCGCAATCGCGGCATTCGAATTCGGCACCGAGCATCTCCACGCTCGTAGGGGAGAGCATTGTGCCGTCGAAGGTGTTGCAGGTGCGCTCCTTGCGCATGACGTGGATGTCGGAAGGCTTGATGAACATGCCGACCGTACTGCCGACCTCGAACGGATTGTAGTCCTGAATCATCAATTCGTAACCATTGTCGGTCTCGACGAACATCTCGTAGTGAACGCCCTTGAAAATGCACGAGGTTACCTTGCCCGTGAATTTGGCATTGTCCGTCTGTGCAATGATGTAAATATCTTCGGGACGCACTACCACATCGACCTCCGTGTGTTCGCCGAAACCTTTATCGACGCACTCGAACGTGTGGCCGATGAACGATACTTCGCAGTCCTTTATCATCATGCCGTTCAATATGTTGCTCTCGCCTATGAAGTCGGCGACAAAGGAGTTGGTCGGTTCGTTGTATATATCGGTAGGCGTGCCGATTTGCTGAATGTTGCCTTCGCTCATGACCACTATCGTATCGCTCAATGTCAGAGCCTCCTCTTGGTCGTGCGTAACGTAGATGAAGGTGATGCCGAGTGTTTTGTGCATCTCTTTCAACTCCATCTGCATATCCTTGCGCATCTTCAAATCGAGGGCTGCCAGCGGTTCGTCGAGCAGCAGCACCTTCGGCCTGTTTACGATTGCACGCGCTATGGCGACACGCTGTTGCTGACCGCCCGATAGCGAATTTACATCGCGGTCTTCGTAGTCGGTCATGCTTACCATCTTCAACGCCTTGCGCACGCGCTTTTCTATCTCGTCGGACGGCACCTTGTTGAGTTTGAGGCCGAATGCGATGTTGTCGTAAACGTCCAGATGCGGGAACAGCGCGTAGCGTTGGAATACGGTGTTGAGCGGGCGGAGATGAGGCGGCATGTCGGATATATCTTTGCCGTCCATGGTTATCGTCCCTTCGTCGGCACGCAAAAAACCTGCCAGCAATCGCAACAGAGTGGTTTTGCCGCAGCCGGACGGACCGAGAAAGGTGATGAATTCGCCTCGCTTGATTTCGAGATTTATATCGTTGAGAACAACCTTGTCGCCAAACGATTTGGAGAGGTGCTCTATCTTTATAATCGAGTTATTGTTGCTCATTTACAATGGAGGATTTGGAAACAAACCTATTTTCTGCGATGACTTCTTATGGTGTCGGTCAGATTGAAAAAGTAGGTGGCACCGATGGTGAGCGCAACATGGTTGGAGTAGTTGTTGGCGCATGCAACGGCGTGCAACCGCAAATCCTTGCTGTTGCGCAGCGGGTAGAAATGCAATCCGCCGCCATAGAAGACATAGTCTTTGTTGCGCAGGATGCCTGTCGGTACTATGCCGTCGCCTATTTCCCATTCGTCGCCGTAGCCGAACATGTCTTCTTCGCCGTGGCGATATTCGTAACCGCCCTTAATGAAAAATTCGGCCTTGTCGTTGAGATTGTATATGAGTTTGCCCGAGAGAGTCATCTCTTGGTCGAAAAATCGTTTTGTGGAGTTGGTACGGTTCATATAATCGAGTTCGATGGCGAAACTGCCTATGTCGAAACGGTTACCCAATGACAGAATCGAGATGAATCGGCCTCGTTCGTACTCCATGAAGTTTGCAGACCAAATCGGCGAGAAACAGCCGTATTCGCCCGTCCAATAGAGCGAATAGGTGAACAATTTGCTCTTGAAAGGTCGCTCTCCGAAAGGGGATGTCGCAAATTGGAATGCGATTGTCGAGGAGTCGGTTGGAGAGTATTCGACCTTGCCGCCCCATTGGTATATGGCGCAATTATTCCAGAATGCGGAACTTAAATCGATGTGGGAATCCACGTCGTACGCATCGAGTTCGTAGCCTCCGATGGACAACATATCCTTACCTATGGTAAAGGAGAATGAGCCGACGGATGCGGTCAAAGTGAGCCAGTCGATAAAATCGACATCGTCAGAACGAAATGCGTTTTTGTAGAGTGATTTGGTGTCGGTCGAGACCCAATGATTACTCATCGAGTAGGAGAAGTGTTCGCCGACGTTACCCTCGAAAAGGGTGTAGAGTGATGAATTTGCAAAATCGACGTCCGATTTACCCTTATTGCCGACCGGAATATGGGGATTTACGTCGAAACGAGGAATGATGGTCAGTTTGGGAGTGTTGCCGACGGACTCAGCCTCTTGTGAGTAGGTACAGAAGTAGCACAGTGTCGCTACCAACAAAGCAAATGTTCTTTTCATTTCCCATAAAAAATAAGCGATGGTTATACGGGGTGCAAATATAGAAATAAATTGAAAAAAATAGGGCGTAACGCGATTTTTTTTCGAAAATGTGCCGACAGCCAAAATCGTCTCTGTTTGCGAATTAGACAAAATGTCGTTACATTTGCGTTGAATTAAAACCCTATAATCTCAAAAATGAATTCGTCAGAGTATTGGAAAGCGGTGGCGAGCAATTATGTTATGCTCATGGTTACCGTGTTGCTGTTTTTCTCCTGTATGTGTACGGGATTGCGAGGTACGGAGTCGTACACTCCGACCAAACTTGCAGTGGCTGCATCGGCGTTAATCGTCGGGTTGTTGCTTACTCTGCTGTCTGTAAAGATGCAGCAGAGGGGCAAGGCATCGACCCTGCCGTGGTTGTGCGTTGCAATTTTGGGCAATGCCCTTACCATCGGCGGCGGAGTGGCAACGGTCAGTCCGTTAATTGCCGTTTTGGCAGGATTGTTCAAGGGCGTGTCGGGATTCGGCATGTGTCTGTTCGCCTGGTTTGCGCTGTCGTTGCTTATCGGCGCGAGTTGCGGCATCTTTGTCGGCATGCTCAAATCGGCTTTCGAATCGTTGCGCTCGTTGGATTTTACGGGCGTAATAATCGCGCTGATGGTGGCATTGGCAGGTTTGTACGGCATAATCCCGTGTATCAATGTGGCGATGAGCATCAGCCCGCTTGTCGGTTTCGGCTGCTTCCTCGCCCTTGTCGGTGGCGGAGGCTTGGGCTATACATCGCCGACGGTAAGTTCGGACAGCGTCGTCTATGATGCGCAGGGCAATCCTCACTATATAGTGGGGCGCGTGGGTCCCGAGCGTGTTACATGTACGGACGGATTCACTTGGCGTCGCGAGGCCGACGGTCATTTTTCACAAATTAATTAAAGAGTGCCATGAACAAAATATTTACCCCAAGCAATATGGCGGCGTTGCTGCTGATATTGACAATATGGTTGCCGACCAAATTTCTGCCCGAAGACACCTCGCTGAGTCTCGGTATAGGCAATACGGCTCCCAAAAAAATGGCGGAACTCGACATAATGACGGTAACGATGCCGGATGTGCGCAAACACTCTTTGCGTCAAATCATCGATATATGGGACTGCGAGATTGGCTTTTGGGACAGAGCCGCGAGCGTTGGGGCATATTTTAGCAAAGAGACGAAGCCGTCGCATTATTGGGCAAGTTACGACTGCATGGAGATTACCCGTCTGAAATATGACGACGACACCAATACCGTCTTTGTCAAATTGAGAGGCGAAAAGGATATGGAACGCTACGGTGTACATCATCCTTCCGACGACCCGACCTATTTGGAGAATCATCTGCATCAGATATTGGCAAGGGCGTTTATGCACTATGCCCGACCGGTTGTTTCCCAAAAGGGAACGGCTCCGTATTCGTGGCCTGTAACGGGCGCTTTTGTCGAATCGACGCTCTACAACGACTGCAAGGTCGTGATACAGTACGAATTGTCTGTGCTGAAAGGCAAGATGCCGGAGTGGAAAGGCACCATGACCTATGATGGCAGAAAAGACCTGCTTGCGGCGTGCGACTATTCGTATTACGAGTTGGCGGTAAAGGACAAATCGATGCACTTCGGAGATAATTGGCGCATCAGCCAATTTCTGACCGAGTAAAGCGGATAAATACCATAAAGTGGTTGTGCCGAATTCGGCACAACCACTTGTGTTTATACACGTTGCATAATGACGGGCATGGCATTTTCTGCCCGTCATTCTCGAACGGAGCGCAGCGCAGTGAAGAATCTCGGGCAGAAAACAAAGGGAGCAGGGTAGAAAACTGCGCTTTCGTCCAAAACAGATTCTTCGCTGCGCTCAGAATGACGCGCGGTCGCTCGAAATGACGCAATAATTTGCACGCTATTTGCATGTGAACGATTGCAGTTCGGCCGATTGCGGCGGGCGAATGGCGGTATAAACCGACGGCATAATAAATGGCAATGCGGGTATAAAAATTTATTATTGCAAATTATTTGCAAATACGAAATTTTTGCATTTACTTTGCAATATCGAAATCGGAGGTGTATGACGACGACGGACAAGATTAAACAGGCAGGATTGAAGGTAACGCCCCAGCGTAGAGTCGTATATGAGGTTATGACGGAACTCGGACATGCGCAGATGGAGGAGATATTGTCGGCGGTGCAGGCGAAAGTCTGCAACATAACCCCTTCGACCGTGTATCGTATCTTGGATTCGTTTTGCAAGGCCAATCTGCTTGCGATGATATGTCATCCCGAAACGGGTAAATGTTGTTACGACATTACCGCTCACGAGCATCATCATCTGTGCGTCGGCAACAAAATCGTCGATTTCGACGATTCGGAACTCTCCGCCATGATTCGCCGCTACCTTAAAGAAAAACATGTGGTGGAGTCGGATGAGGAGATTGCGAAGATACAGGTACAGATAATAACCGACAAGAAAACAACTAAATAACAGATGTTAAACCAATAAAAAATTACGATTATGAGAAGTATCACAACATTCGATTTGCAGTATGCACACCGTTTCTATGGTTTTAAGGGCGAGGCTCAATATCTTCATGGACACACGGGTGTATTGACGATTGAGGTGGAGGACACCGTAAACGAGGGCGTAAACATGGTATTTCCGTGCAACGAGATTCAGAAAACCGCATGGGACGTGTTGAAGAACTTCGACCACGCTCTGATTTTGCGTGAGGACGACCCGCTGTTGCCTGCCGTTCTCGATGTCTATGACAAGCAGGGCATCCGCAACGGTCATCCGCAGAACACGATGAAGGGCGAAGCGTTCAAAACGGCTCTTGCAACCGCTTATCCCGACTGTCGTCTGGTCGTAACCAAGGAGACCATGACCGTCGAGGGCATGATTAAAATCGTCTATGACCTGCTCAAAGACAAACTCAACATCGCCAAAATTACCTTTACGAGCGGTGTTAATGCAGCCACTGCCGAGTTCGAAGTAAAGAAAACCATCGAGCGTTGCCCGTTGTGCGGTATCGCTTTGGATAAGGATGGCGCATGCCCTAAATGCGGCTATCGCAAGAAGTAGCATTCAGCCACGATTGCATGCAAACAGGTCGGTGATGCCGACCTGTTTTTATTTGAGAATTATGTAAAATTTTACCGCTGATTGTTAGGCGGAAAGCAAAAAAAATATATATTTGCATTCGGAACGATACAACAGTGTCGTGCCGGATGATGCGCTGTGAAAAAAAAAGCGGTATATACGGTCTGGGCAATCTGGTTTGCGATCGCTTTGCTGTGTCAAGTGGCGATGCCCGACGGCTTCGATGCGACATTTTTCGCATTTCCCGTGAATGTCGCATTGCTGTTGCTGTGCGGTGTCGTTTTGTGGGTGCTGTGTCGCGAGAAGCCAAATACGGCTTTGGTCGTTGCCCTTTCTGCACCGTCCGCCACGTTTCTGCTTATATCGATTGTTGCAGCCACTTGCCTCGTACTCGGGCTTACATCGTGGCTGAAACCTGCATCGTGGTGGTTTTTCTTTGTGTTTTCAGCCCTTATCGCGCATTTGGCGATTGTAACGTTCAGAGGCCTGCGTTCGGGCAAACCGAATCGTTTGCGGTTTGTGCTGAATCATGCGGGTCTGCTTTTGGCTCTGGTCGGCGGATTTGCCGGCAGTGCCGATGCGGGACAATGGCGATTGCGGGTTGCGGATGGCGGCGTAACGTCGGAGGCGTATGCGAAGGATGGCAGTGCGATTCGCCTGCAACACGAAATCGGAATGGAGCGATTCGACGTCGAGTATTATGCCGACGGCAATCCTGCCGATTACGAAGCGCACCTTACAATCGACGGCAAAGCAGTTGCGGTAAAGGTCAATCGTCCGTATGCGCTGTCGGCATTCGACAACCTCTATTTGGTGGATTACGAGCATGTTCCTGCGGGCGAGAGAGTGGGGTATTGCACATTGGAAATTGTGCGGCAACCTTGGAAATATCTGTTGTGGACGGGTATTGTGATGATGCTTGCGGGCAGTGTGCTGCTGTTTGCGCAAAAGGCGTCGGAAACCAAAAATTTTGAGATGCGATGACGTGGAGTGAATTTATATGGTTTGCAATCGCTGCCGGTCTCCTTTGGATTGCCGGTGCCGTTGTCGCACTTGCGAGCAGGTCGTTCAGTCGTACTGCCGTTTGGCTGACGGGCGCAGGATTGTGCGTCTATTCGGCATTTATCGTCGCGCTGTGGATTGCATTGCAGCGTCCTCCGTTGCGGACGATGGGCGAAACTCGGTTGTGGTACTCGTTTTTCGTCATTCTGTCGGGATTATTGACTTATCGCCGATGGCATTACCGTTGGTTGCTCTTCTTTGCAACCGTCATATCGTTGGTCTTCGTCATGGTCAATCTGCTCAAACCCGAGATACACGACCAATCGTTGATGCCGGCGTTGCAGAGTTTTTGGTTTGTTCCGCATGTTACGGTCTATATTTTCTCCTACTCCGTACTCGGTTGCGCCTTTATACTTGCTTTGGCAGGTTGGGTTCGGCGGACGGATTGTTATTTTTCGACGATTGACCGTTTGGTATATATCGGAATGGCATTTTTGACATTGGGGATGATGAGCGGTGCGCTGTGGGCAAAGTCGGCTTGGGGCAACTTTTGGAATTGGGACCCGAAAGAGACATGGGCTGCAATCACTTGGTGTATATACCTGCTGTATATCCACCTGCGCCTGTACGGTCGTGGCAGTCGGACGTTGCTCAACGTGTTGCTGACGCTCGGTTTTTTGTGTATGCAGATGTGTTGGTACGGCGTCAATTATTTGTCTGCGGCAAAAGAGAGTTTGCATGTTTATTGATAACACTTTTTATTATTAACTCAAATAACAACCATGAAAAAAAGTTCGAAATTGTTGCTGTGTCTGGTAGCACTGATTGCAATCCTTGCAGTCGTCTATCGGGCTGTGAACCACGCTCCGTCCGCAGAATTGGCGGCTAACGAGCAGGTTCTTCGGGTAATGAACGACGGCGGATGTCTGTTTTGCCATGCTGCCGATTCGAAATTGCCGTTTTATGCCGATTTCCCTGTGGCTCGCACGCTGATTGGCAAGCATGTGAAGGACGGATATGCGTCGTTCGACATGCAGCCGTTCATGACAGCCATGCAGGACGGTACTGCTCCAAACGAGGTTGATTTGGCAAAGGTGGAGCAGTGTGTTGCCAACGGCTCGATGCCGCTATTCTCCTACTATATCGCCCATTGGGGGTCGTCAATTACCGCCAAGAAACGGGACGTGATGATGGAGGCTTTCCGCCAAATCAGAGCAAAGTTCTATCCGAATCCGCTCGCTGCGCCCGAATTTGCCAATGAGGCAATTCGCCCTATTCCCGACACCTTCCCGCACGATGCCCGCAAAGCCGAACTCGGCAAAGCGCTCTATCACGACACGAGATTGTCGGCAGACGGTACTATCTCGTGCGCTTCGTGCCACGATGTGGCTACTGCCGGTGTGGACAACCATCGTTATTCGGACGGTATCGACGAGCAACTCGGCGGTGTAAATGCACCTACGGTTTACAACGCATGCTTCAATTTCGTGCAGTTCTGGGACGGACGTGCCGCAACTCTTGCCGAGCAGGCCGGCGGACCGCCGTTGAATCCTGTCGAGATGGGTTGCAAGTCGTTCGACGAGATTGTTGCCCGTTTGTCGAAAGACCGCGCTTTCAAGGCAAAATTCCTTGCCGTATATCCTGAGGGTTTGAGTCAGGCGACCATTACCGATGCCATTGCGGAGTACGAAAAGACGCTCATTACGCCTAATTCGGCATTCGACCGCTATTTGAAGGGCGATAAAGATGCCCTGACGGCAGAGCAGATAGAGGGATATGTCCTGTTTAAGGAGTATAATTGCGCTACCTGCCATGTCGGCGAGAATATGGGCGGATTGTCCTATGAATTGATGGGCAAACGTGCAAATTACTTCGAAGACAGAGAATTGACCCTCAAATCGGGCCTTACCGATGGCGATAACGGCCGTTGGGCGCAGACGCAGGTCGAGCGCGACCGCTATCGTTTCAAAACGCCGACGCTGCGCAATGTTGCGCTTACTTGGCCGTATTACCACGACGGCAGCGTCGAGACGTTGGAGCAGGCAGTTGCCATGATGTCCAAGTACCAAGTCGGTCGCGAAATGCCGGAGGCCACCGTGCAGAAGGTAACATCATTCCTTAACGCACTCACGGGCGAATACCAAGGCCAACTGCTGACCAACACCAATACGAAGGAGTAATCGGCAACAAGCCGGGCGTACAGCCCAAGATATTTTTGGAACGTGGGGAATTCTCCGCGTTCTTTTTATATTGTTACCCAAATACGGATATTATAAAACACCTGCGCGATGAATTTCATCGCGCAGGTGTGTATTACGAATTTGTTGCAGACAGGCTTAATACTCCTCCTCGTTAAAGAAATCTTACGCCCGCATTACTCCCTGATACCCACCAACATATAATGAACTATCTCGTTAGGGCAGTTTCTGGGCAGTCTCTGGCTCATTGAGCAGTGCCGAAATGCATTTTTCGCTGACCTGAAAATGTCTCAAAATCTACTACTCCTCTTCCTCGCAGAGGAGAATAATAATAATTATTATTGTCAGATTACACCAAAATACTTCTCAAAGAACGCCTTCAACTTCTCTATCACAGTCTTCTTTTTCTCCTGCCTGTTGCCACCACCGAAGCGGGACATTGCTGGGAGTATCTTGTCAATATCTGTGCCTGTTGTGCGTATTGCTCCATCACGAAAAGCATTCTCCACGAACTTGGAGGTCTCGTCTGCTTTCAGGTTCTCGCTTGCGATAATCTCATTCAGGTCGTCCTGCTTACGCTGCTTCACATACGCCTCCCACGCCGCATCAATATCAGTATCGGTATTGACGCTTGCCACGAAGTCTTCAATGAGTTCCTTCTTGCTTCTCAACAGCATACTCGCACTTACTGCCTTGCTGATATTGACGAGTATCTCCTTGTTCTTGCAGTTGCTCTCGTGGTAGTTCTTCACAAGAAGCAATATGTAGTCAATGTTTATCTCTACCTGCCTTATGAGTTCGGTCTCAAATATGATGTCATCATTGACCACTTCCTTCTCGCCTTTACCTCTCTTTCTCCACTTATCTTTCAGGTCAAGGTAGTGGCTCTGATAGTCCTGCATCTGTCCGTCTGATAGCAATTGCTGACCCTCAAACTGGTCAAATGACTGCAATACATTTATGGACTTCAACAGACCTCCAAAGAGGGTGATAAAGCGTCTTTCCTCCTCTTCGCCGAGAGGCTTGTATCCATCTGGGAACTGCTCTTGGAGTTGTTCCACCAGTTCCTTGTATCCATAACAATGCTTGCCGTTCTCGGCATCGTATCCTTCGTAGTATGACTCAAAATCTTTAAGTAGGACAATGCTCGCTGCATCCTTATCACCGAACAGAGCAATCGCATCATCGGTCTCTTGTTGGAGGTTACGAAAACATACGATATTGCCGTAGGTCTTCACCGAGTTAAGTATGCGGTTGGTTCTACTGTATGCTTGTATCAGTCCGTGTTGTTTAAGGTTCTTATCTACGAACAGTGTGTTAAGCGTGGTAGCATCAAATCCAGTCAAGAACATATTGACCACAATCAGCAAATCCACCTGCCTGTTCTTCATTCGCAGCGACAGGTCTTTATAATAGTTCTGGAACTTATCGCTTGAAGTGTCGTAGTTAGTGGAGAACATCTGGTTGTAGTCCTTGATAGCACCCTCCAAGAAGTCTCTACTTGGTTGGTCAAGGTTGGTAGTGC
>CALYVN010000034.1 GCA_945494785.1 uncultured Alistipes sp.
GATTATAGCGCACAATGCCAAGCAGATGAAAAAACGCTGCTTCTCGGAGGGTGCGCAGGGCGACAAGATACGGGTGGTCAAGGCATATACCGACCGCGAAGAGGCAGAGATTGTCGTGGGCGATTTGCGCGACAAGGTGCGCGATGTGGGTGCCGAGTGGAGCGATGCTGCGATTTTGTACCGCACCAACAACCAATCTTTGGTTTTGGAGGAGGCTTTGCGGCGCAAGGGGATACCTTATAAAATATACAAGGGCAACTCCTTCTACGACCACAAGGAGATTCGCGACATGCTCGGCTACATAAGGCTTATCGTCAATCCTCGCGACGATGAGGCATTCAGGCGCATCATCAACACCCCTGCGCGAGGCATAGGCGATACGACAGTGGCGCGAATCGGCGAGATAGCCCGCATGCGCGGTGTCTCCATGTGGGAGGCTGTCGATACGCTTGTGGGCGAGGGGCAGCACGATGCCGTCGAGCGTGCAATCGTGCGCAAGGTCGGGGAGTTTGTCGATATGATACGCGCACTGTCGCTCGTGCGCGAGCAGCAGGAGTTGTACGATTTCGGTATGGAGGTGGCCGTGCGCTCGGGATTGCTGCCGTCATATCGCGGGCAGAATACGCCTGAGGCAGTGTCGGCAATAGACAACATCGAGGAGTTGCTCAATTCGATGAAGGAGTTTTCCGAACGCATAGCGGCAGAGATACGCGCAGGCGAGCGTGAGGAGTTCGAGAAGGCGACCATCGACGAGTGGTTGCAGGGTGTGGTGCTGATGACCGATATGGACAACGACGACGATGCCGACAACCGCAACAAGGTTACGCTCATGACCGTCCATTCCGCCAAAGGTTTGGAGTACAAATATGTCTATATCGTCGGTTGCGAGGAGAGTCTGTTCCCTTCGCGACAGGCTTTGGACACAATCGAGGGGTTGGAGGAGGAGCGCAGGCTCTTTTATGTCGCTCTGACACGCGCCAAGTGTGCTGTCGTACTCTCGTGCGCCGAGATGCGCTTCAAGTGGGGCAATACGGAGTTTACGTCGCCGAGCCGTTTTTTGTCGGAGATTGACGGCAGGTATGTGGATGCAGAGTTCGACCTCAAATCATCCCGACGGAGTACGGACGATGACGACGATGACGGCGGTGGCGAGACGGCTCTCGACCGCTTGCGTCGGCAATACGATTTCCGCTATCAACAAAAGGGCAAACCGTCGGGCGAAACCCGACCTGCACAAGGCAACCGCTTCGGCTCCCGACCGCAGAATCCGGCGGGCGGAGCAGCGGAGAATCGGCAACAGTCGTGGCAACCGACAACTCCCGTGCGCAATACGGGCAACATGCGCCGACTGAACAATGCAGCCCCCGAGCCTTCGGCATCCTTACAGCCGTGCGGATACAGCGTAGGCGAACGGGTCGAACATGCGGCATTCGGGCAGGGATACATCGAGGCGATTGAGCCTATGGCCACCGACCACAAATTGGTTGTGAATTTCGGCGCGGCAGGCAGACGGACATTGATAGCACGATTGGCAAAACTGAAAAAATTATGAGACGAGAGCAGCGATACAAAGGCATCATCGGCTGGTTTTCCGAACACATGCCGGTTGCCGAAACCGAGTTGCATTTCCGCAATCCGTTCGAACTGCTGGTTGCGGTGATTCTGTCGGCACAGTGTACGGACAAGCGCGTCAATATGACCACTCCGGCTCTGTTCGAGGCATTTCCCACTCCGCAAGCCATGGCGCAAGTCTCGGGCGAAGAGATTTATCCCTATATCCGCAGCATCTCCTATCCCAACAACAAGGCGAAGAATCTGGCGGCTATGGCGCGGATGCTCTGTTCGGAGTTCGGTGGCGAGGTGCCGACCGATTTGGAGGCGTTGCAACGACTGCCGGGGGTAGGTCGCAAAACGGCGAATGTCATGGGTGCCGTTCTGTGGCAGCGCGAGGTTATGCCCGTGGATACCCACGTCTTCCGTGTTTCGGCGCGTATCGGCCTGACACGCAACGCCAAAACGCCGTTGCAGGCGGAGCAACAGTTGGAGGCGGGTTTTCCTTCGCATCTGTTGCCCATTGCCCACCATTGGCTGATTCTGCATGGTCGCTATACCTGCACGGCTCGCGCTCCGAAATGCGCCGATTGCGGCATTGCCGAGTGGTGCGCAAGCCGCAACAAATACATGACCGACAGATAAAACCGAAGGGTTTGTGCTGCCGATGATTGCAAAACCGTACCGATTCCGAAAGTTTTATTATCTTTGTTCCGATGAATATCGATTTTTCGGATATAGAACAGTTCAAAACGCTCTTTGCCGAGCCTCGCAGGGTGGTTATCGTTTCGCATACCAACCCCGATGGCGACGCTATCGGCTCGTCGTTGGCTTTGGCGGAGGTGTTGCGCATGCGCGGACACGAGACGACGTGTATCGTTCCCAACCGCTTTCCCTACTATTTGGAGTGGATTCCGCGTGCGAAGGAGATGCTTGTCTATCGTTTCGATGCAGAGCAGGCAAAGGCGACAATCGATTGTGCAGATGTCATAATCTGCGCCGACATGAACAATCTCTCGCGGTTGGAGGAGTTGAGCGAAGCCATTGCCTCGAATACGACGGCAAAACGGCTGCTTATCGACCACCATCTCAACCCCGGTGAGGGTTTCGATTTGGTATTCTCGCACCCCGAATCGTCGAGTACGGCATTTTTGGTCTATTCGATTCTGTCGCAGGCATTCGGTACGCAGATAATCGACCGTACGATTGCGACCCAACTCTATGTCGGCATCATCACCGATACGGGCAACTTCGCATTCTCCCACCTGACGCCGGAACTCTTCCGTGCCGTTGCCGTGTTGGTCGAAGCGGGCATCGACATTCCGACCATCTACAACAATATCTATAACTCCTTTACCGAAGGTCGTGCGCGACTGTTCGGCTATGCAATCAACCGCAAGATGAAGACGCTGCTCAAAGGTACGGTGGCATATATATCGCTGACCGAAGAGGAGTTGCGTCGTTATTGGTTTCAACAGGGCGACAGCGAAGGCTTCGTGAATTATCCTTTGACGGTCAAAAAGATGCGCATGTCGGCCATGTTTACCCAGCAGCACGATTTTATCCGCGTGTCGTTGCGTTCGCGCGGCAATATCGATGTCGATACCTTTGCCCGCCGATATTTCAACGGCGGCGGTCATCGCAACGCGGCAGGCGGTAAATCGTTTATGACGATGGACGAGACGATAAGACACTACATCGCGGCGGTCGAAGAGTATCACGCGGAGGGTAAAGTATAAAAACATCAAGCACCGAGATTACAATGTTCAAAACATATCTGCGCCTTTTAGGGTTTGCCAAGCCATTCGGCCGTTACGCCGTTCCCTACTTTTTCTATGCTGCACTCCATGCGGTTTTCAACACCTTCAACTATGCGATGATTATCCCGATTCTGAACGCGATGTTCTCCGAGGGATACTCCTTCAAGCCGCTGTACGAAATGCCGCACATCGCTCTCAACACCGAGAGCATGCAGAATCTGCTCAACTACATCTACACCTGCCTGTTCGGCGACAACTTCAATATGACCTACATACTCGCCATGCTGGCGGCCATATTGATAGTTATGAACCTGTTGAGCAATCTTTTCCGCTATTTGAGTTCATATACGGTCGAGACCATGCGTACGCGCACGTTGCAACGCATGCGCAACGAGATGTTCGACAACATTATCGGTATGCACGTCGGCTATTTCAGCGACCAGCGCAAGGGCGACATCATATCGAAAATCACCTCCGACGTGGCAATGGTGCAGTTCTGCATCACCAATACGCTGCAAGTGGCATTCCGCGAGCCGTTCCTGATATTCGGCTACATGTTCCTGATGGTGAAGATTTCGTGGGAGTTGTCGCTGTTTGCGGTGGTGTTCCTGCCGTTCGTCGGTCTGCTGATAGGCAACGTCGTCAAACGGTTGCGCCATCCTGCAAGTCGCAGCCAACAACGGCTCGGCGATTTGGTCAGCGTGCTGGACGAATCGCTGTCGGGCATCAAGGTCATCAAAACCTACAATGCTTCGGGCTATATCCTGCGCAAATTCCACGAGTTGAATGCCGACCTTTCGCGTCTGCTCCTCTACATGGCACGTCGTCAGCAACTCGCCTCGCCGATGAGCGAATTTTTGGGTATCACGGTGGTTGCCGTAGTGCTGATATTCGGCGGCTCGTTGGTTACGCGCGGCTCGTTGTCGGCAGCAGGCTTTATCGCCTTCATCGCCGCTTTCTCGCAGATTACGCGCCCTGTCCGTTCGTTTATCGACCAATTCGCCAACATCAATCAGGGTGTTGCGGCAGGTGAACGTATATTCTCCATCATCGATGCCAAAAGCGAAATTGTCGATAAGCCCGATGCAAAAATTTTCGACGGCATAAAGGATAAAATCGAATTCCGCAACATATCCTTCTCCTACGACTCGTCCCGCGAGATTATCCACAACGTTTCGTTCGAAATCCGCAAGGGCGAAACTGTTGCGTTGGTCGGTCCTTCGGGTGGCGGCAAATCGACTCTCAGCGAACTGATGGCGCGATTCTACGATGCTCAACAGGGCGACATATTGATTGACGGCGTGTCGATACGCGACTACACGCAGGAGAGTCTGCGTGCGCACATGAGCGTCGTATCGCAGGATACCATTCTCTTCAACGACACCATCGAGGGCAATATCGCGCTCGGCAAGGCCGATGCTTCGCATGCCGAGATAGTCGAGGCAGCCAAGATAGCCAATGCCGACGCATTCATCAGCGAGATGCCCGAGGGCTATGCAACCAATATTGGCGACCGAGGCTCGAAACTTTCGGGCGGTCAGCGTCAGCGGTTGAGCATTGCGAGGGCGATACTCAAAAACCCCGAGTTCCTCATTTTGGACGAAGCCACGTCGGCTCTCGATACCGAGAGCGAAAAATTGGTGCAGGAGGCACTCGACACGGTGCTGAAAGGCCGTACATCGGTCGTTATCGCCCACCGTTTGAGTACTGTACACAATGCCGACAAGATAATCGTCATCGAACAGGGTCGTATTGCCGAGCAGGGTACTCATGCCTCGCTTATGGCACGTGGCGGAATATACTCCAAACTTATAGAGATGCAGTCCCTGCAATAGCAACGGCACGCCCTCGTCGGCAGGATGTTGCCATCGTCCGACCGAGCGGCCACAGAGCGCAGATTGCCCCGAAACTACCCTAAAACCGCTTCAATATCGCGTATATCTCAAAGACGAATCCCGCCACTATGACAATAGGTGCGAGCGTTATGCGACGCCACGAGAAGATTTCGTAGTGGAACTCTTCGGGAGTGGCTGCTCCGCCTCCCGACATCAGCATAAATCCTATGACGATTATCGCCGCTCCGACAAGCAGCAGTGCATAGTTGCGCATGGAGAGCGGCATTCGCTTGTCGTTGTCTTCGTGTATCCCGTTGCGTTTCATGGTCGGTAAGTGTTAATACAGATAGATTTTGTTCGATTTCATGTTTACGAATTTGTTTACGGCGAATGCGGTAAACAATACGGCTACCACCATGCCGGCAACAATCATTGTGCCTGCGATGATGCCGATGGTCTCGATTTGCGAGAGTATGCCCAATTCGGGTATGCCCGAATCCAACCCGTAGAGCGAAGCGACAAACAGCAGCGTGGCTATGACTCCCGCACACAACCCCTGCTTGGCACTCGATGCGAGAAACGGCTTCATGATAAACCATTTGGTCGCTCCGACCAATTTCATCGTGTTGATGATTTGCCGTTTGGAGAAGATAGCGAGGCGGATTGTGTTGTTCAGCAGAATCAGCGAGATGACGAGCATCGTGCCGCCGAACAGCAGCAGAATCAGTTGCAGCGTGTCGAGCACCGAGTGCATTTTGGCGATGAACATCTCGGGATAAGTTACCTTTGCCACACCCTTGAATGCGGAACTCTCTTCGACGAACTTCGTCAAGGCCTCCTTGTCGGCAGAGTGCGCCGACAGCGTAACGTCGAACGAGTCGGGCAGCGGATTGGTACCCATCAACCCTTTTATATCCACGGCAAAGGCCTTTTGAAACTCCTCGTCGGCAAGTTTGTCCTCTTTCGATACGAACGATACGCCGACGACCATGTCGCTATTTTGCAGTTTCACACCGACGCTGTCGCGTTGCGCCTCCGACAGGCCCTCTTTGAGTTCCACAATCATCGTAACGCTTTCGCGCATCGTCTGCGATGCCGACAATATCGATTGCATCATATATCCCACCGTACCTAGCAGAAACAGTACGAGCGCAATACTGACGGTCGAAACCAAATAAGACCTACGCACCCTGCGTCGAAGTGCAGCATCGTGTTTTTTCATATTTCGCATAATATATTGTTGCCAAAATCAGTGCCGCGATTATCAGCAGCGAGCATATAAGCGTTATGCCCTCTGCCAAAGCCCAGCCTGTCGATATGAACCGCCATTCGATGGTGTGTTGCCCCTCCGGTACGACTGCGGCACGCAGAATGTAGTCGGCACGCATCGGTACTTTGGGATTGCCGTCGATGTACATCGTCCAGCCGTCGGGGTAGTATATCTCGGAGAATACCACCAAAGCGGGTGCATCGGCCGTATAGTCGTATTTCAGATAGTTCGGGCGATATTTGGTCAATTCGATTTCGCCCTTGCCGAGCGAAGCGGGTACAAGGCGGGCATCGTCGCTCGAAATTGCGGCGGTGTGTTTAAGGTCGAGTTCGCCGATGAGGTCTATCTCGGCTCGCGCATCGTCGGCGACGGCTACCGCATCGACAAACCACGCTGCACCGTTGGCACTCTCGCGCAACACTGCCTCTCCGCGCCGTGTTATGATGTATTTGGTGTTGAGCATATCGAGTACCGCCTCGTCGCCGTGCGACAGATAGCAGTCGATAATGTCCTGATAACGGCCGAGTTTTGCACCATGGTATCCGCCGACCGAACGGTGGAACATCGAGGTTGTTGCGTCGTTGAACGGCGATACCGACAGATTCAGTACACGGTATCCGAGCGAACGGTCTGTCAAAATCTGTTTGTCGGCTGCCGTCGGCAATATCTGTGCGCGTCGCGGTGCAACGAACTTGTCGTAAGGTGCATATCGCAGATTCACGGGCAGCATGTCTGCCACAATCAATCCCGCAAGCAGCGCGACGAGCAACAGATTACGACGCTTCCGACCGTATGCGCATAGGACGACAACGCCGCTTGTAAGTGCCATGAAACACAACGACCGCCAAGCATCCTTGCTCATCTTGTCGGCTCGCTCCCGAGCCATTGCATCGGCCACTTCCCAACCTATCTCGTCGTGCAAACCTTTGCGGATATATTCATCGCCGCCCTGCGTCTGTTCGAACATATAGCGAAATTCGTCGCTCATCATCGCACCGCTCTCTTCACGGCCGAAATCGAACATTGCATCGCCCGCAACGGCAAACAGCAGCACGATGCCTCCCGCAATGCCGCCTGCCCAAGCCAAAGCCCGCATGGCACGACGACAGAAATCGGCCTCTTCGCGCTTCTGCCATAACTGCCACAGCCCAAAGCCTGCCAAGAGCGGTACGCTCCATTCGACCACCACGAGCGACATGGATACAGTGCGGAATTTGTTGTACAGAGGCAGATACTTGAAACACAACTCCGTAAACCACATACAGTTGTGTCCCCATGCCAATACTATGGAGAGCAGCGATACGGCAATAATCCACCACCTGTCGCGCCTATCGGCCAAAATTGCGCCCAACAATGCGAGCAACACGGCAACGGCACCCAAATATGTCGGACCTGCAGTATATGGCTGTCCGCCCCAATATGTCGGCAGTTGCGTGGCGATTTCGCTCAACCCCAAATCTTTGAGCGAAGCGGCAACCTCGCCGTTTCTATCGAAGGTTTTGCCGCTGTCGCCTCCTGCGAAGTCGGGGATAATCATATTCCAACTCTCGGCCAAACCGTAACTCCATGCCGTGGCATATTGCAGATCGAGACCGCGCGAGGCTTTGTCGGGCGTAACGAGTTCCGAACCGCCGCGGATGGTCGCCTGCGTATGTTTTGCCGTGTACAACAAAGGTGCGAAGTTGGAACCTGCGGCAAGTATCGCGGCGGCAACCAATATGCCGGTGCGCTTGGCAAAATCGGGCAGATAACGTTCGCGGACGGCAAAAATCAAATCGTTGAGCCACAGAGCAGCGGCAGCCAACAGAAAATAGTATGTTATCTGCGGATGGTTGGCTCCCGTTTCGAGCGAGGCGAATAGGGCGGCAAGCGCACCACCGAGCCACTTGCGCCCGCGCAGGGTCATGTATATCGCTCCAATCATAGCGGGAGCATATACGAGAGCCCACATCTTCGTAATGTGGCCTGCTCCGATAATCAGCATGAAGTAGGTCGAAAGTCCGTAGGCAAGTCCGACGACGATGCCTATCCATGCCGACATACCCATCATTATCGTCATCAGCCATGCTGCCGCCATTGCCCAAAAGAGCAATCCTGCCGGTGAGTCGAGGATGCCGAGCAGCCAATCGGTCGAGTGCTTGATGATTTGGGCGGGATAGCGGATGTTGATGAGATAGGCGGGCATTCCGCCGAACATCGCACCCGTCCATTGCGGGTCTTCGCCATACTCGGCGCGACATTCGCGAATGTCGCGGCTCATGCCGTCGAATTGCTGTATGTCGTGCTGTGCCAACACCCTCCCTTCGAATTGCGGAGCGTAGCATAATACGCTGACAATAAAAAATATCGCCATTGCGGTAAGGGTCGGTGCCGCCTTATGCAAAAAAACGCTGATTCTCTCCATAACATGCGTATAACCGTTCAAAGATAGAAAAAATCGTCGAGTTTGAAGGACGAATACCGAAAAATAACTATCTTTGTTCGTATATAATCGCTTTATGACGACACTCGATACGATTCGCAAACCGATAGAGACCGAATTGCGCACTTTCGACGACTTCGTGCGCCGCAACTTTTCCGACGGGCAGAGCGGTCTTTTGGCGGAGATGTTGGACTACATCCTCTCTTCGCGCGGCAAGGGTTTGCGGCCTGCGATAGTGATGCTTTCGGCGGGAGCATGCTCGCCGACCGGCAATTTCGGCAAACGTACCATGTTGGCGGGTATGTTGGTCGAGATGATTCATGTTGCCTCGCTGATTCACGACGACGTTATCGACGAGTCGGATATGCGGCGCGGACGAGCCTCGGTCAATGCCCGTTGGCAATCGCGCAATGCGGTCATCGTCGGCGACTATATATTGGCACGCAACATGCGGCTCGGTCTGCAAAGCGGCCAGTTCGATTTGCTCAACCACATCATCGGTAGCATGACCAATTTGTGCGAAGGCGAGATTATCCAAAGCGACCATGCCGCCAAATTCGACACCTCGCGCGAGGCATATTACGACATCATCAACAAAAAGACGGCAAGCCTCTTCGGTACCTGCGCTTCGGCGGGCGCGATGTCGGTGGGTGCTTCGCACGACGAAGTGGAGCGGATGCACCGTTACGGTACGGCATTGGGCATGGCTTTTCAGATTGCCGACGACATACTCGATTATACGGCGGACAACAATACCGGCAAACCGTTCCACAACGATTTGCGCGAACATAAAATCACCTTGCCGCTTATCGCCGTGCTCGAAGAGGCGGACGAGGAGTTGCGCACGGCTATTATGCACCACCTGCCGCTTTGCGACAAAGCAGACGAGAGCATTGCCTTCATCAGCGGCATCGTGGAGAAATACGAGGGTGTGGCACGCGCCCGCGAGAGTATGGAGCAGTATATTTTGCAGGCGATGACCTCGCTCGGCGAATGCAAACCTTCGCCCTATCGCGATGCACTTGCCAATCTGTGTACCTATGTCGTCGAGCGCGACCGATAATCGGAAAAAACCAACTTAAAACAGATAAAACCAAATGGAAAAGACTTTACAGAAAAATTACACACTTCCGATGCTGATGATGTTTGCACTCTTCTTTATGATTGCATTCGTTACGGGTCTGCAAAATCCGCTGGGAGTGATTGTAAAGGAACAGTTCGGACTTGCCAATTGGCAGTCGCAACTCGGCAACGCTGCCAACTTTATCGCCTACGCATTTATGGGTGTGCCGGCAGGCTATCTGCTGCAACGCATCGGTTATAAGCGTACAGCATTGCTCGCCATTGCCGTCGGCTTTGTCGGCGTGTCGGTCATCTTCAGCGGCGGCTATGTGGCAACCTTGGCTCCTGAGGGTCATGCCAACATGTCGGGTTTCTACATCTATCTGCTCGGCGCATTTATCGGCGGTTTCTCGGTATGTATGCTCAATACCGTGGTGAATCCGATGCTCAACACCATCGGTGGCGGAGGCAATCGCGGTAACCAGATGGTACAGTTCGGCGGCTCGTGCAACTCGTTCGGTGCAACGATAGTGCCTATACTCGGCGGCTACCTTATGGGTGCCGACAAGACCATTCTCGGTACGGAGAATGCGCTGTGGCTCGCCATGAGCATCTTTGCGCTTGCATTTGTGGTGTTGTATCTGACCGATATTCCGGAACCTTTCGTCGTGTCGTCCGAAAAAGACGAGAACGACAAGCACTCCGCTCTGTCGTTCCGCCATTTCAAATTGGGCGCGTTGGCCATATTCGTATATGTGGGTGTCGAGGTCGGCATCGCCAATATCGCTAACCTATATATGACTGCCCCTGTCGAGCCGTTGCAGGAGGGTGTTCCTGCAGGTTTGGGCATCGATGAGACTACGGCAGGCATGATTGTCGGCATCTATTGGCTGCTGATGCTCGTAGGCCGTCTTATCGGCGGTGCGATAGGCGCACGCATCTCGTCCAAAACCATGCTTACCGTCGTTTCGAGCGCAGGTATTGCATTGGTGCTGCTCGCAATGTTCCTGCCGCAAATAGGCGTTATGATGCCGGCATTCGACAAATCGACGCTCGCCTTCTCGCTCAAAGCAGTTCCTGTCAATATCATGTTGTTGATGCTTTGCGGTCTCTGCACCTCAATCATGTGGGGCGGTATCTTCAACCTTGCTGTCGAGGGTCTGGGCAAATATACGTCGATGGCTTCGGGATTGTTTATGGTTATGGTCTGCGGCGGAGGTATTTTGCCGGCAATTCAGGGTTGGATTGCCGATATTGCGGGCTATATGGCTTCGTATTGGGTCATCATTCTGGCTATGGCGTATATGTTGTTCTATGCCCTTGTCGGCTCGAAGAACGTTAATACCGATATAGTTGTGGAGTAACCGGCATTTGCTCGGTCAATCGATAAAAAAAACGATACGGATGTGTCCGTATCGTTTTTTTATGAGTGCAGATTCCGTAAGCCGAGTTCTGTTTTAGTCCATCATTTATCTACAATCGCAGTCGCCTGCGACTTCCAGCGGTTTACCCCTCGGCATCGGGCGAGCAACCCTTAATTGCCGATATACATAACCTTGCAACCCGTAAGACGTACTGCCGAAGTACATTGCTGCATTCGCGGTGGGCTCTTACCCCGCCTTTTCACCCTTACCCGTCGGGCGGTTGTTTTCTGTTACGCTGCTATGCCCTCACGGACATCAAGCCGTTAACTTGTACGGTGCTCTGTGTTGCTCGGACTTTCCTCTCCCCTTGCGGGCAGCGATGAACCGAATCTGCACGGCAAAATTAGCAAAAATTTCCGACTATTACGCGGTGTGCCAGACAATCGACTGCGAATCGTCGTGCGGAGGGAGCGGTGCAGGCGTAAAATCGGAATATCCGCAAGCGATGATGCACTCCACGCGGCACTCTGCCGGAATCGGGAGCAGCGTGCGCAGATACTCCTCTGCCTGTTCGCCCTGCGGCTCGTCTTTGCGGCGCGGACGACCGGCCACATGCACCCAGCACGAAGCCAATCCCGCATCGACGCAGGCGAGTTGCAACAGTGTGGCGGAGATGGCGCAGTTGTCCACCCAAAGGTCGGTTGCCGAAGCATCGCCCATGACGACGATGGCTACGGGTGCTTTTGCCATGAATGCCGAGCCGTAATCGCGCATGGCTGCCATGCGTTCGATGGTCGGGCGGTCATCGACTACCAAAAAACGGGTCGAACGCACATTGCGCGACGAAGGTGCCGTGAGTGCTTCGGCTATTATCTCCGCAATTAGCGTGCGCGGCACACTCTGGTCCGAAAAACGACGGACGCTGCGACGGGTTTGCAACAATTTTTTGAACTCCATAATATCCTGTTTTTGTATTATTCCGTATTGCGTTGTAGCAAAAATAGTGAAAAAAGTGTTACCTTTGGACGAAATTCGGATTTTGAGGAGGAAAAGAGAAGTTATGGAAGAGAAGCGATACAGATTTACCATTGCACTGATTTACGATTTCGACGGCACTTTGGCTGCGGGCAATATGCAGGAGTACGACTTTATCCCTGCTGTCGGCAAGAGCAACAAGGAGTTTTGGTCGGAGTCGAACACGCTGGCCGAAGAGCAGGATGCCGACCAGATTTTGGCTTACATGGCGCGAATGATTCAGGCGGCACAGGCAAGCGGTCTGTCGTTGCGGCGCGAGGCGTTTCAGGAGTCGGGGCGCAAGATTACGTTTTACGAGGGCGTCGAGCAGTGGTTCGACCGCATAAATGCCTATGGCGAGGAGCGAGGCATACAGATATTGCACTATATCAACTCGTCGGGTTTGAAGGAGATTATCGAGGGTACATCCATTGCCGACCGTTTCCGCAAGATATACGCCTGCTCTTTCCTTTACAACGTTGATGGCATAGCCTATTGGCCTGCTGTGGCTGTCAATTACACCAACAAGACGCAGTTCATATTCAAAATCAACAAGGGTGTCGAATCGGTGTACGATACCAAGAAGGTGAACGAATATATGGAGGAGAAATCGCGTCCCGTGCCGTTCTCGCACATGATTTACGTTGGCGACGGTACGACAGACATTCCCTGCATGCGCCTTGTCAAGAATTTCGGCGGTCATTCCATAGCCGTTTACGACCCTGCCGACCACGGCAAGCGCAAAGAGATGAACACCCTGATTCGCGACAACCGCGTAAACCATGTCTGCCCGGCCGACTACTCCGAAAATTCGGAGATAGACGTGGTCGTCAAGGCGATTATCGACAAGTGCGATGCCGACGACAAACTGTCGCAACTCGAAACGGCACGGCTGTAAAGTGAGGTTATGAAGGATACGATAATTTTTGCAACCAACAACCCCCATAAAATCGCAGAGGTACAGGCTCTGCTAGGCGATGCGTTCCGTTTGCAGACACTTGCCGAGAGCGGCATCAAGGCAGATATTCCCGAAACGGCCGCTACCATCGAGGGCAATGCACTGCAAAAGGCGCGTTATGTTTACGAAGTTACGGGTGCCGACTGCTTTGCCGATGATACGGGTTTGGAGGTCGATGCGTTGGACGGTGCACCCGGGGTACATTCGGCGCGTTATGCGACCGACGGCCACGATTTTGCGGCGAACAACCGTCTGTTGTTGCGCAATTTGGAGGGTGCAGCGAGCCGCAAAGCCCATTTCCGTACCGTTATCGCGCTGATTTTGGACGGACGGGAGTATCTCTTCGAAGGGCGTGTTGATGGCCGTATAGCCGAGCGAGAGGCAGGTTGCGGCGGTTTCGGTTACGACCCGTTGTTTATCCCCGACGGCTTCGATGTCTCGTTCGCCGAGATGAGTGCCGAGCAGAAAAACGCCATTTCTCACAGGGGTCGTGCCATGGGCAGATTGTTGGAGTTTTTACGGAACAGAGAGTAACCAAATGGAGGAGATTATCAACTATCGTCGGGACGATGTCTATGACCCCGACACAATCGAACAACTCAAATCGCACTACAAGGCGATTCTGCAACTGTTGGGCGAAGATGCCGAGCGCGAAGGATTGCTCAAAACGCCGGAGCGTGTGGCAAAGGCTTGGGCATATATCACCAAGGGCTACCGCGAAGATCCGATAGCGATTTTGAAATCGGCCATTTTTCGCGAAGAGTACAAACAGATGGTGTTGGTCAAGGATATCGAGGTTTATTCGGTCTGCGAGCACCACATGCTGCCATTTATCGGCAAGGCACACGTCGCATATATCCCGAACGGCTATATTACGGGGCTCTCCAAAATCGCCCGTGTGGTCGATTGTTTTGCGCGCCGTTTGCAGGTGCAGGAGCGTTTGACGGTGCAAATCCGCGATTCGATTCAGGAGGCACTCAATCCCGTAGGTGTGGCAGTCGTCATCGAAGCGTCGCATATGTGTATGCAGATGCGCGGCATCGAGAAACAGGGCTCTGCCACGACCACGTCGGCATTTACGGGCATATTCCTCTCCGACCCCCGTACCCGCGAGGAGTTCTTGTCGCTGATTTCGTCGAAATTGCGGTAGGGGAGCGGTATTGTAACTGCACGCGATAATATAACCGTTAAATCATTCAGGGGTTATGTCGGCTCGACATAACCCCTGAATGTTGCATTCGATTGCGCCTATCCGATTTTCTCGCCGAATGCCAAATCGCCCGCATCGCCCAATCCGGGGACGATATATTTGCGGTCGTTGAGGTGTTCATCGACCGTGGCGCACCACAGTGACACCTTCTCGGGGTCGGTATGTTGTTGTACATACTCGACGCCTTGCCGACAAGCGAGTACCGATACGAGGTGCGTGTGTGCGGGTTGTCCGCCCTTTTCGCACAAGGCCTCGTAGGCTGCCACGAGCGACGAGCCTGTTGCGAGCATCGGATCGACGAGTATCAGCGTCTTGCCTTCGAGCGAGCCGCACGAGATGTACTCGACCTTGATGATGAACTTGCCGTCGAAGGTGCTTTTGCGGTATGCCGAAACAAAGGCGTTCTGCGCATCGTCGAAGAAGTTGAGGAAGCCTTGATGAAACGGCAATCCCGCACGCAGGATGGTTGCCAATACCACCGTGTCGCTGATGGACATTACGGTTGCCTTGCCGAGCGGTGTCTCGACCACCTTCGAACAGTAGTTCAACTCTTTCGATACCTCGAAAGCGGCTATCTCGCCCACTCGTTCGATATTGCGGCGGAAACGCATCGAATCTTTTTGAATCTCTTTGTCGCGCAACTCGGCGATAAACTTGTTGAGCAACGAATTTTGTTGGTCGATAATGTGCAGCATAATGTATTTGTTTTAATGTTTTCGTCGGTAGTATTGCAATGGTAGCAACCGCAGGTTGCAATATATTGTGGTCGTTTGCATCCGTCGTCAGTATAAAAAGTTGTTGAACGGATAACGACCACAATGTATTTCCCGCACCATTCCGTATAAATCCTTGCGGAATTTGTCGATGTTGGTGCGTTCCTGCGCCGAGATGAATATGCACGGCGTATTCTCTTTGGCAAACCAACTCTCGCGCAAATCGTCCAACGACATATTTTCGCGGGTGGCGGGAGTCAGGTCGTCGTCATCCTTCTTTATATATGTATAGGCATCGATTTTGTTGAAGACGAGATAGACGGGCTTGTCGCCTGCGCCGATGTCCTGCAACGTCTGCTTTACGACCGCTATCTGCTCCTCGAATTGCGGATGCGATATATCGACCACATGAATCAGCAAATCGGCCTCGCGCACCTCGTCGAGGGTCGATTTGAACGACTCGATGAGTTCGGTCGGCAGTTTGCGGATAAATCCGACCGTATCAGAGAGCAAAAACGGCAGATTGTCGAACACCACCTTGCGCACCGTCGTATCGAGCGTTGCAAAGAGTTTGTTTTCGGCAAACACCTCGCTTTTCGATATGAGATTCATCAGCGTCGATTTGCCTACATTGGTATATCCGACGAGCGATACCCTCACCATACTGCCTCGGTTTGAGCGTTGCACCGCCATTTGTCGGTCGATGCGCCGCAAATCCTCTTTGAGTTTGGCGATGCGGTTGCGGACTATACGGCGGTCGGTCTCGATTTCGCGCTCGCCCGCACCTCCGCGAGTTCCCGTACCGCCTCGTTGCCGTTCGAGGTGAGTCCACAGACCCGCCAATCTCGGCAGCATATATTCGCATCGCGCCAACTCCACCTGCGTTTTTGCATAGGCCGTTTGCGCCCGCGACATGAATATATCGAGAATCAGACGGGTGCGGTCGATGACGCGACACGGCATCGCCTTTTCGATGTTGCGGGTTTGGGATGGCGAGAGTTCGTCGTCGAACACGGCGACATCTATCTCCTCGTCGGCGCAATATGCGGCAATCTCCTCCAATTTTCCGGGTCCGACATAGATGCGTGCCGAAGGTTGCGCCATTCGTTGAACGAAACGGCGCACCGTCGTAATCGATGCAGTCTCGGCGAGAAATTCCAACTCGTCGAGATACTCGGTCGTTTGGCGCGGCTCTTGTCCGTCGCGGGTTACCGCAACCAAAACAGCCCGCTCCGTCTGCGTCCCTTGCGGAATTTCGATTCCTTTTTTATTGGTGTTCTCTGCCATTCGCGGAAAAAAGGCTGCCTGACAAACAAAGATGCAGGCAGCCTCGTATCAATCGTTCGAAGTTTAGTTTTGAAGTTGGAAATCGACAGGCAGGGTGTAGAACACACGCACCGACTGATTTCGCTGCTTACCCGGCTCCCATCTCGGCGAGGTCTTCAACACACGGATAGCCTCGTCCGCAAGCGATTTGTCGGGCGATTGCAGTACCTGAATGTTGGTCAGCGTACCATCCTTCTCGACGACGAATTTCAGCAACACACGACCCGTGATGTTGTTCTCCTGTGCCAACTGCGGATAGCGGAGTTTGCTTGCCACCCAACTGCGGAACTTCGAGATGTCGCCACCCATAAAGGTAGGCATCTTCTCTACCTTGACGAAAATCTGCTCCTCCTCGATTTCCTCGTCGGCAACGGCTACCTGCTGCACAATATCGACATTCTCTTCGAACTCGGCGAAATCGACATTGGTGGTAATCTTGGTATCGTTGGTAACGATGTTGAGAATATCGGTAATCACCGTAATCTCGGTCTTCTTCGGAGGCTCGGGCGGTTTCTGGTCTTGACGGGTAATCTCGGTAATCTCCTCCTCTACCGGACCGTAGTTCATGTCGATCTTATCGACACGCACCTCCTTTGGAGTGTACAAAAATGCACCTATCACAACGGCCAAAGCCACGATGAGGCCGATTTCAAGCAGAATGACCCGGTATATCTCCACTCTTCACTCTCCACTCCCCACTCTGACTGA
>CALYVN010000035.1 GCA_945494785.1 uncultured Alistipes sp.
CAGGAAGGCGACGGACTGAACATCGCCGTTTACAAGGCTTCGACAGCCGGCAAGACGATAGGCTATGCGGTCAAAACTGCCACCAAAGAGGGCTTCGGCGGCGTGGTAAGGCTGATGGTCGGTTTCGATACGGAGGGGCGCATATTGAACATCAACGTTCTCGAACAGAGCGAAACCCCGGGGTTGGGAACGAAGATGTGCGACGCGGGCAATCCTCTGCTGGCAAGTTTCAAGGATAAGAAGCCTGCCGAGATGACACTCAAAGTCCGCAAGGATGGCGGCGATGTGGATGCGCTTACGGCAGCCACGATTTCGTCCCGTGCCTATACCGATGCCGTGGCTCGTGCATTGGCGGCATATACGGAGGTGATTGGCGGCGGTGCGAATACGGAGGCTGCTGCGACAACAAAGAATCAGAAAGGAGAAAACAATGGAGAATAATATGACACAACAGCAACCGGCAGGCAAATCGTTCGGTGCCGTGTTGCGCGAAAAACTGCTTTTGGTTTGGCGCGGTGTGATTCGCGAGAATCCGACCTTCGTGTTGGTGCTCGGCATGTGTCCGACGCTCGGTACTACGACATCCGCTGTCAATGGTCTCGGTATGGGCGTGGCAACCATGGCGGTACTGATTATGTCGAACATGACTATCTCGATGGTCAAGAACGTAATTCCCGACAAGGTACGCATCCCGTCGTTCATCGTTATCATCGCCTCGTTCGTTACGGTGATTCAGATGTTGATGCAGGCTTACGTGCCGGCTCTCTATGCCTCGCTCGGCGTGTTTATTCCGCTGATTGTGGTAAACTGCATCATTCTCGGTCGAGCCGAAGCATTCGCTTCCAAAAACGGCATATTCGATTCGGCATTGGATGGAGTCGGTATCGGTTTGGGCTTTACGCTCGCTTTGACGGCAATAGGTGCCGTGCGCGAGGTGTTGGGCAGCGGTGCGATATTCGGTTATGCACTCGGCTGTTCGGAGTATATGCCGTTGGTATTCGTGCTTGCTCCGGGCGGATTCCTCGTACTCGGATTCCTTATGGTATTGTTCAATAAAACGGTAAAGAGATAAAGTTATGGAGATTTCTTATTTCGCAATAATCATAGGCGCGATTTTCGTCAATAACGTGGTGCTTGCCCAATTCCTCGGCATCTGTCCGTTTTTGGGCGTGTCGTCGAAAGTCGAAACAGCGCTCGGTATGGGTGCTGCCGTAACCTTCGTCATGGCACTTTCGTCGGTTGTCGTGTGGCTGATTCAGACCTGCATACTCGTTCCGCTCCACATCGAGTATATGCAGACAATCGTCTTCATTCTCGTCATCGCTTCGCTGGTGCAGATGGTCGAAATCATCCTCAAAAAGGTTTCGCCGTCGTTGTATCAGGCGTTGGGTATTTTCCTGCCGCTGATTACCACCAACTGTGCGGTGCTCGGTGTCGCTATTTTGATGATTCAGAAGGAACTGTCGCTGCTGCAAGGAGTGGTTTACAGCGTCTCTGCCGCCGTCGGCTTCGCTCTTGCATTGGTGATTTTTGCAGGTTTGCGCGAACGGTTGGAGTTCGAGGAGGTGCCAGAGGCATTCCGCGGTGTGCCGATAGCACTCATTACCGCATCGATTCTCGCCATGGCGTTCATGGGCTTCTCCGGTCTGGTTTAACCTGCCGCTCGTAACGATAACTCGGCACGGAAGTACGCTTCCGTGCCGAGTTATCTTATTGTTGAAAAATCGCTCCCGACTTGTTCAATAATTCCGAAAATAGTATTAACTTTGCAATTAAAATTTTATATCCCTGTCCTGCGAGCGAATACTAACGAATAACTGCCATAATATGAAACAAAGAATTACTCTGAACGACCGTACTTTCGAGGTGATGATTCCCGCCGAGAAGATTGATGCCGCTGTCGATGCTGTCGCTCAGCGTCTCGATTGCGACTATGCCGCTTGCGAGAAGGCTCCTATCTTCGTAAGCGTTTTGAGCGGTTCGTTCATGTTCCTTGCCGATTTGACCCGCAAGGTGCATTTCGACAACGAGATAGCCTTTGTCAAAATCTCCTCTTACGAGGGTACTTGCTCGACGGGCGAGATAAAACAGCATCTGGGTATCGATTTCGACATTACGGGGCGCGACATAATCATCGTTGAGGACATCGTCGAGACGGGACACAGCATCAACCACATGGTCAATTATCTGCGCGAAAAGAATCCTCGCAGCGTTGCCGTTTGTACGTTGATGTTCAAGCCCGAAAAATATCTCTACAAAGAGCCAATAAAGTACTGCGCCATGGAGATAGGCAACGAATTTATTGTCGGCTACGGTATGGATTACGACCAACTCGGTCGCAACCTCAAAGATATTTACGTTGTAACCAATGACTAATGCCGATTTGCTCGCAGGTGGCGCACGACTGCCGCTTGTCGAGGATTTCTACACCATTCAGGGCGAGGGCTTCCACACAGGCAAGCCCGCCTATTTTATTCGGCTGGGCGGTTGCGATGTGGGTTGTGCTTGGTGCGATGCCAAGAATACGTGGAATCCGCGCCTGTATCCGCCTACGGAGGTCTCGACGATTGTCGGTCGCGCTGTCGCATGCGCCGCACAGTCGATAGTAATCACGGGCGGTGAGCCGCTGCTCTATCCGCTCGATTTGCTTACGGGCGAATTGCACAGGCACGGTTTGAAGATATTTCTCGAAACATCGGGGTCGCATCCGTTCAGCGGCGAATTCGATTGGGTGTGCCTCTCGCCCAAGCGCAAACAGCCGCCTCTCGACGAGGCATTTGCGCATGCCGACGAATTGAAAGTGATAATCGGCGATGTCGGCGATTTCGAATGGGCGGAGCAGAATGCCGAGCGTGTCGGCAGCAAGTGTCTGCTCTATCTGCAACCCGAATGGAGCGTGTCGGATGAGATTATGCCGCAGATAGTCGGGTATGCCAAAAGCCATCCGCGTTGGAGTATATCGATTCAGAGCCATAAATATATGCGAATCCCGTAGAGGATTCGGTTTTAATAGGAGAGAGTGCGATGAAGATTTCGTTCAAAACGATTTTGCAAAAGACGGGGTTGTCGATTACAATAGCCGTCATCCTATTTACGCTCTTTCTTATCGGGCGCACCTGCCTGACCATCATCCGTACCTATGCCGCCATTCATCGGCTCAAAGCGGAGCGCGAGACCTATCGGCAAAGCATAGCTGAAGACAGCACCCTTATACAGCAACTGCGTTACGACGCCTATCTGGAACAATATGCACGCGAACAATATCGTATGCAACGTCGCGACGAACAGGTATATATCATCGACGAAAATTAGAACGGTATGTCGGAGTTCGGTTTTATAGCCTCCATTGCCGAGTCGTTTGCCTCGCTGCCGTCGAACGGTTTCGAAGGGATAGGCGACGATTGCGCCGTGTTGCCGGTCGGTAACGGCGAATCGCTCCTCTTTACCTCCGATATGCTCAACGAGGGCGTCCATTTTCTGCGCCATGCGGCCTCGCCCGCCGAGATAGGTGCAAAATCGCTTATGGTCAATCTCAGCGATATTGCAGCCATGGGCGGTCGTCCGGTCGCAACGCTGCTGTCGATTGCTCTGCCGGCAGATGTCGGCGAGGATTGGGTAGCGGAGTTTATGCGCGGCTATCGCGATGTCGCCGAGCGTTTCGGCGTGGCTCTTGTGGGTGGCGATACGACGCGCTCGCAAAGCGGGGTGGTGGTCGATGTTACGGCAATAGGCCGTGCGGCAGACGATTGCATCAAACGGCGTCGCGATGCCCGTGCAGGTGATGTAATCATGGTCGGCGACCTGCTCGGTGCATCTGCCGAAGGGTTGCGGGATATTTTGGCGGGTCGGCTCGATACAGCCACTGCGGATGTGCATCGCAATCCTCAGGCGCAGATATGCGAGGGCGAGTGGCTCGGCAGACAACGATGCGTCCATGCGATGATGGATATTTCGGACGGAGTGGCTTCGGATTTGGTGCATATCTTGCGTGCGTCCGCTGTCGGTGCAGTGGTCGAAACGACGCATATTCCCGCCTATGCCGAGTTGGAAAATGCTGTTTGCGGCGGAGAGGATTACAAATTGTTGTTTACCGTTGCCGCCGATTTGGCAGACGATTTGCGATTGCGATTCGAAAAAGAGTTCGGCTATCCGATTTTCCCGATAGGACGCATTACTGCCGATAATGCCGGCACCATCTCATGGCTCCGCTCGGGCGAGCAGATTTATCCGTCTTGGCACGGATTTACCCACTTTTAGGGTCGGAATCGTCTGACCACCTCGCGCAACTCCCTGACGGCTTCCAAGCGGCAGACGAATGCTCCGAGTGTGTAGAAGGCCGCTCCTGCGCAAACTGCTACGGCAAATCTTGCTCCGATATTCCAATCCGCCAATGCGTGATTCAGCCCGACGACTACCGCATACATTGCTGCCGTAAGCAATGCAACGGGTGTCAGCGTGCGCAACAGCGTTCGGTAACCGAGTGAAGCATAGCGCAACGATGCCGCAATGTTGATGCCTGCCTCGATTGCCGTCATTGCAGCCAAGCCCCAAGCCACAGCCATTGCCGAGTGGGGGATGGTCAGTGCGAGCAGCAGAGTCATAACGACCTTTTTTACTATCTCCAACCTTACGATTATCGCACCGTCGCTGCCCGCTTTCAGTACGTTGTATGCAATCATGGCAAGCGGATAGAATACGCCGCACAGCGATAGCACACGGAAATACGGCACTGTAGGCAACCACCTCTCTCCCAACAGCAGTGCGAACATATCCTCCGACACGGCAATCATGCCCACCATTGCGGGGAACATTACGAATGCCGTAATCATCAATATCTTGCGATAACTTTCGGCGAATTTGGCCTCGTCGTGCCTGATGCCGGCGAGAGCAGGGTAGGTTACACTCTGTATCGACTGTACAGCCGATACAACGGGCAACTCTTTGAGTTTCTGCGCCTGATTGAAATAGCCGAGAGTCGAAGCGTTGTACATCTTGCCGATGAACATCTGCGCTATGTTGTTATATACGGCGGCGATGATGTCGGTGGACATCAATCGAAGCGAGAAGGGAGCCATGGCAGCTAAAGCTTTTGCCGAGAACCGACCTTTCGATTTCCAACGACCAAACAACCACAGCAACAATGCGCGTGTGGTCATCATGCCGAGCCGTTGGCCGACCAATGCCCAAACACCTGCACCTGCCCATGCCAAACCGATTGCGATTGTACCTGCGACGAGCGATGCGGCGAAATTGATTTTCGACAAAAGGTCGAAACGAAATTTGCGCGTGAAGATGGTGTTCTGAATTACGCACAGCGCATTTATCGGCAGCAACAGAAACAGAACGGGGGCGATTTTGGCGATTGTCTCCAAACCATAGAATTGCGATATGGCGGGTGCTGCCGCAACAAGTATGGCATACAGCAACCACGAAACGGCTGTGTTGAAGAGGAATACCGATTTATATTCGTTGTTGGTAGGGGATTTTTTGCGAATCAGCGTCTGCGAAAATCCGCTGTCCACCACGACCAGAGCCAATGCGGTGAAGAAGGTCATAATAGCCATCACACCGAAATCTTCGGGTACCAGCAATCGGGCGACGATGATGCTCACCGCCATTTGCAGAAGCATTGATCCGATTTTCTCGGCAATGCTCCATGCCACCCCTGTTGCTACCTTATCCCTCAGTTGCTCCGCCATAAATGGAAATTCGGGGGTCGGGAGGCGTGGACTACTTGCGCAGTAGCAACGCCTCCACTCCCAAACGATACGAGTTCAATCCGAATCCGATTATCGACCCTGTCGCAGCCGCAGCCAACAGCGACGTGTGCCGAAACTCCTCTCTCGCACCGATGTTCGAGATGTGGATTTCGATTACGGGTGTCGCTATGGCAGCAACAGCATCGCGTATTGCAACCGAAGTGTGGGTGTATCCGCCCGCATTGAGCAATACGCCGTCATACGCGCCATCGGCACGCTGCAACGCATCGACGATTTCGCCCTCGATGTTCGATTGGAAATAGTCGAGCGATATGTCGGGGTACTCGCTGCGCAGTTTCGGAACGAACTCTCCGAAACTCTCGCTGCCATATACTCCCTGCTCGCGCCGTCCTTGCAGATTGAGGTTGGGTCCGTTGATAATCAGAATCTTCATTGTACATTGCTATTTTGCCGCCAGACAGGCAAGGGCAATCGAATACTTTTTCGAGAGCGCCGAATCTCCGCGCGAAGTCAGTACGCACGGCACTTTTGCACCCATGACTATCGCGGCAATCTCGCCACAAGCCAAGTGCGATACCGATTTGAAGAAGACATTGCCCGATTCGATGTTCGGGAACAGCAGTGCATCCACGTCGCCCGCTATTGCCGAGCCCTTGACCTTCTTGTGTTCTGCCACCTCTTTGAAGAGTGCGACATCCAACGAAAGCGGACCATCGACGATTACCTTGCCCAACTGTCCGCGGTCGGCCATCTTTGCCAACATCGCACCTTCGGTCGATGACAACGAGGTCGGCAATACCTGCTCCGACGGAGCGATGCAGCCGATTTTCGGAACATCCACACCGAGCAGGTTGGCAACGGTGCGCAGATAGTCGATTTGCTTCTGTTTCTGCTTGATGTCGGGTTGCAGGATGATTGCTATGTCCGAAGCGAGCAGCAGTTTGTGATACCCGCTCCATTCGAATACCGACACGTGGCTCAATACGCCCTTTGGCGGACACAGGTCGAGGTCTTTGTTGAGAATCGCACGCATGTATTTGTCCGTCGGAATCATTCCCTTCATCAGTACGTCCGCTTCGCCTTGCGCTACGGCTTTGGCTGCCAATGCAGCGGCTTTGACATCGTTCGGCTCGTCGATAATCCGGAATATGCTGCTGTCGATGTCGAGTTCGCGGCAAACCTGCTCGATTGTGATGCGTTCGCCGTAAAGAATCGGCTCTACCAATCCTTCGCAATATGCGTCGTACACAGCCTTGATTGTGTGCGAGTCTTGGCCGTAAGCCACAGCCAAACGTTTTTTGCCGCGAGCCTTTGCCGCTTCGACAATCTCGCTTAAATGTTTGAGTGCCATAATATCTCTATTTTACCAAATTAAACGTATCCGTTGCAATGACGAGTTCCTCGTCGGTGGCGATTACCGCAACCTTGACGCGCGATGCCTCGTCGGAAATTATCGTATTTGTGCCGCGCACCGTTTTGTTGAGGGCGCAATCGATGGAAATGCCCATAAACTCCAAGCCCGAACATACGCTTTCGCGCATCTCTGCCGAGTTTTCGCCTACACCGCCCGTAAAGACGACCAAATCCACACCGCCCATCAGTGCGGCGTATTTGCCGACATATTGCTTTATGCGCGAATAATACATATCGCGTGCCAAAACAGCCCGCTCGTTGCCGGCTTCGTATGCCGCATCGATGTCGCGCATATCGCTCGAAATGCCGGAGACACCCTGCACGCCCGAACGTTTGTTAATCATAGCGTTGATGTCTGCCAGCGACATGCCCTCCTTCTCGGCTATGTAGAGCAGCACGCTCGGATCCACATCTCCGCAACGGGTACCCATCATCAAACCATCGACGGGTGAAAATCCCATAGAAGTACATACCGATTTGCCGTTCAGTACCGCCGTAATCGAACCGCCGTTGCCTACATGGCAGGTGATGATTTTGGAGTTGTTTATATCCAATCCGGCAACCTGCGCACCCACACGGGAGACGAATTTGTGGCTCGACCCATGGAAGCCGTAACGGCGCACGCGATATTTCTCGTAATACTCGTATGGCAGGGCATAGATGTAATTTTCGGCAGGAATGGTCTGATGGAACGACGTGTCGAATACGGCAACCTGCTTGACATTCGGCAAAACCTCGTCGATGGCCTTTACGCCTTCCAAATTGGCAGGATTGTGCAGCGGTGCAACGTCGAAGAGCGAACGCACCTTCTCTTTGACCTCTTCGGTTATGATGCACGAATCCGAGAACAACTCGCCTCCGTGTACCATACGGTGGCCGACAGCCTTCAACTCGTCGAGCGAGCCTATTACGCCGTGTTGCTTGTCGGTCAATGCTGCCAATACGAGGCGTATGCCCGTGGTGTGGTCGGGAATCGGTTGGTGCAATTTGAAAGGCTCTTTGCCTACGGGCTTGTGCGTCAAATCGCCCTCTGCCAAGCCGATGCGCTCGACCAAACCCTTCGCCAACAGCGCGTGGCCGTTGTCGTCGATGTTGATTACCTGATACTTAATCGATGAACTTCCGCAGTTCAATACTAAAATAACCATGATGTGTGCTATGTTGTTTGTTTATGATTTCAGTTGTCAAAACCCGAATGCAAATATACATACAAATTGCCGATTTTACTCACAGCCACCCATAAAAGGCGATAATTATTTTCGCTGCCCGCGATTCCTTTCCGATACTTGCGCTCCGCCGACGAATGATGGACAGCAGCAGGCACAGTGTATAATAGAATTTGCGGGGCAACAGCCCCGCAAATTACTATTCGCTATCCGCACTCCTGTACATGTACCCGACACCCTTTATCGTTGCGATTCGGTTATCGCCGAGTTTGCGTCGCAGTCGGCGGATGTGAACGTCGAGCGTCCGTTCGCCGACGACGATGTCATCTCCCCAAATCGCTCTGTAAATTTCGTCGCGGGTAAATATGCGGTCGGGTTGCGAGTGCAAAAGTTGCAGAATTTCGAACTCCTTGCGCGGCAGAATCTCCTCGCCCTGCGCCGTTACGATTGCATGGCGAGCCTCGTCGATTTGTATGCCGACGACTTTTGCCGCAGGCTTCTCGTCGAGCCGTTTCATTATGGCATCCACGCGACTGCACAACACGCGCATACGCACAGGCTTGGTGATGTAGTCGTCGGCACCCGATTGGTAACTGCTGACCTGCTTCTCCTCCTCGTCTATGGCAGACAGGAATACGACCATGGTATCTTTCAGCAGCGGATGTCGGCGAATGGCCTCGCACGTTTGCCTGCCGTCCATAACGGGCATCATCGAGTCAAGCAGAATCAGATGCGGATGCACCCGCTCGGCCACTTCGAGAGCAACGGCACCATTCTCGGCGGTATAGACCTCGTAACCCTCTCTTGAAAGGTTGTAGCCTACAAATTCCAGAATGTCGCGTTCGTCATCGACTATGAGTATTCGCTTGCCCACAGTGTACGGATTAGGGGGATATTACGTCCGATTGCCGTTCGGCATCAGAAAGCCACGACAGGCACGTTCGATGCGCTTTCGGTAGCGGCAAAGAACTCCTTTTGAGCAAATCCGAACCAGCCGGCAATCAGATTGTTCGGGAAAGTTACGACCTTGACATTGAAAGCCTTGACTGCATCGTTATACTCCTTGCGGGCAACTGCGATGCGGTTTTCGGTACCCTCCAACTGCGCTTGCAGTTCGAGGAAATTTTGATTGGCCTTCAAATCGGGATAGTTCTCGGAGATGGCAATCAGTCGTCCGAGAGCCTGTGTTACGCCCGACTGTGCCTCTGCATACTCTTTGAACTGCTCGGTAGTCATGTTTGCGGCATTGACATTGACGGCAGTGGCAGCAGTACGCGCTTTTACGACATTGTCCAAAGTCTCCTGCTCGTGTGCCGCATAACCCTTGACGGTGTTTACAAGGTTGGGAATCAAATCGCTGCGGCGCTGGTATTGGGTCTCCACGTTCGACCATTTGGCTGCAACATCCTGTTGTGCGGATGCCAAACCGTTATATGCCGACCAGCAGAAAATCACCGCTGCGGCAACAATTACGCCGATAATAATCCAAGTTGTCTTTTTCATAATGTTGTACTGTTTTTTGGTTAATTGTTATGTATGTTTTCTGTTTTGCAAAACGAGAGTGTCGCGGCATATACCTGCCCGCTAAAATTTCGAGCCTGCGCCTCCGCCGCCGAAATGGCCTCCGCCGAATCCGCCGCCTATGCTTCCGCCTCCGAAGCCTCCCCGGCCTCCTCCGCCGATGAATGTTCCGCCGCTGCCGGTATCCTTGTAGATTTTCGTGCGACGCGAGATGCGGTTGCCGCAGTTGCTGCATACGAAAATCTTCTCGATGTCGTCATAGCGTCGGTTGCTTGCAAGCAGCAGACTTTCGGTCTGACGGAGTTTGTGCTTGCCGCATCGAGGGCATTTCGAGGATTGCCAAGCGACCCAGACTATAAGCAGTATGACAATTAACATACAGCCGAGAAACAGCCCGACCAAAATGGCGATGTCGGCATCGTCGTCGCTCTCGGCAAACACGTCGCTGCCCGACAGAATCGAAGCGGTAGCGGTGATGCCCTGCAACATACCGGTATCGAAATCGCCGTTGCGGAACGGCTCTATCATATATCGTTGCTGGATGCGCTTGCAGACGGCATCGGGCAGTATGCCCTCCAATCCGTCGCCCGTAACGAACCGTATTTCGCCCTTGTCGCGTACCAGTATGATACCCAGACCGTTGTTGCCCTTGCCCGAGCCTACGCCCCAATCGGAAAAGAGTTGCAGGGCAAACGAGAATACGTCGTCGGAGTCGATGTCGTCGATTGCCACCACAGCGATTTGTGCCTTGCCGTCCCTGCGCAACGAATCGCATGCAAGGTCGATGGCGGAGACAGTCGCAGGCGATAGGATTCCGTCTGGATTGGAGGTGTAGCGGCTACGGTCGGCAATCTGTACGTTCGGAATGTCGCTTGTGGTGTGGATGGCGGCAACTGCCGAAACAGCACCAAGTAGCGACAACATTAAGATAATTAGCGATATGCGTTTCATACAGCGTAACAAACGGGGTATATGTGTCGGTGTAAAGGTAGTGAAAAATCGGTAAACGACAAAAAATGGCTGTCGGGAGATTGAAACAACGAAAATTATTGCTACCTTTGTCGAGAATGTACCCGAAGGGACATACGTTTAATCTAACAAGCATTTAGTATGGCTACCGAGAAATCTACCGCAACTCCCGAAGTGGAGGTTGTAAACGAAAGCGCAAATTCGCAGATTGAGAGCGGACAACAGCAGGAGTGCGTTGTCGCCGAAAACGAAAATCCGACAGAGGAGCCGACCGAACAGGCCGTATCCGTATCTGAGCAGGAGGATTCCGCAACGACAGAGCAGGAGGAGCAGGAGAGTGCTGCCGATGCCGAGTTGGTCGAGAAAATTGCCGGCAAGAGTAAGGCCGAACTGTCGGACTATCTTGCAACGCTTGTAGGCGAGCATCCCGCACAGGAGATTCGTCGCGAGGTCGAGGCAGTCAAGGTAGCATTCTATAAACTGCATCATGCCGAAATCGATGCTGCCCGCAAGGCGTTTGCGGAGCAGAACGGCGACGATGCCGAGTTCGTGCCGGAGGTCGATGCCTACGAAGCCCGTCTGCGCGATTTGTTGAAAATCTATCGCACGAAGCGCGACGAGGAGTTGGCGACAGCCGAGAAGCAGAAAGAGGAGAATTACAAGGTCAAACTCGAAATTATCGAGGAGTTGAAAAACCTTGTGAAAAACGAGGAGACGCTGAACAATACTTTTGCCAAATTCCGCGAATTGCAGGCGCGTTGGAAGAGTGCGGGTCAAGTGCCGCAGCAGTATGTGAACGATATGTGGGAGACCTACAACCTGCATGTCGAGAATTTCTACGATTTCGTGAAAATCAACAAGGAGTTGCGGGATTTGGACTGGAAAAAGAATCTGGAACTCAAAACCTCGCTGTGCGAGCAGGCAGAGGCGTTGGCAACGGAGCCGTCGGCGGTGGAGGCATTCCACAAGTTGCAGAAACTGCACGAGCAGTGGCGCGAAGCAGGTCCGGTGGCACGCGAATACAAAGATGCTCTGTGGGAGCGATTCAAGCAGGCATCGACCGTAATAAATCGTCGTCATCAGGACTATTTCGAGGGTATCAAGGCGGAGCAGGTCGGCAATCTGGAACGCAAATCGGGTTTGTGCGCACAGATTGAGTCGATGGTCGCTTCGGAGTTGGCAACGCACAAGGCTTGGAACAAGGCGAGCGAAAAATTGTTGGAGATACAGAAGGAGTGGAAGACGATAGGTTTCGCTCCGAAAAAGGATAATACGAAGGTGTACGAGCGTTTCCGTGCCGCTTGCGATGCCTTCTTCGAGAAAAAACGGGCGTTCTATGCCGAAGTGAAGGAGGAGATGACGAAGAATCTCCGTCTGAAAGAGGAGTTGTGCGAGGCGGCCGAGAAGTTGCAGGAGAGCGAGGAGTGGAAACAGGCAACCGACGAGTTGTTGGCATTGCAGGCGAAGTGGAAGGAGATAGGTGCCGTGTCGCGCCGTCATTCGGATGCAGTGTGGAAGCGTTTCCGTGCCGCCTGCGACAAATTCTTCGAGCGCAAATCGGCGCATTTTGCAACGCGCGAGAACGAATATACCGACAATCTGAACAAGAAAAACGAACTCATCGAGCAGATGATGGCTGCCGACATCAAGGATGGCGGTTACGAAAAGATAAAGGAGTTCCAACGTCGTTGGAGCGAAATCGGATTTGTGCCAATCAAGCACAAGGACGAGTTGCAGAAGCGTTACAAGGAGGCTGTGGACAAACTGTTCGGTGCATTGCGCGGCTCGGGTCGCGAGCAGTCGCTGGAACGTTTTAAGGACAAAGTGGCATCGTTGCGTGCGACAGGCGACAAGCGTCTGCGGACGGAGCGCGACAAACTCTACAACCGCGTGCGGCAACTCGAACAGGAGATTGCGTTGTTGGACAACAATATCGGCTTCTTTGCAAAGAGCAAGGGTGCGGAGGCCATGATTGCCGGCGTAAAGGAGAAAATCGAACGTGCCAAGCGCGAAATGGCAGAGGCCATAGAAAAGGTTAAGATGATTGACGGCGAGCAGTAATCGCCGTCAATCGGTTTTTGCAAAACGAACATTAAGAGAGAATATCGAATATGAAATTGTCGAAACCAAAATATATTTTCGTTACGGGAGGCGTGGCATCGTCGCTCGGCAAGGGAATTATATCGGCTTCGTTGGCTCGACTGTTGCAGGCACGCGGCTATGCGACCACAATCCAAAAGTTGGACCCCTACATAAATGTCGATCCGGGTACGCTGAATCCTTACGAACACGGCGAGTGCTATGTTACAGAGGATGGTACGGAAACCGATTTGGATTTGGGGCATTACGAGCGGTTTACATCCATCACAACCTCGAAAAACAACAACGTTACCACCGGCAAAATCTACAAGAGCGTCATCGAAAAGGAGCGCAGAGGCGATTATCTTGGCAAGACGGTGCAGGTGATTCCTCATATTACTGACGAGATAAAGCGTCGTGTGCAGTTGGTGGCGAATACGAAGCAGTACGATGTGATTATTACCGAAATAGGCGGTACGGTGGGCGATATAGAGTCGTTGCCGTTCATAGAGTCGGTACGTCAGTTGCGCAATTCGTTGGGCTTTCAAAATTCGGCACTTATCCACTTGGCTTGGGTGCCGTATATGGCGGCTTCGGGCGAATTGAAGACCAAGCCGGCACAGCACTCTGTCAAGGCTCTGCTCGAAAACGGTTTGCAACCCGACGTGCTTGTGTTGCGTGCCGACCATCCGCTCGGAACGCAACTCAAACGTAAGGTTGCCTTGTTCTGCAACGTGGTGCCGGAGGCGGTGATAGAATCGGCGGATATGTCCACGATTTACGAGGTGCCGCTAAGCATGTTCGACCAACATCTGGATACGGTGGTGTTACAACGGTTGGGATTGCCCGTAGGCAACGAAGCACCCGATTTGGCCGCTTGGTGCAAATTCGTGGAGAAGGTCAAACATCCGTCGCACAAGGTCGATGTGGCTTTGGTGGGCAAATATACCGAACTGCCCGATGCTTACAAATCCATCAACGAGTCGTTTATCCATGCGGGAGCTACCAATGACTGCAAAGTCAATCTGCACTATGTCAATTCGGAGAAAATCACGCGCGACAATGTTGCCGATTTGTTGGCGGGTATGTCGGGCATACTCGTTGCTCCAGGATTCGGTAATCGCGGAATCGACGGCAAAATCGAAACGGTGCGTTATGCCCGAGAGAACAAAATACCTTTCCTCGGCATCTGTCTCGGTATGCAGTGCGCTGTGGTGGAATTTGCCCGCAACGTACTCGGCTTGGAGGATGCCTCCTCGCGCGAGATGAAACCGGCGACGAAAAACCCCGTAATCGACCTTATGGAAGACCAAAAGGGTGTTACGGCCAAGGGCGGAACGATGCGTTTGGGCGGTTATGCCTGTACGTTGGCAGAGGGCTCGCATGCGGCGCAAGCCTACGGTACGACAAATATCGTCGAGCGTCATCGCCATCGTTACGAGTTCAACAGCGACTATCGCGAGGCGTTCGAAAAGGCGGGAATGAAGGCTGTCGGAGTGAATCCGGATACGGGACTTGTCGAGGTCATAGAGATAGCCGACCACCCGTGGTTTGTCGGTACGCAGTATCACCCCGAATACAAAAGTACGGTGGAGCGACCTGCTCCGCTGTTCGTGGCGTTTGTCGCCGAAGCAATGAAATACGGAATGAATAAACAGAAATAAGCAATACGGAAACATGAACGAAAACAAGCAATCGATTATAGGATTTATACTTATCGGCCTGATTTTTTTAGGTTTTGTACTCTATACCAATTACGAGCAGTCGAAGTTTGCGGCTGCAACCGAGTCGCAACAGACGGTTGCAACAGAGCAGAGCGATGCGGTGGCAGAGACCGTTGCCGAGAGTGTGGCAACAGAGAGTGCGGAGCAGACGCAGAAGGTTGCGCAGTCGGAACAGCAATACGACGGTTTGGTGGCTGATGCTCCGAATGCGGAGGAGATTGAGGTGGAGAACGACGTGCTGAAAATCCTCTTTACGACCGCAGGTGCGCAGATTAAGGATGTTACGCTGAAAGAGTACACAAAATACGCGCCGAAGGAGGAACGCAACCAACTCGTGCATCTGTTCGACCCCGAATCGGCACGGTTCGACATGGCGTTCTATCTGAAACACAATCTGCGCAATGTCAAGGTAAATACGGCGGAACACAATTTCGAACTGCTGCCGATAGAGACCTCCAAAAATACACAAATCGTAACCATGCGTCTGCCGATAGGCGCAGATGCGTCGTTGGACTATGTCTATACGATTTACAACGAGATGCGTCCCGAACGCGACTATTTGGTCGATTTCGAGGTGCGTATGCGCAACCTCGCACCGCTGATGGCCAACCAGACGAGCATCGGATTGGATTGGGCAAACCGTTCGTACCGCAATGAGCGCAGTTTCAAAAACGAAAACACCTATACCACGCTTGCCTACCATTTCCCTTCCGAAATCGGCATAGAGGATTTGGGTATCTCGACGAGCAGCAAGGATAAGCGCATATCGTCGTCGGTGGATTGGGTGTCGTTCAAACAGCAGTATTTCTCCTCGACGCTCATAGCCCGCAACGCCAAATTTTCGTATGCGGATGTGGCTTTCGATACTGCAAACGAACAATCGGGCTTCATAAAGGAGTTCTCGCTGAAATCGGCGGTCGAATATACGCCACAGAGCGAAGCCTACAAGTTCTCGTTCTATCTCGGTCCGAACAAGTATTCGGTGTTGCGCAAGGTAGTCGATGAACGCGGCGAATCGTTGTCGTTGGAGCGTGCGATTCCGCTCGGTTGGATTCTGTCGAGTTGGATAAGCCGTTGGGTTGTGATTCCGGTGTTCGATTTTCTGCAACAGTATATCGCGTCGTTCGGTTTGATTATTTTGATACTGACACTGTTGGTTAAGATTGTCATATTCCCGCTGACATATAAGAGTTACCTTTCAACTGCCAAAATGCGCGTGCTGAAACCGGAGATAGAGGCCATCAATGCCAAATATCCGAAGCAGGAGGATGCGATGAAGAAACAGCAGGCGACGATGGAACTCTACAAAAAAGCGGATGTGAATATCATGGGAGGCTGTATTCCGGCGTTGATTCAGATGCCGATACTGATTGCGATGTTCCGTTTCTTCCCTGCAAGTATCGAGTTGCGCGGTCAGTCGTTCCTGTGGAGCGATGACTTGTCGTCGTATGACAGCATATTGCAATTGCCGTTCAACATCCCGTTCTATGGCGACCACGTCAGCCTGTTCGCGCTGTTGATGGCTGTGGTGTTCTTTGCCTTCTCGTACATGAACTATCAGCAAAGCGCATCGTCGCAACCACAGATGGCGGGCATGAAGTTTATGATGGTCTATATGATGCCGATAATGATGCTGTTGTGGTTTAACGACTATTCGAGCGGTTTGTGTTACTACTATCTGCTGTCGAACCTGATTACGATTATACAGACGGTTGTGATTCGCCACCTGATAGACGACAACAAGATTCATGCGCTGGTACACTCGAACATGGCGAAGAATACCAACGGCAAAAAATCGCGTTTCCAACAGAAATACGAGGAGTTGATGCGTCAGCAGGAGCAGATGCAACGCCAACAACGCAAAAACAGATAGGGTAGGGCGTGGCATTCGTTTCGACAATATCCAACGATGAGGTTGCGGCTTTGGAGCCTGCACGTTTCGAAGGCCGAATAGTGGTCGTCGATACGATGGAGGCTTTGGTGCGTGCATGTGCCGAGATAGCCAAACACAAGGTTGTGGGCTTCGATACCGAAACACGGCCTTCGTTTACCGCCGGCATTACGAACAAAGTGGCGTTGATGCAGTTGTCGGCAGACGGGGTATGCTACCTCATAAGGCTTAACCGTTTGCCGTTGGACAAGGCTCTGCTTGCTATTTTGCAAAATCCCGCGATACAGAAGGTCGGAGTGGCGGTACAGAACGATATTCAGCGACTTGGCGAATTGCGCCGATTCAAGGCGGCAGGTTTTGTCGATTTGCAGAGCGTGGTCGGGCAGTTCGGCATAGAAGACAGGAGTCTGCGCAAACTCTCGGGCATCGTACTCGGCAAAAAGGTGTCGAAGGCGCAACGATTGAGTAATTGGGAGGCGCATACGCTCACTCCGCAGCAGCAACTCTATGCCGCAACCGATGCTTGGGTGTGCGTGCAGATACTCGATATGCTGCAACGGGCTGCAAAAGAACAGAGCCGAGACGTGCTGTGAAAAGTGTCGTGCAAGGACGACGAAGGAGAAATATGGTCGGCGGGATGTAAAGCCTGCAACAAAAAATCGCATCG
>CALYVN010000036.1 GCA_945494785.1 uncultured Alistipes sp.
CTGCTATATCATAGTTCTCTTAGTTCTCCCAGAACTCCTATAAAAGGTCGCTCGTGATAAGAAAACCGTCATACGCACAACCAAAAACCACTTTGAAACTCTTAAACTCTTAAACCCCTTAACCTTTTTGTAAAAAAGCACCATGCAATCCAAAATCAACAAACTGCTGTCGGTTATTGTGCATCCCGAGACGGGGGTGGACATCGTGAGCGGACGCAATGTGGAGAGCGTTGCTGCCGACGGCGAAAAAATCGTCGTGGCGTTGCGCTTTGCCAAGCGGCACGACCCCTTTGCGTTGAAAATCAAATCGCGGGTCGAGCAGGCTCTTGCGGAGGCTTTTCCCGAGCATGCCGTTACCGTATTCGTCAAGGAGGGCGAGGCACCTGCCCGCAACAAGGCGCAGGAGGCGATAGAGGAGTTGCACGCCAACACCTCGACCACCGACATAGGCAAGGTTATCGCCATAGCCTCAGGCAAGGGTGGTGTGGGTAAATCGACCGTTACCGCCAATCTCGCACTCGCGCTGCGCAACATGGGTTACAGCGTCGGGGTACTCGATGCCGACATCTACGGACCGTCGCAGGCGAAGATGTTCGGTGCCGAAGATTATCTGCCCGATGCCGTGCAGCAGGATGGACGCGAATATATCGTGCCGGCAGAGCGGATGGGAGTGAAGGTGATGTCGATAGCGATGTTCATCCGGCCGACCGATGCCCTGTTGTGGCGCGGCACGATGGCCAACAGCGCACTGCGACAACTCGTGCATCAAACGTTGTGGGGCAGGTTGGATTATCTGCTTATCGATTTACCCCCAGGTACGGGCGACATACATTTGTCGATAATCAACGAACTGCATATCGACGGCGCAGTCATCGTCTCGACACCGCAGCAGGTTGCCGTGGCGGATGTCGTCAGGGGTGTGGAGATGTTCCGCAATCCGAATGTCGCCATTCCCGTACTCGGCATCGTCGAAAATATGGCTTGGTTTACGCCGAAGGAGTTGCCCGACAACCGCTATTACATCTTCGGACGCGGAGGTGCTGCGCGTTATGCTGCCGAAGCGGGTGTGGAGGTATTGGGCGAAATACCTATCGTGCAGTCGATTATGCAGGGCAGCGACGACGGCATGCCGGCTGTTGCGACCGATTCGGAGGTGGAAAAACACTACCGCGAGGTTGCCCGCAAAATCATCGAGGGTTGTGCAAAGCATTGTTGAAAACCTTGTCGATAAGTGTTGAAAACTCCGCAAAGGCTGTTAAAAACCCGATGCGGCAATGTCGAAAAAGGCGACAAAACCGACAAACACGACGACTTATCAAAAGTTTTCATCACTTTTGTCAGGAAATTCGGAGTGCCGATGTTGAAAAAGAGGGGTGTCGAAATTGGTAACAACTTTATAAACATCCGTTGATAACTTCCCGAAATCGGCAGAGGATTGCGATGGTCGGGAGTGTGGCAATCAACAGCGGTTGTGTAAAAAATTTGACACAAAAAGTTACCGACAGTTTCAACAGCATTTATTATTTTTGTTTTGATTTATATTTAATAAAAGAATAATAAAATGGGCGATTCAATCGTTTCCCGCATAGCGGAGTTGAAACGGCGCAAAAACGCCGTCATTCTGGCTCACTACTACACCACGCCGGATGTGCAGGCTGTGGCGGATTTTCTCGGCGATTCGCTGGCGTTGTCGGTCAAGGCTCGCGAGACCGATGCCGACATAATAGTATTTGCGGGCGTGCATTTCATGGCGGAGACCGCCAAGGTGCTCTGTCCCGACAAAAAGGTACTCATTCCGAATCCCGAAGCGGGATGTTCGCTCGCAGCATCGTGCGATGCCGCCGAATTTGCCCGTTTTAAGGCGAAATACCCGTCGCACAAGGTCGTCTCGTATGTGAATACCTCCGTCGGCGTAAAGGCTCTTACGGACATCTGCTGTACCTCCTCGAACGCCTTGCAGGTGGTCGAGAGTATCCCGCGCGAACAACCCATCATTTTCACACCCGACCGCAATCTCGGCGCGTACATTCAAAAACTCACGGGGCGCGACAATATGGTGCTGTGGGATGGAGCGTGCCATGTCCACGAGGAGTTTTCGTTGGAGAAAATTTTGGAGTTGCGCCGCTCGCATCCCGAAGCCCGTATCGTGGTACATCCCGAATGTAAGGCCTATATAGCGGCTGTGGCGGACTATGTCGGCTCGACGGCGGGCATATTGGACTACTGCGGTCGCAGCGAAGCACGCGAATTTATAGTCGTTACCGAAGCCGGCATATTGGCAGAGATGCAGCGCCGCTACCCCGACAAGCGATTCATCCCCGCACCGCCCGTCGATTCGACATGCGGCTGCAACGAATGCTGCTATATGAAGATGGTGACGCTCGACAACATCTGCGCCGCACTCGAAAACGAAGCACCCGAAATCATTCTCGACGAACAGGTCCGCACAGCCGCCGAACGGTCGATTGTGAATATGATAAAGGTGAAGTGATTAGTGGTTAGTGTAATGTAAAAAGATTATAAAGATAATAAAAATATAGTCATGGCACACCCGAGCAACCGAAAAGGTTGCTCGGGTGATATATGTTACTAATTATCTTAACCCTCTTAAACCCCCTGAAACCCCTTAAACTCTGAAACTTTTCGCAAGACTCCCCCTAAAACACTTCCTGCAAGATGTTTATCGATTTGACGTTGCGAATCGAGTCGAGGTGGAGGGCATAGTATTTGACTATCAGGTTGAGGAGTTCGACCCGTTGGTGGCGGTTGAGTGCCAATTCGCCTATCGAGCGCACGTCTTCATGGAGCAGAAAGTGGAGTATTGCGGCGCAATCGCTGTTCATCGTGTCGTTGTGCAGCGGCGGGATGGTCGTAAAGATACCTTCGCGCATATCGAACAACGCCCCTGCCACATAGTTGTCGGCAGGGCTGAAACCGAGAAAACGGCTGATGTTGGCCAAAAACCACAGATGGAAATTCGCCACACCCTCCTGCAACGCATCCAACGCCTCGATACTGCCCCAAACGAAATCGAACAGCGGCTCGTTGGATTCGCTCTCGCCGACCAAGCGGTACAATGCCTCTGCCATAAAGAGGGCTATGGTCGATTTGCGGACGTCGTAGGGTATGGTGTGTAGCACCAACCCGTTGTGTACTTCGCGCATGCGGTGCATCTCCATCCGCGTCGATTGCAGACCCTCGAACTCCAAGGCGAACAGCGGCTGTAAGAGTGCCATGCGCGAACCGTGTCCGCGCGACGAGCGGATGCCCTGCACCATATAACTCTGCCGACCGTGTATGTCGGTCAGCAGGTGGGCGACCATTGCGCTGTCGCCATATTTGACGGTGTTGAGGACTATGCCGCGTGCCTTGTAACTCTTCATGACCTTATACGTCGAGTTTTTCCACCGTATCGCGCAACCTTTCGGTGTCGAGATGGGTGTAGATTTCGGTTGTCGCTATGCTCTCGTGTCCCAACATCTCCTGCACCTGACGGATGCTGGCACCTCCCGCAAGCAGATGCGTGGCGAAGGAGTGGCGGAAGGTATGGGGACTGACGCTCTTGACTATTCCCGCACGACGGCAAGCCTGACGGATGATTTGAAAAATCATCACTCGCGTCAGTGCCTTGCCGCGATTGTTGAGAAAGACAATCTCCTTGCTGCCCCACTGCTTCTCCTTGCGGTCGTCGAGATAGATGCAGATGCGTTCGCGTGCCGTGTTGCCGATAGGTACGAGCCGCTGCTTGTCGCCCTTGCCCTCGACCCTTATGTAGCCCTCGCCGAAAAAGAGGTCGCACAGCCGCAGGGCAGTCAGTTCCGATACGCGCAAACCGCACGAATAGAGCAACTCCAATATGGCTCTGTCGCGTCGTCCTTTGACGGTTTGCGGGTCTATCGAGTTGATTATGCGGTCGATTTCCTCGACTGAAAGGGTATCGGGCAGATGCCGACCGCATTTGGGAGACAGGATGAATTCGGTCGGCGACGTTTCGATGACATCGTTCAACAACAGATAGTTGTAGAAACTCTTTATGCCGCTCAATATCCGCGCCTGAGTACTCTTTTCGCGGTTGTTGTCGAACAGATGGGTCATAAACCGCTCTATCATCTCGGGTGCGACATCGGCGGGCGGCACGTCGAACCAATGCAGGATGAAGTGGCCGAACTCGTCCAAATCGCACATGTAAGCCCGAACGGTGTTGTCGGAGAGGTGTTTCTCCAACTTTATGTAGGTGCGGTATGCCGTTAGTGTCCGCTGCCATGTATCGGTCGATTGAGCCATTCGTACAGAGTTTAGGTTAATAAAACGTTCCCTTCGGTGCGAATATCAGATAGCCGAAATTGAACGACAGATAGAGGTTGCGCGTGTTGCGGATGCCGTATTTCGAGAGTGTCAGGCTGACGGGTCCCACGACCGACCGATAGACCACCGACAAATCCGCCATATACTGCCAATGCGAATTGTCGTAGCGTCCATCGCGCCACATGGCATGGAATCCTGCCCGAATGTACAGGTTGTCGATGATGGTGAAGGTCGGCATGATGCCTGCCGCAGCATAGCGCGAGGCGTGGAATTGCGGCATGTATATCATCTGCGAATGGGTCGTCGGAGCATATTGCGGCAACGACACTTCGGTCGCCTTGTCGTCGCCGAATCGCGGATGGTCGGTATAGACCGCCTCCAACCGATAGCCGAGCGAAAACCAACGGCAACGAGGCAATTCGACATAGTGCTGCCACTCCGCCTTTGCACCCAGCCAACTGCGGTGCTGCACAAGCCGATACGATACGGCGTTGCCGTCGGGTGTCGGACGGAATGATGTTTGTCGGTCGCGGCCGTCGATGAAGATGCCCGAGAGCGAAATCCTCGTACCGCGCACGGGAACATGCGGATTGTCTAGCGTGCTGCGCCGTACCTGCAACCTGATGCCGAGAAATTCGAAACGCGACGGTGCAGCATCGCCCTGAAAACGGTAGTAGTTTTCGCCCATGTTCAGCGTCGCCTGCACCACGCTCCGTTTGGTGGCAGCCAATCCCGCACCCAACGAGAAATAACTCTCCTTGTGCTTCTTGCGCACGGTGTTGTCGATTGAGGTCAGGTTGCCGAAATTGCCGTAGAGGGTGTTGCGCACCGAAAAGGTATATGCCAAATCGAAGAATGCGGGTCTGTGCGGCGATACGGCTATGCGCCCACCGACAAAACCTGCATTGTAAATTGGTCCGAGATACAACCCTGCCGAGACGTTCAGCGCGATGCGCCCGATACGGCTGTACGAGAGTGCTATGCGTGCCTGATTGTATGCCGTCGAGGAGATGTTGCCGCCTATGGACAACTTCAACGACGGCTGCATGCGCAACGCGAGCGAGGCATCGAAAGCCTTTTGCTCCGCATTGTAGCGCAACAGCGGATAGTCCATCGCAAAATCGTTCTCGGCAAGCAGGTCGCACACCTTCGAGCGGAATGCGTCGAACGACCACAGCGTATCGCGCACCGACTCCTTGTGCGAGAACATCACGGCTCGGGCATACTGCTCCTGCTGATGGCTCAAACCTTCGATTGCGGGCGTTCGAACGAGCAATGGCGGCTCTTTTGCCAAAAACTGCCTGCGCCGTTCGGCAACCTCGTCGGGCGTGCGTCGCTCGGCAATTACGGCGAGTATCTCATCCATGCGCTCCATCGTGTCGTCGTAACCTTGCCTTATAATCTCCTCGCCGCGCTCGAAATCCAACATGCCGGCATCGACGGCACGGTCAATCATTATGTTGCCCTCCTTGGGCAGATTGTAGTCGGTATCGCTCTGCATCAGCATCAATGCTTGGTCGATAAGGTTGCTGCTCTCATCGACGGGCTTGTTGCCGAAGGTGCATTTGACCCCTATGATATGGTCGGGTGCGTACGCGCTCTCCATGCTCTTCCACGGGAAATTGTCGAACAATCCGCCGTCGTAGAGCAGCATGTCGCGGTATTTCAGCGGTCGGAATACGAGCGGTATGGACATCGAGGCACGGATGGCCTTGCCTATGTCGCCGTTGCGGAACATCACGGCACGGCGCGAAGTCATATCGCTTGCCACACAGAAAAACGGCACCATCAACTTGTCGAAATCGCCTTCGCAAGCGACCGAAGCCTGCAAAAAGAGTTCGTTCAACGCCAAATCCACCTGCGCCGACGAGATGATGTCGGCAGGGATTTTCAATACGCCGCTCTGTCTCGTTTTACGCCCTGCCCTGCGAGCCTCGCGACGGGCGCGGATACGCTCCTTGTCGGTATCGAACCGCAGGTTGAGGAATGCGGGCGGCATATCCTGCTCGCGGTAATAGTGGCGGTGCGCCTCGTCGATATGTCCCGATACCCACCGTCCGACATCGCCCGAAGCGACGATTTCGCACATACGCTCGGGCGAATATCCTGCCGCATACAACCCCGCGATAATCGAACCCATCGACGTTCCCGCAACATAATCTATCGGTACGTTGTTCTCCTCCAACGCCTTGATGACGCCGATGTGGTAAAGCCCTTTGGCTCCTCCTCCGCTCAACACCAACCCCACTTTGCGGTTGCCCGATTGTCGCAGGGTGTCGGTCTGCACCGACTGCTCCTGCCCCGATGCGGAGGGATGCACGGCGAGTGCAGCGAGGAGCATGCAAAATGTGAAAGCAAAACGGCTCATTTTTCTCAAAATTGTTGTAACTTTGTAACCCGACTATGCCTATATGGCATAAAGATACGGCAAAAGTACAAAATCGCAAAATATGAACAGCAAAATCAACGACCTGCTCGCCCGCGTGCAGGAATTTCATCCGAAGGCAGCTGCCGAAATAGAAGATTTCCGCATCCGCATTCTCGGCAAAAAGGGCGAACTGACTTCCCTCATGGAGGAGTTCAAAACGGTGGCTCCCGAGCGCAAACGCGAACTCGGTCAGAGCCTTAACGCCCTCAAACAGGCGGCTCTCGCCAAAATCGCCGCACTCAAAGAGGAGTTTGCCGATGCAGTCGCTTCGACTCCCGCCATCGAGGATATGTCGCGTCCGGGTACGGCCGAAACACTCGGCTCGCGCCATCCGATTTCGATTGTCAAAAACGAGATTATCGACATATTTTCCCGTCTCGGCTATACCGTTGCCGAAGGTCCCGAAATCGAGGACGATTGGCATGTCTTCTCGGCGTTGAACTTCCCGCCCGAGCACCCTGCCCGCGATATGCAGGATACCTTCTTCATCGAAAAGACACCCGACATCCTGCTGCGCACGCACACCTCGTCGATTCAGGTGCGCACGATGGAGCATCAGAAGCCGCCTATCCGCGTCATCTGCCCGGGTCGCGTGTTCCGCAACGAGGCCATCTCCTACCGCGCCCACTGCATTTTCCATCAGGTCGAGGGTCTGTATATCGACAAAGGGGTGTCGTTTGCCGATTTGAAGCAGTCGCTGCTCTACTTTGCCAAGGAGATGTTCGGCGAACAGACGCGGATACGCATGCGCCCGTCCTACTTCCCGTTCACCGAGCCATCGGCAGAGGTCGATGTATCGTGCAACCTCTGCGGCGGTAAGGGTTGCAACGTCTGCAAGGGTACGGGCTGGCTCGAAATTTTGGGTTGCGGTATGGTCGATCCGAACGTGTTGGAGGCCAACGGCATCGATTCGCACGAGTATTCGGGCTTTGCGTTCGGTATGGGCGTGGAGCGTATCGCGATGCTCAAATTCGGTGTCAAAGACCTGCGCCTCTACTTCGAAAACGACGTGCGCTTCCTGCAACAGTTCGAGAGTAAGTTGTAAACGCGACCATGCAGTCCGACAACGATTTTCTGCCGCAGCAGGGGGCCTACCGCGATTTGATTGCATTTTGCAAAGCGGAGTGCATATACGACGTTACACGCTATTTTACAGGCAAATTTTTGCAGCATGGCGACAGAACCATCGACCAAATGGTGCAGACTGCACGCAGCGGCAAACAGAATATCGCCGAAGGCAGTGCTGTCGGAGCGACATCGAAGGAGAGCGAAATCAAACTTACCAACGTGGCACGCGCAAGCCTGCAAGAACTGTTGCGTGCCGACGATTCTGGGAGAACTAGGAGTACGAGGAGTTCTAAGAGGGCAGGGGACGAATAGGAATAATAGAAAAAATATACAACAAAAAAGCAAATACAATAACCAAAAAGAAATAAGTCACAAACAAACAACGTTGCTGCTATATCCTAGTTCTCCTAGAACTCTTAGGACTCCTAGAACAGCCGCACGTGATAAGAAAACCGTTATACGCACAACCAACACCACACCAAATGCGCAAGTCCTTTACTCTTATACTCCTCTGTCTGTTGCTTTGCGGGTTTGCGCCCGCGAGGCACATGGCATCGCGTCGTGGTGCGTCGCATACGGCTCCGCGCGAGGGGTTGTTGCGGCAGGATACGACGTGCGCATTGTGGCACTACACCGAGTCGGTCAAGCGGTTGGCGATTGACGGCGACAGCGCAGCGGCACTCGCATCGGCGCGGAGTGCTTTGGCACTCGACTCGCTCTATGCTCCTGCCGCAAGTGTGGCATCGCGGTTGAGCGGCAGCGACCGTAACGAGGCTCTGCTGCTTGCCCGCAAGGCCTACCGAGCCGATTCGACCAATACGGCATACCTCGAATTGTTGGCGGATGCGGCGGTGCGTGCGGGTCGTTACGACGAGGCAATCGACTGCTATGCGCGGTTGGTGCAGCGCAGTCGCGAGCCGGAGTGGTTCCGCATCCTCGCGCTGCTTTACCAAAGCAACGACAAGCCTTTTGCCGCCATTGCCACGCTCGATTCGGCAGAGGTGCGCATAGGGCGCAACCCCTATTTGGTGCGTATGCGGCAGCAGTTGCTCTTCTCCACGCGCCAATTCGACCGTGCCGAGCGCGAGGCACGGCAGACAATCGACGAAATGCCCTATCTGCCCGACGGCTATGTCGCTTTGGCAGAGACATACGCGGCCGTGGGGAATGATTCGTTGGCCATGCACACCTACAATCGCGCGGTGGAGGCTGCACCCGACAATATCGACGTGTGGATATCTTTGGGCGAATATGCCTACAACCGACGGCGTTACGAACTCTATCTCCAAACGCTCGGGCATCTCTTCGACAGCCCGTCGGTGTCGGTCGAGGTGAAGATGGCGCAATTCCGCAACCTGACATCGAGCCGAGCCTTCTACCGCGACTACTATCCGCAACTTAACGCCTTGGCGGGCAAACTGATGATTCGCCACTCCGACGACAGGCGGGTGGTGGAACTCTATGCAGGGCATCTGATTGCTTTGGGCGAAGTCGAACAGGCTCTCGCGCTCTACAAACAGAATCTGGACGTACAGCACCCCGCAATCGACGACTATCTGCGCATAATCGAGATGGAACACTATCTGCACCGCACCGATTCGGTCGAGTGCTACCTTGCGAGGGCGTTGCAACGCTTTCCGCGCAATACCGACCTGCTCTCCACGCGCGGCCACCTGCGCCTGACCGCCAAGCGTTACGACGAGGCTGTGGCAGCCTACCGCGAGGCGTTGAAATATGCGCCGACCGACTCGCTGCGCGGTGCTTTGTGGGGGCATATAGGCGATGCCGAACATCTGCGGGGCGATATGCGCCGATGCTATGCGGCATTCGAAAAATCGCTCGCCTGCTATGCCGACAACACCTCGACACTCAACAACTATGCCTACTTTTTGAGCCTCGAAGGCCGCGATTTGGAGCGTGCGCTCGCCTTGGCCACACGCGCCATATCGTTGTCGCAGAACAACCCGACGTTCCTCGATACGCAGGCTTGGGTGCTGTACGGATTGGGGCGTTACGACGAGGCGAAAAAGATACAGCAGCAGGCGATGTCGCTCGACAGGTCGTCGTCGGCAGAGATGGCGTTGCACTATGGCGACATACTCGATGCGCTCGGCGAAAGGTTCATGGCGCAAATCTATTGGCGCAAGGCTTTGGAGCGCGGTGCCGATGCCGAAGCCGTCGAAAGCCGGCTGAACGGCACCTACCGTGAGGCAGAGGCTGCAACGGGCAAAAAAAGCAAAAAACGATGAAAATGTTGCGCAACATACTTCTTGTGTCGCTCACGGCGATAGCGGCGTGCTGTTTCGCGCAGGGCGACGATGCCGAAAAGGCCGACGAACAGCGTCGTATAATCGCCAACCTCGAAAAGTCGATTGCGCAGGAGGAGAAGCAGTTGGCATCGCTCAAAAAGGACAAGGCTTCGGCTCAAAAGCGGGTGCGTCTGCTCACTGCCCAAATCGAGAAGCGTTCGGCACTCATCTCGGCCACATCGCGCCGTATCGACGCTCTGACGGCAGAGGTCAAAGCCTCGTCGCGCCGTATCGAGGAGTTGAGCGGGCAACTTGCCGCTCTCGAAGCCTCGTGCGGCGAGATGATACGGGCAGCCTATCGCAACTACCGCTACAATACCCTGTGGGCTTATGTGCTGTCGTCCGAATCGTTTGCCGAGACGGCACGCCGCATAGCCGTACTGCGCACCGCCACCGAACGACGAGGCGAGCAAATGCGCGAGATAACGTCGTTGCGCGAGGATGTAAGGCGCGAACGCGAGGCGTTGGACAAGAAGCGCGAGGAACTTGCCGCAAGCAAACGCAAATTGGACAAACAGCGCGAACGGATGCGTGCCGATGCCAACACAGCCCGCCAAACCGTCAGCCGCATGTCCAAGAGGGAGCAGAAGGTGATGCGTGCCAAAGCGGAGCAGGAACAGCAACTCGAAAAGGCTGTGGCTCAACTGCGCCGACTGACGAAGGGCAACAAGTCGGGCGCATCGTTCTCGTCGCAGACGCGGGGTCTGAATCTGCCTGTGGCAGGTGGCAGGGTACGTCGCTACAACGGTAACATGGCGGAGATAGTCGGCAACGAGGGTGCCCGCATTACGGCGATATACGAGGGCAAGGTGGTCGATATAAAGCGCAACAAGGTGAACAACAAATACGACGTCTATATAGCCCACGGCGAATATATCTCGTCGTATGCCAACCTCTCGGCAGTCAATGTAGGCAAGGGTCAGACCGTTGCCCGCGACCAGCGTATAGGCACGATTGGCGCGTCGGTGAACCTGACGACGATGGAGATAGAGTATAAATTGGTGTTCGGCATCTACGCTCCTTCGCCGAGTGTGAAGATGTCGGCTGCAAACTGCTTCAAAAAGTAAAGACCGATGGATATAGAGTACTTCAACGACGATTGCAATTACCGTTTGCGCGATAAGCGACGCTTGCGCCGCTGGCTTCGCGAGGTGGCTCGTTGCGAAGGATTGGCGCGTACCGACGGGGCGCAAGCCTTCGATATAGGGCATATCAACTATGTCTTTTGTTCGTCGGCACGCGAGTTGGAGATGAATCGCCGCTATCTCGGACACGACTACTTTACCGACATCATCACCTTCGACGACAGCGATTTGGAGGCAGGTATCATCGCGGGCGACATCTATATCGATGTCGAGACGGTGGCAGACAACGCCGCACGCTACGGCTCTTCGCCACTCGACGAGATGCACCGCGTGATGGTACACGGCGTACTGCACCTGTGCGGGCAGGGCGACAAAACCCCCGATACCGAACGCACGATGCACGAGTTGGAGGACAAGTATTTGGAGGCATGGAACATTACGATATAATAGTTATAGGTGCAGGTCATGCGGGGTGCGAAGCGGCATCGGCTGCCGCACGCATGGGCGCACGCACGTTGCTGCTGACTATGGACATGACCAAGATGGCGACGATGTCGTGCAACCCTGCCGTGGGCGGTGTAGCCAAAGGTCAGATTGTCCGCGAGATAGACGCTCTCGGCGGGCAGATGGGCGAGGTTACCGACCTGACGACCATACAGTTCCGTATGCTCAACCGCTCGAAGGGCGCGGCGATGTGGAGCCCTCGTGCGCAATGCGACAAGGCGCGATTCTCGCAGGAGTGGCGACACCGTCTGGAAAACACCGAAAACCTCTATATTTGGCAGGATTCGGCGGTGGAGATACTCTTCGACCATTCGGGCGCAAAACCTCGCGTAAGGGGCGTTAAAACGCGAATGGGAGTGGAGTTCGGAGCGCAGACGGTGGTGCTGACTGCCGGCACGTTCCTCGCGGGTCTGATGCACTGCGGCAGAGCCAATGCGACAGGCGGACGGGCGGGCGATGCGGCTTCGACGGGCATCACCGAATCGCTCGTTGCGGTCGGCATCGAGACGGGGCGCATGAAGACCGGTACACCTGCCCGCTTGGATGCGCGTACAATCGATTTTGAGGCTCTCGAACCGCAATACGGTGACGAGCATCCCGCCAAGTTCTCGTTCTCCGACGCGACGCAGCCTGTGCAGCGACAACTGCCTTGTTTTCTGGTATATACGTCGAAAGAGGTGCACGATATTTTGCGCGAAGGGTTTGCCGATTCGCCGCTGTTCAACGGCACGATAAAGGGCATAGGTCCCCGCTACTGCCCGAGCATCGAGGACAAACTGCGCACCTTCGCCGACAAGGAACAGCACCAACTCTTCCTCGAACCCGAAGGCGACGGCACCAACGAATACTACCTGAACGGCTTTTCGTCGTCGCTGCCTTACGATGTGCAGATGAGGGCGTTGCACCGTATCAGAGGGTTGGAGGACGTGCATGCCTACCGTGCGGGCTATGCCATAGAGTACGACTATTTCCCGCCGACGCAACTGCGCCACACATTGGAGAGCAAAATGGTTGATAATCTGTATTTTGCGGGACAAATAAACGGTACGACGGGCTACGAGGAGGCTGCTGCGCAGGGTCTTGTGGCAGGAGTGAATGCCGCTTTGAGGGTGCAGGGCCGCGAGCCGTTCGTGCTGCAACGCGACGAGGCGTATATCGGCGTGCTGATTGACGACCTCGTAACGAAGGGGGTCGATGAACCCTACCGCATGTTCACTTCGCGGGCGGAGTACCGCATACTGCTCCGGCAGGACAATGCCGATTTGCGGCTTACCCCTTACGGGCGCAAATTGGGACTTATCGGCACGGCTCGCTGGCAAAAATTCGTCGAAAAAAAGTCGCGCGTAGAATCGCTTCTGCAATATGTCCGCTCGCACAGCGTGAAAATATGCGAAATTCAAAACTATTTGATTTCGCTCGATTTGCCCCCGTTGGCGCAGGGTTGCAAGATTTTCGACCTCGTTTTGCGCAACGGCGTCAGCCTCGCGGGAGTGATTGGCGCACTGCCGCGCCTTGCGAAATTCGTCGATGATAACGGTATCGGCGAGAGCGAAATCGAGGAGGCCGAGATTGAAATCAAATACAGCGGCTACATCGAGCGCGAACGATTGGTCGCCGACAAACTGCATCGGTTGGAAAATATCGCCATTCCCGCCGATTTCGACTATGCGTCGATGCAGTCGCTGACCATAGAGGCTCGGCAGAAACTTATGCGCATTCGCCCTACCACCATCGCACAAGCCTCGCGCATCCCCGGCGTCTCACCCGCTGATGTCAATGTGTTGCTGGTACGCTTCGGCAGATAGCGTTCCACGTGGAACAATAAGAACAGTGGCTAGTGGCTAGTGTAATATAAAAAAAAGACCATAAAGGTAATAAAAATAAAGTCATGGCACGCCCGAGCAACCGAATATGGTACTGATACCCGATATGGTTGTATGCGAAGGGTGATTGCCATCTACCATTGTGAAAACCACCTTGTTGATACCCGATAAACCCGCGATGCCAAAACAGACACAGCGGTAGATGCCAACTCACTCGCTTAACGCTCGTGTGGCATGACTTATATATAATTTACGGGGCAACAGCCCCGCAAAACACTAATCACTCACTAACCACTAACCCCTATTCTCCCACTTCCTCGCACCAGCCGTATTTGTCCTCTGTGCGGCCGTATTGGATGTCCTGCAAGGCGTTGTAGAGTGCGAGGGTATGCTTGCCGACCTGCGGGCCGTAGTCGATGCGCTCGCCCGTTTGCAGGTCGGTAATCGAGCCTATCGGCGATATCGCCACGCCCGTTCCGCACGCAGCGGCCTCGTCGAATGTCGGCAACTCTGCCAACTCCACCGCACGCTCCTCGACCACTAATCCCATATCGGCAGCCAACCAACGAAGCGAGTTGTTGGTTATCGATGGCAAAATCGACGGTGACTTAGGTGTTATGTAGCGATTATCCTTGATTGCGAAGAAGTTGGCTGCGCCGCACTCTTCGATGTAGCGGTGCTCGACCGAGTCGGAGTAGATGACTGCCGAGTAGCCCTCGTCGTGGGCGCGTTCGTTGGAGAGCATGCTCGACGCATAGTTGCCACCTGCCTTGACATCGCCTGTTCCACGTGGAGCAGAGCGGTCTTGACTGCGGTCGATGGCGACGGCGATAGGGTGGATACCCTCTTTGAAATAGGGTCCTACGGGCGAAGCATAGATGATAAGTGTGGCCTCCTGTACGGCACGAACACCCAAACATGGCTGCGAGCCGAGCAGAATCGGGCGCAAATAGAGCGTCGCACCCGTCTCGTATGGCGGTACGAACTCGATATTGCGGCGAACAATCTCCTTGCATGCCGCAACAAACAACTCCTGCGGCGGCACGGGCAGACAGAGTTTGCGTGCCGAAGCCTGCATGCGTCGGGCATTCTCATCGGCACGGAACAGCCGCACCTTGCCGTCGATACCGCGAAAAGCCTTCAACCCCTCGAAGCACTCCAATCCGTAATTCAGGCACGCTGCAGAGATGTGCAGCGGGATGTACTCGTCGGTCGTATAGACCGGCTCGCCCCATGCGCCGTTGCGGAAAACGATGCGGACATTCTCGTTGGTGCGTGTATAGTTAAAACCTAACTCCCTCCAATTCATATTGTTACTTATATTATGCGCGATGTTCTACGTGGAACATCGCGCAAGAACATACTCTATTTTAACTCCTCGACTATCCTACGACTGCTCCCGAATTTGTATGTTCGTCGGGCTGCAACAAGCGCAATTTGCCCGAAGCATCCTCCGCCATAAGTATCATACCCTGCGACAGAATGCCCTTGACCTCCTTCGGTGCGAGGTTTACAAGTACCAAAACCTGCTGACCGACAAGTTGCTCGGGTGCGTAATGTTCGGCGATGCCCGATACTATGGTACGGTGGTCGATGCCCGTGTCGATGGTCAGTTTGAGCAGTTTTTTGGTCTTGGCGACCTTCTCGGCTGCCAAAATGGTCGAAACGCGGATGTCCATCTTGCCGAAATCGTCGAACGAACACTCCTCTTTCTGCGGTGCAGCCTTGACTTCGGCAGCCATGTTTGCCGCCCTGATTGCATCCAACTTGTCCAACTGCCGCTGCACGACATCGTCATCGATTTTCTCGAACAGCAACACGGCTTCGCCTATCTCGTGGCCTGCTGGTATCAGGTCGGTGCGCCCCAACTGCTCCCAATTGAAATGATCTATATTCAACATCTTCAATATCTTGGCAGCGGTGAACGGCATAAACGGCTCGCACGCTATGGCTATGTCGGCAGTAATCTGCAAGGCGATGTTGAGAATGGTTGCGACACGCTCGGCGTCGGTTTTGATAAGTTTCCACGGCTCGGTATCGGCGAGGTATTTGTTGCCGATGCGGGCAAAGAGCATCGCATCCTTCAACGCCTCGCGGAAACGGTAACCCTCGATGTTGTTTTCGAGCGACTCCTTGATTTGGCTCAACTCGGCTATGGTTGCGCGGTCGTAGTCGTTCAACTCGCCGCAAGCCGGTGCTTTGCCACCGAAATACTTGTGTGTCAGTACCAAAGCGCGATTCACGAAGTTGCCGAGCACTGCCACCAACTCGTTGTTGTTGCGTGCCTGATAGTCCTTCCAAGTGAAATCGTTGTCCTTCGTCTCGGGCGCATTGGCGCACAGCACATAGCGCAAAACGTCCTCCTTGCCGGGGAACTCCTCCAAATACTCGTGGAGCCAGATAGCCCAATTGCGCGAGGTCGAGATTTTGTCGCCTTCGAGGTTGAGAAACTCGTTCGACGGCACATTGTCGGGCAGTATGTAGCCGCCATGCGCTTGGAGCATCGACGGGAAGACGATGCAGTGGAAGACGATATTGTCCTTGCCGATGAAGTGTACCAATTTGGTGTCGTCGCTCTTCCAATACTTCTCCCAATCGGGCGTAAGTTCCTTTGTGGCAGAGATATACCCTATCGGCGCGTCGAACCACACATACAACACCTTGCCCTCGGCACCCTCGACGGGTACGGGTATGCCCCAATCGAGGTCGCGGCTTACGGCACGCGGTTGCAGTCCGCCATCCAGCCAACTTTTGCATTGGCCATAGACGTTCGATTTCCAATCGCGATGACCCTCCAAAATCCATTTGCGCAGGAACGGCTCGTAGTCGTTCAACGGCAGATACCAATGCTTGGTCTCGCGCTTGACGAGCGGCGAACCCGAAATCGCCGAATGCGGATTGATGAGTTCGTCGGGCGAGAGGGTTGCTCCGCACGCCTCGCATTGGTCGCCATATGCGCGTTCGTTGCCGCAACGCGGACAGGTGCCGACGATGTAGCGGTCGGCAAGGAACGATTGTGCCTCCTCGTCGTAATACTGCTCGCTCGTGCGCTCGATGAACTTGCCCTCGTCGTAGAGTTTGCGGAAAAATTCCGATGCCGTTACGGTGTGTACGGGCGACGTGGTGCGCGAATAGATGTCGAACGAGATGCCGAGGTCGGCAAACGACTTCTTGATTATGGCATGGTAGCGATCGACGACCTGTTGCGGTGTGATGCCCTCTTTTTTGGCCTTTATGGTAATCGGCACGCCGTGTTCATCGCTGCCGCAGATGTGAATCACATCGCGACCGCGCAGCCGCAGATAGCGCGTATATATGTCCGACGGAATATATACACCCGCCAAATGGCCGATATGCACAGGCCCGTTGGCATACGGCAACGCCGAAGTAATCAGATAACGTTTGTACTCTTTTGACATGATAACGTGTATTTGAGTGCAAAGATAGTAATTTTTTAGTGAATGGTGAGGAGTATTGCGTATAACGGGAAACTTATAACGAGCGACCTTTTATAGGAGTTCTAGGAGCACTAGGATATAGTAACAACGTTGTTTGTTTTTCTATTCGCTGTATGCCCTCTTAGAACTC
>CALYVN010000037.1 GCA_945494785.1 uncultured Alistipes sp.
TTGAGTTTCATTCTTGCGAACGTACTCCCCAGGTGGATAGCTTATCGATTTCTCTTAGTCACCGACATTATATCGCCGACAACTAGCTATCATCGTTTACTGCGTGGACTACCAGGGTATCTAATCCTGTTTGCTACCCACGCTTTCGTGCCTCAACGTCAGATATAGTTTGGTAAGCTGCCTTCGCAATCGGTGTTCTGTATGATCTCTAAGCATTTCACCGCTACACCATACATTCCGCCTACCGCAACTACTCTCTAGTCCGACAGTATCAGAGGCAATGCCGAGGTTAAGCCCCGAAATTTCACCTCTAACTTACCGAACCGCCTACGCACCCTTTAAACCCAATAAATCCGGATAACGCTCGGATCCTCCGTATTACCGCGGCTGCTGGCACGGAGTTAGCCGATCCTTATTCGTACGATACTTTCAGTCAGGTACACGTACCCAATTTTACCCTCGTACAAAAGCAGTTTACAACTCATAGAGCCGTCTTCCTGCACGCGGCATGGCTGGTTCAGGCTTGCGCCCATTGACCAATATTCCTCACTGCTGCCTCCCGTAGGAGTTTGGTCCGTGTCTCAGTACCAATGTGGGGGGTTAACCTCTCAGTCCCCCTATGTATCGTCGCCTTGGTGAGCCGTTACCTCACCAACCAGCTAATACAACGCATGCCCATCTGTAACCGCCGGAACTTTCAACTACCAGAGATGCCTCCAATAATGTTACGGGGTATTAGTACCAATTTCTCGGTGTTATCCCCCTGTTACAGGTAGGTTGCATACGCGTTACGCACCCGTGCGCCGGTCGCCATCATAAACTGCAAGCAGTTTATATGCTGCCCCTCGACTTGCATGTGTTAAGCCTGCCGCTAGCGTTCATCCTGAGCCAGGATCAAACTCTCCATTGTAATAAATTAAAATGTATTGTTAGAGTCCTGACTACTTCTCTTTCCTAAAAGGAAATTGACAGATAAATACTACATTCTCTCAAAATATAACCAGTAAATCAAAGAACCGTTTTTAGGACTTGCCGCTTGTTTGTCGCGGAAAGTGGTGCAAAGATAAATACTATTTTTGAACCAACCAAATCTTAAAAGAACTTTTTGCAAAAATTTTTCGACACTCAACTTTTGTTGCTTAAAAAAGCCCTTCACAGGGCAACACAGAGCGACATTTGTCGGTGTTTTGTTTTAATTGCGGGTGCAAAGGTAGCGACATTTTCCGAATATGCAAACATTTCTCAATCTTTTTTCGCACTTTTTGTCGATTTTGTTGAAACGGCGGCAGGAGGGCTTATGGCGGACAAAACGAGGACTTGCACCCAATCGTCGTCGGGTTGCGGCAAACGGTGGCATTATACCTATATTTATATATATATATTTATAATCGACCGCAAGCCGCAGACAAAAGCATGGAATTACCGATTTTATTGTTAAATTTGCACATAAAAAGTTTCCGAACATGAATTTGAAACGCATATCCCTGTTGGTGGTCGTGCTTGTCGCGCTCGACCAGATACTGAAAATATGGATTAAGACGCATCTGCATTTGGAGGAGTCGCTTGTAATTGTTCCCGATTGGTTTCAATTGCGATTTGTCGAGAACAACGGTGCGGCATTCGGCATGCAGATAGCATCGCGGGGTGCGTTCGATTGGGGCAAATTGCTGTTGAGCCTCTTTCGGGTGGGACTTGTCGGCGCGTTGCTGTATTATATATGGTATATCATCAGACACAAGGCTCCCACGGGCGTTGTCATCGGATTGTCGTTAATCGTCGCAGGTGCAATAGGCAACATTATCGACAGCGCGTTCTACGGCATGCTGTTTTCGGCATCGACACCGACAACGGTGGCACACTTCGGCGACGGATATGCGCCGTTTATGATGGGGCGCGTGGTGGATATGTTCTACTTCCCGCTGTTTCAGTGGAGCAACCATCCGCTTTGGCTCGGTTTTCTGTTGGACGAACGGGGTTATTTCTTCGGCCCTATTTTTAACTTGGCCGATGCCTACATCTCTGTCGCCGTCGTCTATCTGCTGATTTTCCAATACCGCTTTTTCAAATAACGCCATACAGCCTTAAAACTTCAAATACCTAAAACTCAACATGAAACGACTTATCGCATCGGCGATTACTCTTTCCGTTTTGCGATAATGCCGCTCAAAAGAGCGCAATAGCCGAGCGGTCTGCCGCAAGTTGCGAACACGCTCCGCAAACGCCTTGCAAAGCCGACGGAGATGATGCAGAAACGAAAAAAGGTTGTCGCAAACGACAGCCTTTTTCTGTGCCCGGAATAGGAGTCGAACCTACACGTCTCTCAACACTCGCACCTGAAACGAGCGCGTCTACCATTTCGCCATCCGGGCAACGGTGGCACAAAGGTAATAAAAATTCAACATTTGCAAGCATTGCAGACAAAAAATCTCGCTATTGTGCAGTCCGGCTTCCGCCTTTTTCGCCCATAGGCAACAAAATTCTTTCGTAAACGAAAATTTTGTTTAACTTTGTAAGGATTAACGCGACCAACACAAAGCACAACAAATATGAATACATCAACGGTTAAAAAGGCATTTGCCGACCATTTCGACGGCGAGTGCGCAGTATATGCTTCCCCCGGACGCATCAACCTCATCGGCGAACATACCGACTACAACGGCGGATTCGTATTCCCCGGAGCGGTCGATTGCGGCATAGTGGCAGCCATTCGTCCCAACGGTACCGACCGTGTGCGGGCATACGCCATCGATTTGAACCGTAACAGCACCTTCGGTTTGGAGGAGAAGGATTGTCCCGAGGAGGGCTGGGCAAAATATATCTTCGGCGTATGTCGCGAGATGGCAAAACTCGGCGTGGAGGTCAAGGGCTTCGACTGCGCCTTTTCGGGCGATGTTCCGCTCGGTGCAGGCATGTCGTCGTCGGCAGCATTGGAGAGTACCTTTGCATTCGCACTCAACGATTTGTTTGCCGACAACCGCATCGACAAATTCGCTTTGGCAAAGGTCGGCCAGATGACCGAACACCACTACGTCGGCGTAAACTGCGGCATCATGGACCAATTCGCATCGGTATTCGGCAAGCAGGGTAATCTGATGCGGCTCGATTGCCGTTCGATGGAGTTCGAGTATTTCCCGTTCGACCCTAAGGGATACCGCCTCGTGTTGGTCAATTCGGTGGTCAAACACGAATTGGTCGATTCGCCATACAACAAGCGGCGCGAATCGTGCGAGCGCGTTGCCAAAACGCTGGGCATCGAGACTTTGCGCGATGCTTCGTTCGAAGACCTCGAAGCGGCGAAGGAGAAAATCTCGGAGGAGGATTACAAGCGTGCCAAGTATGTCATCGGCGAGAAACAGCGTGTACTCGACGTATGCGACGCACTTGTGCGCGGCGACTATGAGACGGTCGGCAAGCGCATGTATGCAACGCATTGGGGTATGTCGCGCGACTACGAGGTAAGTTGCGAGGAGTTGGATTTTCTGGTTACGCTTGCCGAACGATGCGGCGTAACGGGTTCGCGCATCATGGGCGGCGGATTCGGCGGCTGCACAATCAACCTCGTAAAAGAGGAGTTGTACGACAAGTTTATCGCATGCGCCAAGAGCGAGTTTGCCGCCAAATACGGCCACGAGCCGAAAATATACGATGTGGTGATTTCCGACGGCGCACGACGCATCGAATAGTGCCACATATCTGCAAAAACGGAACAGGTCGGGATTACTCCTGACCTGTTTTATTCGACCCTTACAAGCCGCCACGACTCTACACCGTCTGACAGCACGAGCGAATTGCCGTGCAGTCGGTAGCGATAACGTTTTTTGCGGCAATCGCGCTCCATCACAATCCGTCTGCCGACGACGACAAACGAGAAGGTCTCTATTCTGTCGCCCGATTCGACATAACCGACATGCGTCTTGTCGAAATATACGGCAAACTCCTTCGCCGCATCCTCATCGCGCCAACGGCCGACTATATGGGCTATGCTGCCCGAATATCGGCACACGCCGCGTCGCAACGCCTCGCCCGCAATAAGCAGGGCAAATACGGCAAAAACAATCCAACCAGTCATAAAACCGACTTTCGCATTAACACTTGCAAATATAGCAACAAAACGTTACATTTGCACTAATAAACGCAAGATATGACTCCGCAAATAAGCATTATAGTTCCTGTGTACAATGCAGAGCGTTTTTTGCCCATGTGTCTCGACAGCCTTACGGGTCAGACGCTGCGCGATGTGGAAATCATCTGTGTCGATGACGGGAGCAAAGACCGGTCGCTCGCCATTTTAAGGGACTATGCCGCTCGCGACAGCCGCATAAAGGTCATAGCACAACGCAACAAACGGCAGGGCGGCGCACGCAATACGGGTTTCGATGCGGCAAGTGGCGAATGGGTAACGTTCGTCGATTCGGACGATTGGATCGATGCCGACTATTGCGAACGGTTGTTGGATGCCGCCGTGCGCAACGATGCCGACATCGCATGCGCAAATATTGCCAAACATCGCCGATTGCGGCAGAAATACACAATCCGCTATACGCGCGAGGAGTGTTTCGACGACGTGCAGGCCAAATTCACAGCCTGCAACTGTCCTCCCGATTTCTATACTACCAACAAACTCTATCGACGTACCCGACTGCTTGCCACAGGCGCAAGGTTCGACGAACAGATATACTACGAGGATGTAAAGTATTTGGCCGACGTTCTCGTGGCACTCGGCAGGATGGTTACCGTGCCGACGACAGCCTATCACTACGTTACCCATCGCGGCTCGACGGTTGCAAGCCGACAGAGTCTCGAAAAGCAACGCCAAAAATACGATGCGCACAGGGCATTTATCACCTTTGCCGACAAACACGGCATCAAGGTCGGCAAAAAATTCCGCGATACCACCATGCGCAATTATGCTGTCGGATTCGTATCGCTACTCAAAATCAAGCATAACGGTCTGCGCAAAATTTACAGACTGTTCGATATGATTCCGATTTGGACAACACCTACCCGATGAACAGAATGGATATTGACCTCGTATATTTGTGGGTGGATGGCAACGACCCTGCATGGCGTGCCAAGAAAAACGCCTATCTGCCCAAAGACAAGCAGTTGAGCGTGGCAATCGCAGGCGATTGCCGCTATGTCAGCAACGACGAACTGAAATTCTCGTTGCGCTCGGCGGAAAGGTATGCGCCGTGGATACACCGCATATACATCATTACCGACAATCAACGCCCCGACTGGCTCGATACGACGAACGACCGTGTGCGCATCATCGACCACAGCCGAATCATCGACCGAAAGTTGTTGCCACTGTTCAATGCTCAGAGCATCGAGTGGCACATAGCCGCCATTCCCGATTTGTCGGAGTATTTTCTCTACGGCAACGACGATACGATGTTCGGCGCACCCGTCGCGCCCGACTTCTTTTTCGACAAAGAGGGCAAGCCAATCGTGCGATGCAAACCGTTGCGCATCAAAAAGAACGGCGCACCCTATTCGCAGACCGTCTGGTACACGCAACGCATCGTAAAAGAGCATTTGGGCAGGCAATTCTCACTTGCTCCGCACCACAACATCGACGCCTATCGCAAAAGTTGGTTCGAACAGGCTGCGGCAGAGTTCCGCTCGGAGATAGATGAAGCCATACGCTTCCGTTTCCGCGAGGGTCTTTGCATACACCGCAGCGCGGTCGATTACTATGCCGTCGCCGAATTGGGAGCCGAGATGCGCCGTGTGGGTCGCTACAACCGCACCGAAAATTGGCGCGAAGCCGTCAAATGTTTCCTGCAACGCAGTTACAAGAGCGACTCGCGCTGCATTCCCATTACCGCGCCCGATTTCGGAGCGGTCTTGAAGCGATACAATCCCGTTCTCTTTACAATCAACGACTGCGAAACGGCAACCGATGCCGACCGACAGCGCATGCGCACCTTTTTGGAAGAGATGTTTCCCGAAAAATCGTCATTCGAAAAATAATAACAAAACCACAACAATATGTTCGACAAATTTGTAAACAGGCATATCGGCACAACCGATGCCCGACAGTTGCACGAGATGCTCGACACGATAGGTGTCGGCTCGGTGGACGAACTGATTTCGCAGGTTATCCCGCAAAATATCCGCTTGGACAAACCGCTTGCGTTGGGCGAGGGCATGAGCGAATACGAATTCGCCAACCACATCCGCGCCATAGCCGACCGCAATCGGCAATTCCGCTCGTTTATCGGTATGGGTTACTATCCCAATGCCGTATCGGCTGCCGTCATGCGCAATGTTTTTGAAAATCCCGCATGGTACACCTCTTACACGCCTTATCAGGCAGAGATTTCGCAGGGACGTTTGGAGGCACTGCTCAATTTCCAGACGGCAATCTGCTCGCTGACGGGCATGGAGATTGCCAACTGCTCGCTCTTGGACGAGGGTACGGCAACAGCCGAAGCGATGCTGATGATGTTCGCCCTGCGTTCGCGCGAGGCTGTCAGGGAGGGACGCAACCAACTCTTTGTCGATGAAAATATATTTCCGCAGACGCTCGACGTACTCTTGACGCGCAGCGAGCCGTTCGGTATCGAACTCATCATCGACGACTACGCATCCTACACCTTTACGGGCAAGGAGTTCGGAGCAATCGTGCAGTATCCTGCCGCCAATGGCGAGGTACGCGACTATGCCGACTTTACTGCTGCCGCACACGCCTGCGGAGCGATGGTTACGGTAGAGGCCGACCTGCTCGCGCTCGCACTGCTTACCCCGCCGGCAGAGTGGGGAGCCGACATAGCCGTCGGTACATCGCAGCGATTGGGTTGCCCTATGGGATTCGGCGGACCGTCGGCAGGCTACATGGCCACGCGCGAGGCCTTCAAGCGCAATATGCCGGGGCGTATCATCGGCGTATCGATAGACCGCATGGGCAAACGCGCACTGCGCATGTCGTTGCAGATGCGCGAACAGCACATCAAACGCGAACGTGCCACCTCGAACATCTGTACGGCATCGGCACTTATGGCGTCGATTGTCGGTTTCCACTGCGTATATAACGGAGCGGAGGGCTTGCACCGCGCGGCAACGACTGCCCACCTGTCGGCCGTAACCGCTGCCCGTGCTATAGAGTCGCTCGGTTACAAAACGGCAACCAACGCCATATTCGACACCTTAGAAATCGAGGCGGAAGCAGCCGTCATAGAGTCGTTGGCTTTGGAGCGCGAAATAAATTTCTACTACCCTTCCGAATCGCGCGTCCGCATCTCGTTCGACGAGGTAACAACAATCGACGAGGTAAACGAAGTCATCGGCATATTCGCCGAAGCAAAGGGTCGCAAGCACAAGGCTGTCCGCCTTGCTGCCGAGCCGACAATCGCTCCTTCGCTCGTGCGCCGCTCGAATATACTGACCGAACCCGTCTTCAACCGCTACCGTTCGGAGAGCGACCTGATGCGCTACATCAAGCGTTTGGAGTTGCGCGACATCTCGCTGGCGAACTCGATGATTTCGCTCGGCTCGTGTACGATGAAACTCAATGCTGCGGTACTTATGCAGCCTCTTTCGCTCGCAGGTTTCCAGAATATCCACCCGTTCGCCCCTGCCGACCAACGCGAAGGCTATACGCAGATGATAGAGGAGTTGGAACGCGATTTGGCAACAATCACGGGCTTTGCCTCCTGCTCGTTGCAACCCAATTCGGGAGCAGCGGGCGAGTATTCGGGTCTGATGGTCATCCGCGCCTATCACCAAAGTCGCGGACAGGGCTACCGCAACGTGATACTGATTCCCGCTTCGGCACACGGCACCAATCCTGCATCGGCTGCAATGGCGGGCATGCGCATCGTAACCGTCAAGTGCGACGAGCGCGGCAATATCGACGTGGACGATGTGAAAGCAAAGGCACAGGAGCATGCTTCGGAATTGTGCGGATTGATGGTAACCTACCCTTCGACGCACGGTGTATTCGAGAGCCGCATAAGAGAGATTATCGATGCCGTTCATGATGCGGGCGGCGAGGTCTATATGGACGGTGCCAACATGAATGCGCAGGTCGGCCTGACCAACCCCGGTTATATCGGAGCCGACATCTGCCACCTCAACCTGCACAAGACATTCGCCATGCCTCACGGTGGCGGAGGACCGGGTGTGGGACCTATTTGCGCATCCGAACATCTGGCTCCGTTCCTGCCGTCGCACTCCATCGTTGCCACGGGCGGCGAACAGGGCATAACGGCAGTATCATCGGCACCTTGGGGTTCGGCGATGTTGTTGCCGATTACCTACGGCTATATCAAGATGCTCGGAGCCGAAGGTCTGCGGCGCGTAACCGAAATGGCGATTGTCAATGCCAACTATATGGCATCCGCCATAAAGGAGGAGTTCCGCACCTACTATTCGGGCGAAACGGGTCGTGTAGGCCACGAGATGATACTCGATTTGACCGCCTTCAAGCACGACTACGGCGTCGATTGCGGCGATATAGCGCACCGGCTCATGGATTACGGATTCCATGCTCCGACCCTATCGTTCCCCGTTCACGAGACGCTTATGGTCGAGCCGACCGAGAGCGAGCCGAAAGAGGAGATGGACCGTTTCATCGAGGCACTCGTCTGCATCAAGCGCGAATGCGAGGCCATAGCGGGCGAGCCGGACAACGTCGTCGTCAATGCACCGCACACCGCCGAAGAGATTGCGGGCGAATGGTCGCACCCTTATTCGCGCGATAAGGCGGCATTCCCGCTCGATTGGGTACGCAACGCCAAATTCTTCCCGTTCGTAACCAAAATCGACAACGGCTACGGCGACCGCAACCTAATATGCAAGAACGAACAATAAATTTATTTACACAAAGTATTATCGACAAACATTATGAAAGTAGAAAACGCAAAGATGGTAGCAGTGAACTACACGCTTACCGTAGATGGCAAAATCGCCGACCAATCGCAACCGAACAAACCGCTCGAATTTATCTGCGGAACGGGTATGCTGCTCCCTAAATTCGAGGGCGCACTGCTCGGCAAAGAGCCGGGTGACAAGGTCTCGTTCACACTCTCGCCAAAGGACGGTTACGGCGAAATCATTGACGAAGCGATAGTCGAACTGCCGAAAAATATATTTATGCTCGACGGCAAAATAGCCGAAGATATTCTCTTTGTGGGCAACACAATCCCGATGAGCGATGCCGAAGGCCACCGCATGAACGGTACGGTACGCGAGGTTAAGGAGAGTGCCGTTGTGATGGATTTCAACCACCCGATGGCGGGCAAGACGCTCAATTTCGACGTGGAGGTGGTGTCAGTACGCGACGTTACGCCTGAGGATTTGGCCTCGAAGGGCGGATGCGGTTGCGGCTGCGGCGAACACGATTGCAGCGGTTGCGGCGATAGTTGCGGCGAGGAGCACGACCACGATTGCAACTGCGGCCATTGCCACTAAACGCCATCCGCATTGCAATACAGCGAGGGTTGCCAACTATTGTCGGCAACCTTTTTATTTGCATTTCCGACAACAAAAGAGTATCTTTGATATATGGTTTGTTCGGCATATCAATACCTCTCGTCGCTCGTCGAGCCTTACGGTCTGTTGCGCACGCTCTCCAATGTACGGCTGTGTCGCGACAGCAACGGACAACCCGTCTGCTCGGTAGGCAATTCGGCAGCGGTGTTCAAGGCTATGGTCGGCGACCGCATCTGCGCACTGCGCTGCTATACCCGACACAAACGCAATCTGCACGCCATCTACCGCGAGGCTCTGTTGCCTGCCGAATTGTTCGTTTACACGGACGGCGACAGAGGCGAATGGTGCGATGTGGTCATAGGCGATTGGATTGAGGGCGTAACCCTGCAAACCGCCATTGTCTCGTCGCTCGGCGATTGCACCAAACTAAAAAGCCTTGCCGACGGTTTCGATACACTTGCATGCCAACTGCTTGCGCAGGAGTGGGCGCATGGCGACGTAAAGCCCGAGAACATCATCATCGACACGGCAGGCAGGATGCACCTGATAGATTTCGATGCCATGTGGCGTCCCGAATTTACCGCCTCCGACAGCGATGAGAGCGGCACTCGGGCATACCAGCATCCCGACCGCTCGGAGGTCTTCGGCAAGGAGATAGACGACTATCCGATAGCACTCATCTCCACCTCGCTGCATGCACTTGCACTCAATCCGACGCTTCAAGACGATGCCGACTCGCTGCCCGTTTCGCCCGACAAGGCCGTATCAGGCACCGATACGGTGTTGGCGCAGATAGAGCGGATGTTTGCCTCGAAGGGCGATGCACTGCACTACCGCATTGCCCGTCTGCTTCACTCGCCGCAGCCCAAACTACACCGCCTTGCCGAGTTTATGCGCCATACGCAGGAGCGCATTACGCCGAGCAACCGAACGCTGCACCTTGCCGAGCAGGGCGGATTGTGGGGCTATTGCGACGACGACGGACTATCGATTATTCCGCCAATATACGATTGCGGTTTCGAGTTCGGCGACGACAGAGCAGCCGTACGCATCGGCGACCGATGGCATTTTGTGGATACGGCGGGCAACGTTGCGATAAACTGTGCCGATTGCGACGCCGTAAAACCGTTCCGCAACGGTGTTGCCGAAAAAATCATCGGCAACCGTCGCATCAAAATCGACAAAACGGGCAAAGAGATAGGATAAATCGGCTCAAAATAGTATATTTGCAACCATGGAAGAGTTCAGAAAATTGACTGCTGCCGAAATAGGCACGCTCGAAACGCTCGGCAACCGTGCCGCCGATTGGTCGCGCATTGCCGTTGCCCCCGATTTCGAGCCGACACAGTTGCACAATGTCAGGTTGGAGGGCGACGTGCGCATAGGCAGCCGTGCCGTCATCGAGGATTCGCGTGTGGCGAACTACTCAATCGGTGCGCATACGCTCGTTCGCGATGTTACGGCGTTGGAGTGTCGCCATCGCACTTCGTTCGGCAACGGTACCGAAGTTGAAGCCGTAAACGAGTGCGGAGGACGGACAATCCGCATCTTCGACCGGATAAGTGCGCAATATGCCTATATCGTCGCCATGTATCGACATCGCACGGCAACGATTGAGCGTCTCAACGGCTTTGCAGCCGAATATGCCGAGCGCAAAGCCTCGACAATCGGCCGTATAGGCGAAGGGTGCCGCATCGTCGGCGCACGCTTCGTCCGCGAAGCAGCCATAGGCAACAACGTTACAATCGAGGGTGCATCGCTGCTCGAAAACTGTACTCTGCTCGACGGAGCGTATGCGGGAGTGGATGTCAAGGCTCGCGATTTCATAGCCGTCGAGGATTCGACCATCGATACGGGAGCGACCTGCCACCGTTGCTTTATAGGCGAACGGGCGATTGTAGCCAACGGATTCACTGCCGAAAATTCGCTCTTTTTCTCGGGCTCGCATTGCGAAAACGGTGAGGCTGTGGCCATATTTGCAGGACCGTTTACGGTCTCGCACCACAAATCGTCGCTGCTTATCTCGGGATTGTTCTCGTTCTTCAATGCCGGCAGCGGTACCAACCAGAGCAATCACCTCTTCAAAGGCGGTGCCGTACATCAGGCCGTTCATCTGCGCGGATGCAAGTTCGCCAGCAACGCCTATGTCATGGCTCCTGCCATAGAGGGTGCATATACGATGATTATGGGTCGCCACCATCATCATCACGACACCTCCGCCATACCGTTCTCCTACCTGATTGAGAGCGACGACTGCTCGTTTCTGATGCCGGCACTCAATCTGCGCAGTTACGGCACGGCACGCGACATAGTCAAATGGCAGCAACGCGACAAGCGCACCCTGCGCCGCGATGTAATCGACTTTGCGGAGTACAATCCCTATATCGCCGAGCGTGTTCTGCGGGCAATTGCCGTATTGCGCAATCTTTACGACGGCCATCCCGACGACGATGTCTATCGCTACAACAACACCGTCATCCGACGGTCGGCACTGCTGTACGGACTGAAACTCTACGATAAATATATCGACTGCGCTTTAGGCGATATGCTCTCGCGAGGTACGGCGACCGACGACATGTCCGACTGCGGCATGTGGACGGACGTGGCAGGGCAATATATAGCCAAAGGCCGTCTCGATTCGCTGCTCGACGACATCGAGCAAGGCAAAACTACCCCTTGCGACATCGATGCCCTATTGCGGCTTTACGATGCCGACTACGACAACCATGCCCACGCTTGGGCTGTTGCGGCACTTGCCGAACGGATAGGTCATACACCGACCGAAAGCGACATTGCAGCCCAAATCGAATGCGGCATCGCTGCCCACAACTCCATGCGCGAGATTGTCGAGGCAGATCTTGCCAAGGAAAATTCGGCAGAGATGAGCGTCGGTTACGGCGTCGATTGTGCCACCGACGAGGAGCGATTGGCCGATTTCGAAATCGTTCGCGGATTAAAATAGCCCGACCATGTACACTCGCGAAATCACACGGCGCAACCGCACGGCATTCATCATCGCCATCGACCAATCGAGTTCGATGCAGGAGAGCGTCTGCATACGCTCGCGCCGCATGACCAAAGCCGAAGCGGTGGCAATCATCACCGACCGTCTTATCGACGAACTGACGATGCGGGCGCGACGCGATGACGGAGTGCGCAACTACTACGACATCGCAGTTGTCGGTTACGGCAACGACGAGGTCTATCCGCTTGTGGGCGACACGCTCGATTTCGTACCAATCTCCTCGCTCGCTTCGCGCCCTGTGGCACACCGCGAGTTTGTGTTCGAGCGCATATTGCCTTCGGGCGAACGGAGCATGGCACACGAAACCGTAACTGCGTGGGTCGAGCCGCGTGCAGCAGGCTCTACACCCCTGTACGAGATGTTTACGGCAGTTACGGCACTTGCCGAGCGTTGGTGCGGCGAACCGCAGAATGCCGAGAGTTTCCCGCCGATAGTCTTCAACATCACCGACGGCGAGCCGACCGATTGCGACGAGGTGCAGTTGCGCGAAGCAGCCTCGCGGTTGCGTGCTTCGGCAACAGCCGACGGCCACCTGCTACTGATAAACGTCCACATCTCGACCAATACCACACAACCCGCCATGGTATTTCCGCGAATCGACGAAATCGACCGCGACAATCGCCATGCCCGTCTGTTAGCCGACATTTCGAGCCAAGTGCCGGAATCGATGAACGATGCGGTACGCCGATATCGCAACGATTTCGCCCTGCCGCCATTCGTGGCAATGAGTTACAACGCCTCGATAACCGAGGCTCTCTCGATGTTGGACATAGGCTCGCGCAGCGCAACCATTTTACGATAATATGATACCCGCCATAATCACCTTCAAAAACGGCAGACGATTCGTTTTCGGCTATGACGGACATTTGATTGACAAACAATAAATTGCTATAATATGGAGAAGATAAAATGCCTTATCATCGGCAGCGGACCTGCGGGTTTTACGGCTGCCATTTATGCCGCACGTGCCGACCTTCAACCCATCGTCTATGAGGGTATCGAGGCAGGCGGCCAACTGACTACCACAACCGACATCGACAACTTCCCCGGTTATCCCGAAGGGGTGAACGGACGTACCCTGATGGACGATTTGCGTCGTCAGGCGGAGCGTTTCGGCACAGTCGTCCGTGCCGGCATCATCACCGATGTCGATACATCCTCGCGGCCGTTCCGCGTTACGGCAGACAACGAACATCTGTTCGAAGCCGAAACCATCATCGTTGCCACGGGTGCATCGGCAAAATATCTCGGTTTGCCATCCGAGCAACATTTCCGCGGAATGGGCGTAAGCGCATGCGCCACCTGCGACGGATTTTTCTATCGCAAGCAGGATGTTGCGGTTGTCGGTGGCGGAGATACCGCATGCGAGGAGGCAACCTATCTCGCATCCATCTGCCGCAAGGTCTATCTGATTGTGCGCAAACCCTATCTGCGGGCATCGAAGGCCATGCAGGAGAGGGTAGCGGCAATGTCGAATATCGAGGTGTTGTTCGAGCATAACACGGTCGAGGTCTTGGGCGACGACGACGGTGTTACGGGCGTAAGGGTACGCAACGGCGAGGGCAAAGAGTACGACATCGACATAGCGGGCTTCTTCCTCGCAATCGGCCACCATCCCAACACCGAACTCTTTGCCGGCAAGTTGGAGATGGACGAAGCGGGATACATCATCACCGCACCCGACTCGTCGCGCACTTCGGTCGAGGGCATATTTGCGGCAGGCGATTGTCGCGATTCGCATTATCGTCAGGCGATTGTCGCTGCGGGTTCGGGTTGTATCGCCGCACTCGACTGCGAACGTTTCTTGGCGGCACAAAAGGCAAAACAGTAGTGATAAAGGTTACCATTCTCGGCAGTGCATCTGCAAAACCGACGGCCGACCGACATCCATCGTCGCAGATTGTCAATATCGACGAGCAGTACTATCTGGTCGATGCGGGCGAGGGGGTGCAGCAGCAAATGTTCCGCTACGGCATAAATCCGTTGCGATTGCGGGCCGTATTCATCTCGCATCTGCACGGCGACCACGTCTTCGGACTGTTTCCGTTGCTCTCGACGCTCGGATTGTACGGACGGCAGACACCGCTCAAAATCTACGCTCCTCGTCCGTTCGGCGAGATTTTGGAGTATCATCTGCGCTATTTCGACAGCGAGTTGCCCTATGCCGTGGAGTGGGAGGAGGTCGCGACGACCGAACACCGCATCATTTTCGAAAACCGTTCAATCGAGGTGTGGAGCATCCCGTTGCGCCACCGACTGACGACTGCCGGCTATCTGTTTCGCGAGAAGATGCCCGAACTCAATGTGGACAAGTTCAAAATCGCACGCTACGGATTGTCGGTCAAACAGATTGTGGCGGCAAAACGGGGCGAAGACATAACGCTCGATGACGGCACGACGATACCCAACGCCGAACTGACCTATCTGCCACGTCTGCCGAAATCGTATGCCTATTGTTCCGACACCAACCGCTCGGCAATGGTCGCTCGGCGCATAAAGGGGGTCGATTTGCTCTATCATGAAGCGACCTACGCCGAGAGCGAACGCCGACAGGCGAAGGAGCGCGGCCATTCGACTGCCCGTCAGGCTGCCGAAATCGCACTGAAAGCCGAAGCGGGGCATCTGCTGATAGGCCATTTCTCGTCGCGCTACAAGGATACGGTACCGTTGCTCGACGAGGCTCGGGCGATATTTGCGGCAACAGACACGGCCATCGAAGGCCAAACCTATACGATATGACAAAATCGGAGATACAATTCATTCGGTCGCTTGCCGACAAGCGGACGCGAACAGCAGAGGGCGTATTTATTGCCGAAGGCGAAAAACTTATCGGCGAACTGCTCGCCTCGTCGTTGCGGGTGCGCCGGCTCTATGCTTTGGAGGGAGTGTTCGACCGCTCGGTCGGAGCAGAAATTGTTACGGTGGGCGAAATGGAGCGCATCTCGCAACTCAAAACCGCAAACAATTCGTTGGCAATAGTCGAGATACCGCAACGCAACCTTGCGAAGGTCGATGCTTCGCACTCGATGGTCATAGCACTCGACCGTGTACAGAACCCCGGCAATTTGGGTACAATAATCCGCCTTGCCGATTGGTTCGGCATCGGCGACATCGTCTGTTCGCACGATTGCGCCGATTGCTTCAACCCGAAGGTCGTACAGGCGACGATGGGGGCGATAATCCGCGTAAACATCCACTACACCGACCTTGCTGCATGGCTGGCGGAGTGCAAAAAGGCCGCCATACCAATTTACGGCACCTTCCTCGATGGCGAGAACATCTACTCCGCACCGCTTTCCGAAGGCGGCGTAATAGTCATGGGCAACGAGGGCAGCGGCATCGACGCACAATGCGCCGCCAACATAACACGGAGGCTCTTTATTCCGCCCTATCCGACCGACCGCCGCAGTTGCGAATCGCTCAATGTCGCCATCGCCACTGCCGTTATCTGCTCGGAATTTCGGCGCAGACAATAGGCGCGACTGCATACGACAAAACGCCCCGACCTTTGCAGGTCGGGGCGTTTTGTCAGGCGACTGCTCGCCCGATTTGCCCGACAAGGGCATCAAAGCAGACTACTCTGCCTTGCCGTCCGAGCCGAGAACCTCCTTAATCTTGTGGATATAGAGTTTCTTCATGTTGTCGCGTGCAGGACCGAGATACTTGCGTGGGTCGAATTCGGCAGGTTTCTCGGCAAATACCTGACGGATTGCAGCAGTCATTGCCAGACGCGAGTCGGAGTCGATGTTGATTTTGCATACGGCACTCTTCGAAGCCTTGCGGAGTTGCTCCTCAGGAATACCTACGGCAGCCTTCAAAGCACCGCCATACTTGTTGATGGTATCGACCTCGTCCTGCGGTACCGACGACGAGCCGTGCAGCACGATAGGGAAGCCCGGCAACTTCTGCTCGATAGCAGCCAAAACGTCGAAAGCCAATGGCGGCGGTACGAGACGACCCGTTTGAGGATCGACCGTGCACTGCTCCGGCGTAAATTTGTATGCGCCGTGCGAAGTACCTATCGAGATTGCGAGCGAATCGACACCCGTTTTGGTTACGAAATCGATAACCTCTTCCGGTTTGGTATAGTGGCTCTCGGCTGCGCAAACCTCGTCCTCGACGCCTGCCAATACACCCAACTCGCCCTCGACCGTTACGTCG
>CALYVN010000038.1 GCA_945494785.1 uncultured Alistipes sp.
GCATCGGGAGCAATCCCGATGCGATTTTCTTATGGTAAATGTCTGTTACTCGATGCCTTTGAGTTTCTTGTAAATGGCGTTGTACTTGGTATATTTCTCCATCATACCCTCCTCGTCGCGCAGACGGAAGCACAACTCTTTGAGGTATTGTGCGCAGTCGGCATTGTCGGGTTGCAGTTCGAGAGCCTTTTCGAGATAAGGCACCGCCTTCATGTAGGCTGCCGATACCTTCTTCATTTCGGCATTGTACTCCTCGCTGCTGCTGAACTCCTTGCTGTTGAAGGCCTTGTTGAGACTGTCGCCCTTGGCGATGTGGAAATAGCCGAGATAGAAGTTTGCGCTGTAATCGTTAGGCTTCAACTCGTTGATTTTCTCGAACGATGCGATGCACTCGTCGTAGTTTTTGAGTTTGAAGAATACACGACCGCGACCGAACCACAAATCGGGATTGTCCGGCGACTCTGCCAAAGCCTTGTCGATAAGGGAGACGATATCGTTAGGGTCGCCCACACCCTCCTCCGAAGTGTAGAGTTGCATCAGACCATCCAACACGCGCTCGTTCTTCGGGAACTTGCCGATACCTTCGAGCAAAGTCTCTTTCGCTTTGATGAGGTTGGCCTTGTCGATATCTTTCTGACCATAGTAGCAGTGGAACAAGAAGTAGTAGAAATTACCGTTCTCGTCCATGTAGCCGAGTTCTTTGGCTTTGTTGAGGTACTTCTCGCCGAGTGCGAAATTCTTTATATCCTCCGCTCCGAGGAATGCTGCCAACTCGCCCGCAAAGAAATAGTATTGCGGATCGACCTTGCTGTAAACAGGGTGCTCCTGCAACTGCGCAGCCTTGATATAGGAATCGATGGCGATGTTGTAGTTCGGAGCGTCGATGCTTGCGGCACCGGTCTGCGAATAGTAGTTGATAAGCGCGTCGAGAGCCACTTTGATTTTGGCCGCGCTCTTTTCGTCGAGTTCATACGCTTTGATGTATGCCTCGCGGACAGCGTCGTAGGCATTGGGAGCAATCTCTTTGGTCTGTTCCCAAGCAACCACCTTGTTGGCCTTGACATATACCTTAACCCAAGGATATACCCATACAGCGGCGTTCTTGGTGTTCTCAACCTCTTCCGGCTCGCCCATGGTCATACGCAGCATGGTGCCGTCGAGACCCGTAAAGAGCGTCTTTGTCGGTTCGGTGATGGCATCGCCGTAGGCTTTGGCGCGATTGAGCCACGTTGCAGCCTTTGCGGCTTTCTTTGCATCCTTAATTTCGGCATCGCTCTTTTCCATCTTTGCGCGGAAGGCTGCCTCGTTGATTTTCTGTGCCATAGCGGTCGGTACAGACAGTACCGCGAATGCCGCTACGATTAAAAAAAGTTTTTTCATATCAAGAAAATTGTTTGTTTGTCTATTCGTTCGTCTGTTCGTCTGTTGCAGGCGTTTCTGCCGGTGCGATAACATTTTCGTCGGCAGACTCCTCCTCGCTTTGCGGCACAGCCATTACCGAGGCAATAGCATCGCCTTCGCGCAGGTTGATGATGCGTACTCCCTGTGTAGCACGACCTGCCACCCGAATCTGCTCGACCGAGGTGCGGATTGTGATGCCGGAGCGGTTGATAATCATCAAATCGTTGTTGTCGCCGACGGCCTGAATCGAAATCAGTTTGCCCGTCTTTTCGGTAATGTTGATGGTCTTGACACCCTTACCGCCACGATTGGTGATACGGTATTCGTCCAAATCGGTACGTTTGCCGTAGCCGTTCTCGGATAGTACCAATACATCCTGCTTGTTATCAGGCTCGATGCAAATCATGCCTATCGCCTCGTCTCCCTCGTCGAGTGCGATACCGCGAACACCCATACTCGTTCGACCTACCGGTCTTACCGTACTCTCGTTGAAGCGTATTGCCTTGCCTTCGCGTGCCGCAATCATAATCTCGGCACTGCCGCTCGTGAGTTTTGCCTCGATGAGTTGGTCGTCCTCGCGGATTACGATGGCGTTTACACCGTTGGCACGCGGACGGGAATAGGCTTCGAGTTTGGTCTTTTTGATGGTACCGTTCTTGGTACACATGATTATATAGTTGCTGTTTACATAATCGGCATCGTTGAGTTGCTTGCAGTTGATGTAGGCACGCACCTTGTCGCCCGGTTCAATCTGGATGACGTTCTGTATGGCACGGCCTTTCGAAGCACGCGAGCCTTCCGGAATTTCATAGACTTTGAGCCAATAACAACGACCCTTCTCGGTAAAGAACATCATCGTATTGTGCATCGAAGCGACGTAGATATGTTCGATAAAGTCCTCATCGCGGGTTGCACTGCCCTTCACTCCGATACCGCCGCGATTTTGAGTGCGGTATTCGGCGAGCGAGGTACGCTTGATATAGCCGAGATGCGAAATGGTGATGACCATGTCGTCGTCGGCATAGAAATCTTCCGGATTGAACTCCTCCGAAGCATAGACAATTTCGGAGCGACGCTCGTCGGCATAATTCTCGCGGATTTCGAGCAACTCGTCCTTGACAATCTTCATCTGCAAAGGCTCGTTGGCAAGAACGTCGTTGAAATAGGCGATGTTTTTCTCCAAGTCGTCGCGCTCGGCAGTGAGTTTGCCATGTTCGAGACCCGTCAGCGCACGCAGACGCATCTCGACGATTGCGGCAGTCTGCAAATCGCTCAATCCGAATTTCGCGCTCAATGCCGCACGTGCATCGTCGGCATTCTTGGACGAGCGGATGATGTGGATTACCTCGTCGATATTGTCCTGTGCTATGAGCAGGCCGAGTACGATATGCAACCGCTCTTCGGCCTTGCGCAAATCGAAACGGGTACGACGCACGACTACATCGTGGCGATGCTCGATGAAATGACGTATAAGGTCTTTCAGATTGAGCAGTACGGGACGGCCATTGACCAACGCGATGTTGTTTACGGCAAACGAGGTCTGCATCGGCGTATTTTTGAACAGCGTATTCAGCACAACGCTTGCCACAGCATCCTGTTTGAGGTGGATGACAACGCGAATACCCTCGCGGTCGGATTCGTCGTTTACGTTGGATATGCCTTCGATTTTCTTTTCGGTAACGAGTTCGGCGATGCGTTTAATCATCTCCGCCTTATTGACCATGTAAGGAATCTCGGTAACGACAATCAGTTCGCGACCTGTCGGGGTAGTCTCGATTTCGGTCTTGGCACGCATGATTACGCGACCCCGACCCGTCAGCAGAGCCTCCTTGACACCGTCGTAGCCGTATATTATGCCGCCTGTCGGAAAATCGGGACCTTTGACAAAATGCAGCAAATCCTCGCATTCGCACTCCGGATTGTCAATATATGCGCAGCATGCGTCGATGACCTCGCCCAAATTGTGAGGAGCCATGTTGGTCGCCATACCTACGGCGATACCGCTGGCACCATTGACCAACAGCAACGGAATTTTGGTCGGCAATACGGTAGGCTCTTTGATTGTGTCGTCGAAATTGAGCGTCCAATCGATGGTCTCCTTGTCAATGTCCGCCATTACCTCGTCGGTGATTTTCTGCATGCGAGCCTCCGTATAACGCATGGCAGCCGGCGAGTCGCCGTCCATCGAGCCGAAGTTGCCCTGTCCCTCGACGAGCGGATAACGCATCGACCAATCCTGCGCCAAACGGCACATGGCATCATATACGGAAATGTCGCCGTGCGGATGGAATTTACCGAGTACATCACCGACAATACGCGCCGATTTACGGGTCGGTTTGTCGGAGTAGAGATTCAACTCTGCACTCATGTCGTACAATATACGGCGGTGTACCGGTTTGAGACCGTCTCTCACGTCAGGCAGGGCTCGCGAAACAATGACCGACATCGAATAGTCGATGTAGGCCGATTTCATCTGTTCCTCGATGTTTACCTGCTCGATTCTGCCACACAAACCGGCATTTTTTTCTTCTTCGGTAAGCATAAAACAAATTTCGTTTTTTAATTCTTATACGCGCAAATTTAACATTTATTTTGCGAATAGCCAACTTTGATGCGGATTTTCATCGCCTAATTTTACTTGCGATGCCGAATTTTGCGATTTTTGCCCATTTTCGGGCTGTTTCAGGGCGTCGGATTTTCGCTTCGACAGGGTGTCGGGGTTTGTGCGGGCGAATCTGCTGTTTTATCGGTGCGACATACGGCCGCCGGCATCGGAGATGATGATGCCTTCGTCGAGCATTCGGCTTACGACGGCAATCACCCGATTCGGCTCGCAACGGAATTGCGCAACCACCTCTTTGATGGTGAGCGACGAATCGCCGATGACCGCCAAAATCCGCTCCGGTGTGATTTCTTCGGTGGTCTTCTCGCGCTTTTTACGCAGACAGACGTCGCACACTCCGCACGGTGTCGGATTCTCGACGCCGAAATATCGTTCCAACATCGTGCTGCGGCACTCGCTCTCGTTGTCGGCATAGAGCAGCATGTTGTTGAAGCGTTCGAGCATCAACTCTTTGCGGCGCGTGTAGGTATCGGGTGCGATGTAGATGTTGTCGGCAGAGAGTCGCTCCTCGTCGAAAAATATCATCGGCGAGGTGCTGGCAGGAATGTAGCGGATGACGTGCATGCGCCAGAGCGAACGCAGCAGTTCGTGTACTTCATCCTCCGTGTGGCCGCTTGCTGCGGCAATCTGCATCTCGTCGATGGCGCGGAACTCGGTGAAGATGCCGTCGTAAAGCCGGAGTATCGTGCGCAAAATGGCATCGAAACTGCGCCGTTCGATGCGGATTTTGTAGAGGTCGTCGCGATTGACGCAGAACATTATTCGGGCAGGATTGTCGCACTCCTCGGTCAGTGTCAGATAACCGTTCTGTTGCAGCAGTTTGAGCGCACTGACGACCGTGCCGGCGTAGAGGTGTTCGCGCACGCAGAAATCGTGGATGTTGAAAACGAACGAGGCATGCGCACCGTCGCCTATGGCAACCTGCAAATACGAACAGAGCCGTTCGTATATCGATTTTATGGTCTCTATCTGCGGAAACTCCTGCTCGAAGCGTCGCTTTATGCGTCCGCTGTCGCCCGACGAAATGAGCAGAACGGCATAACTGCGTTGTCCGTCTCGTCCTGCACGACCTGCCTCCTGATAGTAACTTTCGAGCGAATCGCACATGGAGTAGTGGATGACGAAGCGCACGTCGGCTTTGTCGATACCCATGCCGAATGCGTTGGTGGCAACCATTATGCGCGTTTTGCCCGAACTCCATTCGTCCTGCCTTATGTTGCGCTCGGCGTGCGGCAGTCCGCCATGATAGAAATTTGCCGAGATGCCGTGTTCCTGCAAATATAAGGCAACCTTCTCGGCCGCTTCGCGCAAGCGGACATAGACGATGCCCGAGCCGGCAACGTTGTTTATGATGCGCAGCAGTTGGTCGTTTTTGTCGTCGATATGTCGCACGGCATAGGAGAGATTGGGTCGGGCGAACGAACTGCGCAGGATGTTGGGCACGGCGAATTGCATGTGGCGCATGATGTCGTCGGCCACCTGCGGCGTTGCCGATGCCGTAAGCGCGAGTACGGGAGCATTGGGTATCAGGCGGCGCAATTCGGCTATACGCAGGTAGGATGGGCGGAAGTCGTAGCCCCATTGCGAGATACAGTGCGCCTCATCGACCGCCAGCAACGAGACGTTCATGCGCTGCACGCGCAGCCGAAACGGTTCGGACGACAAGCGTTCGGGCGCGAGATAGAGAAATTTCACGTCGCCATATACGCAGTTGTCGAGGGCGATGTCGATTTGACGTGAGGAGAGACCCGAATGGATGGCAACGGCTGCGATGTTGCGTTGCCGCAGCCTATCGACTTGGTCTTTCATAAGGGCTATGAGCGGTGTAACGACAATGCACAATCCTTCGCGTGCGAGTGTCGTGAGTTGGTAGGTAATCGATTTGCCGCCACCCGTCGGCATAAGCGCAAGGGTGTCGCGACCGTTCATCACCGACTCGATGATTTCGCGTTGCATGGGACGAAACGTGTCGTAACCCCAGTATTGTTTGAGTATCTCGTTCAGATTGCGCTCCATAACCGCGAATATAGCGCAAAAAATGCGTAGATGCAAGATAATGCGCAATAAAATCTGCGTTACGGCACAACCGTCTGCGGGAAGTACTTATCACTTTTTCTCGACCATCTCTTTGACGCGGTCGGCTGCATCGGCTATGCTTTGACGCACCTTGTCCGAACTCTTTTCGACGCTTTGTTTAATGGAGTCTTTGAGTTTGGTACCGACCTCCTCTATATGGTCTGCCGTCTGCTTTATGCCCGCTTTCGCAAAATCTTTGGCGGCCTCCGCACTTTCGCGTATGCCCTCTGCCGTTTTCTGCGCACCTTCCCGCAAAGCGCGTTTGGCATCTTCTGTCCGCGCTTCGGTGGAGCAACTGTGTTTGTTGTAACATTTCGTGTTCATGGCGTATTGTGTTTTGGTTGTATGGAGAACAAATGCAAAATCCGTACCCTTGCGGATACGGATTGCCGAATGAGGTATATTTGCGCCTTATTTTTTGAAAATAAAGAATACGGCGAGAACCAGCAGCACAAACCCTACGGCATGATTCCAACGCAGGGTCTCGTTGCGCATGATGACCAATACGACCACGGTAAAGACCGTCAGCGATACAGCCTCCTGAATCACTTTGAGTTCCCAAATTGAGAACGGACCTCCGAATTCGGCACTTCCGCTGCGATTGGCGGGTACCATGAAACAGTATTCGGCAAATGCCACGAGCCAACTCAAAAAGATTACGGCAAAGAGGCCGAGACGCTCGATTTTGCTCTTGAAAAATACCTGCCCGTACCATGCCAAGGTCATGAAGACATTGGAGCAGGTGAGCAGCAGTATGGTGAGGATTCCTCGTATTACAGGCGACATAGCGGTAATTGTTATGATTTTTCGGGGGCGAAATTATCAAAAATTTCGATTTGTTGTGCGCTTTGCCGCAAATCGGTTATCTTTGCATAATCGTACCCGCATTCGGGCGGTTGCATCGTTGCACATCCGACGGATGCGGTTGATTGCGGAATATGAAATATGCACTAATTACAGGCTCTTCGTCCGGAATAGGACTTGCATACGCCCGTCAGTTGGCCGAACGAGGCCGCAATGTCATAATCGTCAGCAATCGTGCAGAGGATAACGAAGCGGTTGCTGCTGCCATTCGGCGCGATTTCGGTGTCGAGGCGTTGGCCTTGTATGCCGACCTCGTGAAGGAGGATGCCGCCGAACGGATATATGCGCAATGCAGGGAGCAGAATGCGGAGGTCGATATTTTAATCAGCAATGCCGGCATTCTGCATTTCGGCAAATTGGCGCATACCGCACCCGATGCGATAGAGCGCATAACGGCCATTCATTGTACAACGCCGATGAAGTTGTGCCGATTGTTCGGTGCCGACATGTGCGCACGAGGGTCGGGCAACATATTGATAATGTCGTCGATGACCAAGTGGACGCCCTATCCGACCATGTCGCTGTACGGCTCGACGAAGGCTCTGCTCGGCAATTTCGGGCAGTCGTTGTGGTATGAGTTTCGCGATTGCGGTGTAGGAGTTACGACCGTATTCCCCGGTGCTGTCGATACGCCGCTCTACGATTTGAGCGATACGATGCGTCGCCGATTGCGCAGGGCGGGTGTGATGATGTCTGCCGACGAGGTGGCGCGTTGCGGACTGCGGGCGATGTTCCGCAACCGACGCAAATGTATCCCCGGTGTGCTGACGAAAATCGAGGTGGCATTGTGCCGACTGCTTCCGGCGCATGCTCTGCTGCCCGTATTGCGCATTCCCTCTGTCGCCCGATTGCTCGAACGGCTGTAACGGGTCAGATGTGCGCTCGGAATATCTCCAAAGGTCTTGACAGATAGGTGCGCAGGGAGTAGAATATATTGCCCCAAAAACTGTCGGGAACGACCAAGTCGTAACACCATTTGCGACCTATGCGGTTGCGAATCTTGTGCATAAATACGCTTACGATGCCGAGATGCCGGAGTTTGTCGGGCGTCTCGAAGGTCAGTATGTCGTTCTTTACCTGCTCGGCAAGGTCGTGATATTCGGCAGAGAACGGCAGTTGTTTGTCCAATCCCAGATATTTGCGGCAGATTTCGGTTACGATTGAGGCATAACGCTCCAAGTCGCTCTCTCGCAGATTGCGCATGACGCGGTCGATGTCCATATTGTCCGCTTCGTGGTGCAGGAATACAGCCCAATCGCACAAATCGCGCAACCGTATGCACTCGCGGGCATAGTGCCAAGTGGCATGGCGGGTCAAAAACAACGCATTGAATTCGGGCGACGGTGCATAGGCCTTGTCGATGAGCGGATGAGGTCGCACGTCTGCAACCATCTGCTCCAACTCCTTTTCGACGTATGCGCCCGTACGGTTTACGCGGGCATTGACGAATGTCTCGTGGTTTTCGATGTTGATGCCGTTTACCACAAATTCGGAGTGGACGAAATAGTCGTAGCGGATGCGCGCACCTTTGGCTGCAATCAGCGCATTGCCTTTGGCATAGTCGCCCATCAGATATATATCGACATCGCCGAATTGACGGTGGGCAGGTATGGGGTAGTAGCCGGCAATGCTGATACCCTTCATTATCATCGTGCGGATGTCGTTGTCGGCAAACAGTCGGACGATGGTCGATGCAACACCCGACTGATGGGCAAACCCCTTCTCGATATGTTTCACGTTATATCCCCACTGTATTTTGCAATCCAAATCGGGCTGCAACTCTTTCGGCAACATACATGCTCCGTCGAAGGCTATGGCGAATACCCCCTGTGCCAATGCAAGGGCATAGATGTCGTTCCATTCCGCCGGCGTGATTCCGTCGAACAATGTCGTCTCCTCGTTGCGTTGCCACAAAGCGAGCCGCAACAGCAGAAAGAGCCGGTTTTCGGTAAGGTCGTTTGTCGGGTTCATATTCATAGCGATTTCAGATAATCGGCATATCGAGCCGATATTCTATCCCAAGTAAAATGTCTCTTTACGCGCTCGTAATTCGCCTTTTCCAGATGCGACAACGACGCATAATTTTCGGTTGTATCGAGCAGTTTTTCTGCCAAATCGCGCTCGTCTTCTGCCTTGACCCAGATGCCGTTGTCGCCGAGTCCCTCACGATTGGCGGGTATGTCGGAGGCGATGCACAACCGAGCATAACTCATGGCCTCCAACAGAGTGATTGCAAGCCCCTCGATGGTGGAGGGGATGCAGAATGCGAAGCAGTTGCGCAGAAGCGTGTTCTTGTCGGTGCCGTAAACCGCTCCCGTGAATATCACACGGTCGCAATCGCTGCCCAAAGCGTGCAACGAAGCGACATAGTCGGGCAGTTGATCGTTGCTGCCGGCAATGACGAGTTTTTTGCCGACGATACCAGAGGCCTTATAAGCCCGAATGAGATAGTCGGGATTTTTGTCCTGTACCAAGCGGCCGAGATAGAGGAAATAACCCGCCTTTTCCAAGCCGTAACGGTCGAGTATGTCGCTGTCCCGTTCGGACGGGTCGGGGAGCGATATGGCTGTCGGAACGGTTACGCAACGGCGATTGTAGTGGGCGGCAAAGTAGTCGCGCTGTTCGTCGCTTACGACAATGATGTTGCCGTGCATTTTTGCCGTCAGCCACTCCATAAAGTGCATGATGCGTCGTTGCACGGGGCTGTACTTGGTGCGTTTCCACTCGAAACCGTGTCCCTGCAACAGAGCCTTGCGGCCGAACATGCGCGGAATCCACGACCAAACCGAAGGCGGCCAAGCGTTGTAGTGGAAATACTCCACACCCTCTTCGTTGCGCAACGCATCCATCGTGGAGCGGAGCGAGAGCAGAATCTTGCACAGGAAACGTCCGCCTATCGACTTGTGGTGGACGACCTTGAATCCGTTTACATACTCCGTATGGTTGCGGTCGCTTTCGCAATAGACTATCGGCTCGTGGCCGTCGGCCGCAAGATGCGTGGCAAGATTGAACATATAGTTCTCGATGCCGCCAAGCAGATGTATGTCCCGTCCTCCGATAAATGCGATTTTCATGGCACTATTCGTTTTTCTCCTCGCGCAAGCCTTGCAGGTCGTTGTTGCCGACATGGTAGAACGGTATGCACGAAGTATCGACACGACCTCCTGCCATGACACGCAATTTGTTCTTTACGACCCAAGGTGCCACGTGTTTGATATATTTTTTCATTACGGGCGAAACAGAGCCTATCATCCAGCAACTCTTCGGGCAGTGTGCCACCTTGTCGCGTACCGAACGGGCTTGTTCGCTGTTCCAAATCTCGTCGAACGAGGCTGCATCGTGCAGGTTGCCCATCGTTTCGTACCAACACGAAGGCTCCATACCGTTGCACGGCAATACGTTGCCGAGCGGGTCGATGAAGAAATTCTCGCTGCCTGCTTCGCAAGGCAACATACGGCGGCCGCCCTTGATGTAGTTGATGAGTCCGAGATTGAAAAAGGCGCGGAACCACGATTTTGGCGATCTTTCGTGCATCAACCGTTGGATGAGTTCGTCGAAATTGCCGCACACCTCATCGATGTTGGTTACCTTGTTGTCGTACTTGTGAAAATAGAACGAGTTGTGGAACGAGGCTGTGGCAAACTGCATTTTCAGGTTGCGGTTGAGTTCGTACAAATCGAGCATGTCCGCCGAGTTGTTGTTGGAAACCGTAATGCCGAAACCTATATCCTTTATACCCATGCGGCGCAATTCGAGCAGCGTGCGCAGACCCTTGTCGAAACCTCCGCTGCGCCCGCGCAGTTCGTCGTTCTTGCACGAAAGTCCCTCGATGCTGATGCGGAAACCGAGTTGCGGATATTTGCGTGCGAGTGCGATGATGCGGTCGGAGAAATAGCCGCTTGTGGAGAATACTATGCGGTCGGTCTTGGTCAGCAGGATTTTGACTATATCCTCTATGTCTTCGCGCACAAAAGGTTCGCCACCCGTAATGTTTACGCTCTTCATGCGCGGCAACTTGTGCAGCAATTCGGGCTTGAACTCCTCCTCTCGTTTTGTCGGGTTGTCCCAAATGTTGCACATCTTGCAACGCATCGGACAACGGTAGGTAACAATTATCGATCCGTCCATAATTTATGTTATTTTAATCCTATGCAAAGTTTTAGGTATTTCCAATTCGTCTTTTCTACAACGATGCTTACAGTGACAGGCAAATACACGCCGAGCAGTATGCACAATGCAAATCCCAGCCAATAGTATGGAATGAAACCGTGCCGGTACAGAATTTTTATTGCAATCTGTACGAAAATAGCCATCAAATATATCTGATACGAGTAGTCGCGGAACGACGACAAGATATGCGGAATATATTTGTCGGCAACCTTCGCCATAAGTATCGAAATGTATATTCCGAGTACGGGAATGATTATATCGAGAGCCGCAGAAATCCCCCCTCCGACGAAAATCGGATATGCGATGGCAACCGTACATATTGCCGCAATATATCGCAACGAAGGAGTGCCAAATATCTTTTTGCCACGAGCGATTGTTCCGAGATAGAAAAATATCGCGTAATGAATTACCTGTTGATAACACAATAGGTTTTTCTCGGTAAATTCAGGCATATAGAACAATATCGCAAGAACTATTATTGTCGCAACCGGTTTGCTGTCGAGAATTTCCCACAGCGGTCGCAGGGCAAAATACCACAACAGCGTTGCAACAAACCACAATTCGCTCAGCGGGCCGTCGGCAGGGAAGATGACGGCATTTGCAAATTCGCCGACGGAAAAGGTCGCTGCTCGTGCCATATTTTCCGAGAAAACGCTTTTGACGGCCATGGCGATTATCGTGAATACGACAAACGGAATGCCGAGCCGTCGGAGTTTGTCGGCAATCATCCTGCCGTAAGGTATAGGCCGCTCGATGCGTGTCATGCGGAACAGATAGCCTGAAACGAAAACGAACAGCGGCATGTGGAACGAATAGGCAATTTTGCACAGAATCTCGGCATAGAGCGGCTGCGCAGTGTCGGCAGACAACAGCGGTGCGTGGCCGATAACCACCCACAATATCGCCCAACCTTGCAGTATCGATATCCACTTTATTCTGTTTGTCACCATAATTTCTTGCCGCTACGGTCGTTGTTTGATGAATCGCGCAGGGTTGCCTGCCCATATCTCGTAATCGGGTACGTCGCGTGTTACGACGCTGCCGGCACCCACTATCGCACCGCGACCTATTTTGACATTGCCCGTAATTATCGAGTCGGTGCCGATAAAGGCGTGTTCGCCGATTTCGATATGTCCTTCGACCCAATGAATATCCTCGCGGTCGGGATTGTGCGTATCCAAAAGGTGGGTCAGCAGCCTTACTCCCGCAGTGAGGTGTACGTCGTCGTGCAGGATGATGTTTTGAGGATATACGGAGTCGAACTGTACATCCGAAGCGATGAAATATGTGCGGCCTGTCAGTCGTACACCGCCCATGCGGACGAATACTTTGCGCCATGTGCGCGGAACGGGCAGACGCATCATGGCGAAACACAATACGGAACGCAAATGCAACAATCTATTTTTCATACTCCTGCAATATGGCTCGGTACAAACTGATGATTTTTTCGTAATTCTTGTCCTCGTCGAAATTCTCGTCGGCGAATGCCTTGGCATTGCGGCTCATTGCGGCATATTCGGCATCGTCCAAAGCCTGTGCCTCGGCGATGCGTCTGCCCAAATCGTCGGCATTGCCTGAATCGAACAAAAAGCCCGTTTTGCCCTCATCGACAATCTCGGGAATGCCGCCTATGCGTGCGCCGATGACGGGTACGCCTGCCGAGTAAGCCTCGACGATGGTCATGGGGTTGTTCTCGTACCACTCCGAAGGTACGACGACGAATGCGGCATCGCGGATGGTCTCTTTGAGCGCATCGCCGTTGCGATAGCCGAGAAACTCTATGTTGTGCGCTCGGGCTTGCTCCACTTGCGCTTTGAGGACATCCTCTTCCGGTCCCGTACCGACGATTTTCAGTCGGGCATCGGGCTTTGCCAAAAATGCGTCGATAAGCGTTGCCACACCCTTTTCGTGCGACAAGCGACCGAAAAACAGAAAATATCCGCCTCGCTTGCTGCTTACAAACTGCTCCTCCAACGGCGGGATGGAGTTGTAGGCCACGATATATTTTGCGCCGCCGAATGCCGGCATATATTCCAGATGCTTTTCGTGAGCGAAACGGCTGACGAACACAAAACCGTCGATATTGCGCACGGGGTTGAAAAATACGTTGCGGAAATACATCTCGGCACTCATCAGCAGACTCTTTGTCACCGAGCCTTTTGCACAACGGTTGAGGGTGCAGTGATAGAAGTGCCTGCCTCGGCACTGTTCGCATATCCGCCCGTCGGGCGTGCGGAAGGTGTAGGCGGGGCAGACCATCCGATAGTCGTGAGCCGTATGTACGAGCGGTATGCGGTGTTTACGCAGTACGCCGAATATGGCGGGCGAGATTCCGCCCCAAAACAGATGTACATGCGCAATGTCGGGTCGCTCGTCGGCTATCAACCGTTCGAGGTTGCGCTTTGCTTCGCGGTTGTAGAAATAGCGAATCGCGCCCTCGATTTGCGGCAATGACGCATTGGACCTGATAAAATAACCGCTTTGTCCGCAAGACTCGTTGCGGCTGTCGGTGCAACTGAAAAACAGTACCTCGTGGCCATGGTGCGCCAACATCCGAGCCATATTGAAATATACGGCCTCCGACCCTCCCTTGCGATAGTGGAAATTATTTATCAGCAGAATTTTCATTGTTGTCGTTGAAAATTTTTATCATCAACTCAGCGCGATATTTGCTCGACAGTTCGTAGTGGTGTTTTATGCAGTTGTCCACGAATTCCGCATTGTTCGCAACCATTGTCTGAATGTCGTCTTCGTTCCAATCCGGTTTTGCAATTCCCATGCCCGTTTCGGCTATGTAATTGGCGAGCAAAGGGGTCGTGTTAGTCAAAATCGGGGTGGCACAGGCGAGTGTCTCGGGTATCGAGACCATATTCAAATCCTTTACCGTGCGTACCAATGACGCTTGCGATTCGCCCACAATGCGCGACAGGTCTTGGTGCGACAGGAAACCGCAAAATACCACATTCTCCGCAATGCCGAGTTCGCCGACCTGTTGTTCCAATTTCTGGCGCATCTCGCCGTCGCCTGCCAAATAAAGTTTGTAGGTGTTGTCGTATTTGGCGATGAACTTGGCGAATTTGTCTATAATCTCATCGACCCGTTTGTAGTCGAACAAGTTGGCCACGACAACGAATTGTTTGCGTTTCTGCGTAACGGTCGAGAAGTTGTCGATATTGACACCATGGTCGATGATTATATCCGATACATTTTTGCTGTATCGGGCAATAAAGGCTTTGGCGGCTTGCGAACGTGCGACAAATTTTACTTTGCCGGAGAACATATGTTTCACTACGATACCGTGCCATATACGCGACGGAATGCCGTGCAGATGTGGCGAATGATGGTGCATCTCCTGCCAAATGACGCTCTTTGCGGGAGCAAGCATGGCTGCAACGAAAGCCTGTTGCGTGAATGTCTCCGATGCGATGATTAAATCGTATTTGTTGCGGTTGCGGCGCACATAAGACCACAATCCGCCGAGAATCGGAAAGCCGTTCGGCCAACGTTGAATCGCCTTTTTGGCGATATTGGGCAGAAAAACCATTTCGACTTCGTATTGCTCCGGTTGCGTCGGGCGGTACTCGTCGCTTGCGATTATCGTTACCCTGTGTCCGAGTTGGGTAAATCCCAAAGCATAGTTGTAAATCATGGTATGCTTTATGGTCGATAATTTGTGTACGGGCGCACCTTTTGCCTTGGGCGTATACAATAACGGGTTAATTATCAGTATGTTCATCGTTGTTGGGTTTTGGCTGTGTCTGCGGTTTGTCGAATTGGATGTATTTGAGACCGAACATGTCGATATGTACCTGCCGTTTAGGCTGGTATTTGTACAACGACATAACGAGAATCATCATGGCCGTAATGCAACGCTCGTTGATGAAGGAACTCGATGTAGCCTCTATCAACACGAACGATACGATAATTAGCGCAACTTTGTATCGCTTTATGTCGTGCAACTCTCCGTATGCCTTGTTCATGCAGTCGAAAATGTACCATATAAAAGCGATGAAAAGGGCGATTCCGACATATCCGAATTGTGCGAGGGTCGGATAATAGGTGTCGGATATAAAGAGGGTCTCGCCCTCGGTCAATCCCCATATATTCTCCATGCCGTATTTCTCGTACAGAGGCGAATACCAAGTACCCGATGCAGCATTGGCGTATGATGCAAAGCCGCTTCCGAACGGGAAATAATCGTTCAATATATCCGGCATGTGCATATACAGCACGGGGCGTGCGTTGTATTCGGTATCTTCCATAAAATACAGGATGAAATCGTCCCATGCAGCCCAAGCGATTGCCACAAATACTATAAAGCCCAAGACAATGTAGCGTATATTGACTTTCAGTGGTTGAGCAACGAATGCGATTATCAATATCGAACACAACAAAGAACCCATGTACTTGGATGTCGGAGCAAGCAGGCCTATGGACATGATAAGTATTGTCGCAGTCCGTACAAGTGCATTGTCTTTTTCGCACGAGAGATAGAATAGTGCCGCAACAAGAACTGCCGTGGATGAAAATGCTGCACCCGTAAGCAGTTCGCCCGAAAACGTTCCTTCGACGTTGTGAGGATAGAAGTAATATATCACACCCATTGCCGCAGTGCAGACTATGCACGACATCGCCATAAAACTCATGTGTTTCTGCTCCAACTGCGGTTTGAGACACATCAGTCCGAAGAATGTCATGTACGGCTTGGATTGCATCACGAAATCGTTCAGTATTGCAACCTGTACGTTCGAGTGTATCAAAAAGGAATAAGCGAGGTAGAAAGCCTCTATGCCGAGCAATATCAACAACGGCTTGTATTGCGGTACCCGATGTTTCCAGATGGCATAACACGCATATCCTGCTATTGCCAACGAGACCAATTCGTCTATCCACACGAACCATCTCAATTCGTACAAAAGCAGACCGAAAACTGTATAAACGGTAAGCAGTATTGTGAATAAAGTCCCGCTCATTTATAAGTTTCGATTAAATTCATATTTGTATATGCGGTTGAGGATGATGCAGTAGATGAAATGCGTCGTCAAAACGCCGAGATAGGCTATTGCGGCACCGTATTGTGCGCCGTACCAGAAGAGGAACGGAGTGGCTATGGCCAACGAGCCGAAATCGCGGACTATATATCCCAACAAGAGAATCCAATTTTTGCCGCGCGAGATAAATTCCTGAGTATAGACATTGGCG
>CALYVN010000039.1 GCA_945494785.1 uncultured Alistipes sp.
TTTTCCGCAAAGAAACGTGGAGTGTTGTAAAAGGGCAAATTCTGCGTTACGCTTTCGGGTATAACGGCGAGGTCGTTGCTTGCCATGTGATTGTTTTTGTCTTGGGAGTTTCGGTCTTTGCTGCCCTTTTTTGGCTGTTTTCGCTTGCCTCGCGTGTTACATAGTTACAACCATGCGCCTTACTCGCCAAACGAAAACATCTCAAAAATCATCTGCAAATACTCTTGCTCCCAAGACAAAAGCAATCGCCGTTTCTAAGAGATCTAAGAGAACTAAGAGTTCTACGAGGGCAGGAAACGCTTATAAACAGCAGAGTTTAAGAGGCTTCAGTGGTTTAAGAGTTTAAGGGTAGATGAAATAGAATATAAGATATTGCTGCGTATCTTAGTTCTCTTAGAACTCCCAGAACTCCTATATAAGCCGCACGTGATAAGTTCCCGTCATACGCACAACCCCTTCCGTCATTCTGAGCGACAGCGAAGAATCTGTTGTGGACGAATGCACAGTTTTCTGTCCTGCACCCTTTGTTTTCTGCCCGAGATTCTTCACTGTGCTGCGCTCCGAAAGAGAATGACGGGCAGGAGGCGGATATACGAGTTTCAGAGTTTCTACCCTGAAACCTTTTAACCCTCTTAAACTCTTCGGTACGTGCCGATCGTGCCGTTCTGCCCGTTGCCTGTTTGCGGATTCGGCGAAATGTTGTATTTTTGTTGCTCGGGACAGCGGATTTCGGAGGCTGTCGTGCATAAGATGAACAGATTTGCAGTTATATTTTTAATGTCGTTTTTGTCGCTTTTTGTATCGCGTGTCTCTTTGGCGCAGGCACCCGAAGGGGCGTTGTTGTTGATACCCGACGCAACGTGCGATTTCGGCGCAATATCGCGGCAGGACAAGGATTTGGTGCGCGAGGTAGGGTTTGTGAACGAAGGCTCGGCACCATTGGTGATATTGAGCATAACGACATCGTGTTCATGTCTTAAAGCGGACTTTTCGCGCAAGCCTGTCGCTCCAAAAGAGAGCGGCACGATACGCATAATTTGCGAGTCTCGCAAGATGGAGGAGGGTGTCTTTCATCGCGTTGTTCGCGTCAATTCCAACTCTGCCGACGGGGTGCATCTGATAACCGTTCAGGGCAATGTTTCGGAGAAGCCGCAAAAGTTGGAACGGTGGGAGAAACAGATGGAAAAAGGGCGGGAAAAGCAGCAGAAAAAAGAGGCAAAACAGGAGAAACGGGAGCGGCAAAAAGAGTAACGAAAACGTCGGTTTGCCGAATGGTCGGAGTTGTCCGAATGCTCCGCGTAAATCCGGCAGACGAAGCAGTCGGACAAGCCCGAAGAATCCATACGGAGAGACGGTCGCACAACAGCGTTCGTCTCTTTTTTTTTGTCGGTTACGGTCGGGTTTGGCGCACAAAACTGCGAATTTGTCCCGAAAAACCGAAAAATGGTGCAAAAAAATATCCCGATTTGTTGTCCGATTCGAAAAACTTTTTTATTTTTGTATGAATTTAAGCAACCAATTTTTAATAAAACTTAATAAATAACCTATGAAAAAAGATCTACTTCTTGCTTCAAACGGTGTTCGCAAGGTGACTATGTCGATTGTAATGATTTCGGCAGTAGTTTGTTGCGCATTGTTTAGTCCGGCAACGGCTTATGCCCAGAAGGCAAAGAACGTGACCGGTAAAGTTACCGATGCACGAGGTCCGATGATTGGCGTAACGGTTTCCGTTAAAGGTATGGATTCGCGTGCCACTCTGTCGAATCTCGACGGTACTTACACAATCAATGTTGCCGGCGTAACGGATCCTGTTCTGGAATTCTCGTATGTCGGTTATGAAGAGCAGTCCATTCCGGTCGGCGCCCGTACCGTTTTGGATGTTGTGATGAAGGAAAAGGCACAGAAAATCGAAGAGGTCGTCGTTACGGCTCTCGGTATTACCCGTGCCGAGAAATCGCTGGGTTATGCCGTTTCGAAGGTGTCGGGCGACGATATCGCAAAGACCGTGTCGGGTAACTGGCTGGACGGTATGAACGGTAAGGTTGCCGGTATGTCGTTCGAGTCTGCCGCAACGGGTCCTTCGGGTTCGGTGCGTGTAACGTTGCGTGGTGAGAGTTCGCTGTCGCACGACAACAACGAGGCTCTGTTCGTTGTCGATGGTGTGCCGTTGGGAAGCGATAACACCGCAACCGGTGGAGATAACGAAAGTGCGGATGCGCCTATCGACTACGGTAACGGTATCGGCGATTTGAACCCTGACGATATCGCATCGGTTTCGGTCCTTAAAGGTCCTGCCGCAACTGCGTTGTACGGTTCGCGTGCGCAGAACGGTGCTGTCATCATTACCACCAAGAGCGGTCAAAAGAACAAGGGTATTGGCGTAACCTATTCGTTGTCGATTGTTGCCGAGAACGCTTCGTATTGGCCTGACTTCCAGACCGAGTACGGTTCGGGTTCGGCTTCGCTGACGACAAAGTATTTCAACTCCAACATCGGTCAGCAGGTATCTCCGCAGGAGTACTATTCGGCATGGGATGTCTATTCGGGCGATTCGAAACTCGCCGACCGCAGCTGGTCGTTGAACGCTTGGGGTCCTAAACACGGTACCGACTTCGGCTTCCGCGAGACAGATCCTGATTCGCCGTATTATGGTCGTACAGACCTTACATACCTCTACAAGTCCCTCGACTTCGAGAAACTGAAAGAGGCTTGGTTTGCATACGATGGTCGTCGCAGAACTGCAATCGAGGCATCGAAAGCCAACGGTTACCTCTCGGCACAAAAGGATTTGTACACGCTCTATCCTTTCGAGGCACAAGATTACTACAAGGGCTTCTACAGAACGGGTATGACTTACAAGAACTCCATCTCTGTCAGCGGTAACAACGGTAAGGGTACTTCGGTGCGTGCTTCGTTCCAAGATGCCCGCAACAACTGGATTGTTCCGAACATGGGTTACAATCAGGAGTCGGCAAGTTTCAGTATCAACTCCAAATTAAACAAGGTAGTCAAGTTCAGTGCGAAGATCAACTACTACCGCAAGAAGTCCGACAACCTCCCTACAACGGGTTATAACGTCGCTTCGCCGGTTTATCAGTTGATGGGTAACCACCCTAACGTATCCATCGAATCGTACTACGACGAGTACAGAAGCGGCCGTATCCAAGAGGCTTACGCCAACAAGGAGACAAGCGAGGCTGCCAACTTGAACTCGTTGATTACCAACAATGGTTCGTCGCGTCGCGATAACGTTTACTGGTTGGCTTATGACTATATCAATACGCAGACCCGTGACCGTCTCTATGGTAACATGCAGGTTACCTTCGACATTACGAAGGATTTGAGCCTGTTCGTTCGTTCGGGTTTGGATATGTTCAGCGACTATCGTACATCGCGCAAACCGCAGTATGCAAACAACTATGCGCAGGGCTGGTATCGTACTCAGAATATCTACCGTTATGAGGTGAACAGCGACTTCCTGCTCTCGTATAAACATCAATTCAACCGCTTCTTCCTCAGCGTGAACTTTGGTGGTAACAATATGGTGTACAACTATCGCAACACCACTCTGACTGCCGAGAAACTCGCTATTCCGAACAAATTCATGATGTCCAACTCGGTTGACCGTCCGAAGGTAAGTTCGACTTTGACCGAAAAGATGATTAACTCGTTGTACGGTATGCTCTCGTTCAACTACAACGATACCTATTTCATCGATTTCACTGCTCGTAACGACTGGTCGTCGGCTCTTCCGAAGGGCAACAACTCCTATTTCTATCCTTCGGTCAGCGCCAGCGTTCTGCTCGATCAGGCAATTCCCGGTTTGCGCGATTCGAGATGGTTGGATATGTTGAAGATTCGCGGATCGTGGGCTAACGTGGGTAACGATACCGGTGCATACCGTATCGTCGATTACTATACCAACTCCTCTTACAACTCGTCGGTTGTATTGCCTGGTACGTTAGCCAATCCTAATCTGAAACCGGAGAACACCGAATCGTGGGAAATCGGTTTGGAGGCTCACCTGTTCAAGAAGCGTTTGTCGTTGGATGTTGCTTACTACGACAGTAAGACCACCAACCAGATTTTGGACGTGCCTACCGACCAGATTACGGGTGCAACCTACAAGCGAATCAACGCAGGTGAGGTTAATAACCACGGTGTCGAGATTTCGTTGGGCGCAAAACTCGTTCAGGTACGCAACTTTACATGGGATTTCAACTTCAACTGGTCGAAGAACTGGAACCGCCTTATCGAACTTGCTCCGGGTGTCGATTTGTATCAGTTGAATACGGCGTTTACTTCGGGTAACAACGTCTTCATCTATGCTTATCCGAAGGGCTCGAAGATGTATCCTAACGGTACCGAACTCGGCCGTATCTTCGGTTACGGTTACAAGCGTGCTCCTCAGGGTGCATACTACATCGATGCCGACGGTCGTCAGGTAGATTGCTCGGGCAAGGTGATTGTGGATTCCAACGGTTATCCGCAACTCGATACATCCAACTTGCAGGATTTCGGTTCGATATATCCTGATTGGAAGGGCGGTTTCAGCACCTCGTTCAAATACAAGAACCTGCGTTTGGGCTTGCAGTTCACCTATCAGTACGGTGGCAAGTGCTACTCGCTGACTCATGCGGTATTGGCTGCTGCCGGTAAGACCAAAGAGACGTTGTACGGTCGTTACGACGGTTTGGTACACGACGGCGTAAACGTATCGGCAGACGGTATCTACACCAAGAACACGACGATTACCCAGAGTGCTGCTCTCTACTATCAGGATTACGTATATACTCGTAAGAACTCGGAGACCAACACCTTCGATACATCGTTCCTCAAACTCAAACAAATCAGCCTCGATTACTCGCTCGGCAAGAAGGCCATTCAGAAAATCGGCTGGTTGCGCAGTCTCTCCATCGGTCTGTTCGTAACCAACGTATTCTGCGTAACCGACTTCCCGCAGTATGACCCTGAGGCTGCAACCTTCAACTCGGCATCCATCAGCCGCGGTATCGAGACAGGTGCTTATCCTATGACTCGTACATACGGATTCACTCTTAAATTGGGCTTCTAATAATAAATATAAGTATATATGAAAGCAATAAAATATATCATCACAGCATCTGTCCTCTTGGTAGCATTCTCTTGCAGAACGCTCGAAGAGTACAATGAGAGTCCGAATCAGATTCCGGTTGGCGAGGTTCCGCCGTCGGCTTTGATGGACGAACTTATCTGCAGCGGTGCAATCAACTGCCAGCAGCGTTTCTATGATACGTATGCCGAGTTGATGCAGTACACCTGTATAACATCGTCGTCGAACGAGGTTATCAGCCGTTACTATATCGCTCCGAGTTATATCGAGAACTGCTGGAACAACTTCGCTCGTTGGTCTGCCAATGCCGACCACATGTACGCTGTAGCCGTTAAGGCGGAGATGAAGAACTATCAGGCAGTTGCACTGACTCTGCGTGCAATGTATATCGATATGCTCACAGCGACATTCGGCCCGATTCCGTTTACGGAGGCATTCCAGATTCGCGAAGGCAACAACAAGCCGGTGTTCGACGATGAGAAGACCATCTATACCCAACTGATTCTCGACCTCGAAAAGGCCAACGAACTGTACAAGGAGTCGTCGAACTTGGAGGATACCATGAAGGACAAACTCTATTATGGCGACATCAAGAAATGGCAGAAATTCAGCAACTCATTGATGCTGCGTCTTCTGATGCGTCTGTCCAAACGCGACGACAAGATGGAGATAGCATGGGGCGAATCGGTGGTTACCAAAGTTAAGCGCATTATCGAGAATCCTGCTTCGTACCCTGTCATGACCGAATATACCGACAATGCTGCCGTTTATTTTACGGGTGAGGCTCCTTTCCAGAACGGATGGGGTGGTTACACCGAGGCAACGTTGGCAGGTCACCGTTTCACGGAGCATATGTACGGTTTGATGAAACCTCAGGCGCTCGGCGCTCGCGGTGGAGACCCTCGCGTCTATGTATGGTTTATGCCTTATTCGGCAAGTTACGGTTGGATAGGTATCCCTTCGGGTATTCCAGGTGACGATATGCAGTCGGCAGGTTATACGGTCATGAACTTCCAGACCATGAACAACTACAAACTGCCTTACTCGTTCATGAACTGCGACGAGGTCTATTTCCTCAAAGCCGAAGCATACGCAAATATGGACGACGATTGGAAAAATATCACCACGTCGGAGAACATCATCCGCGACCTCTACAATACGGGTATCCGCGAATCTTGCAAATTCTGGCGTTACATCTATTGCGAAGTGTTGGGCTACGACGGTCGTTTCATCGATATTACCGCGCAGCCTAAGTATCGTAACTTCTACGCATGCAACACTGCCAACTACGACGATGATACGCCGCTCGAATTGCCTATATATACATCGGAGGCCAACAAGCAGGCCGGTGTGGTATCGGAGCGTCAGACTTTGATGCCTGTATTGAGCAATCCTGCAATCGAGGATTTCTATACCAATATCGTTCCGTTCGATATGAGCAATCCTTTGAAATGTATCTTGGAGCAGAAGTATATTGCCAACTTCCGTGTAGGTTTGGAGGGTTGGTGCGATTACCGTCGTACGGGTTATCCTGAAATGACCATCTTGGACGGTACGTACAACAACCACATTCTGCCTTACCGTTTGGTTTATCCGAACCGTACGAAGACGACCAACGATGCCAACTATCAAAATCTGCTCCGCTATTTGAGCGAGACCTATTATGATGGTGCTGACGATATGCTGACACCGGTTTGGTGGAGCGAGGCCGGTCTTATCAAGGAGATTCGTTAATCCAGTAAACACAAGTAAGAGTTATGAAAAATACATTCAGATATTTGAAGGCTGCAACCATGGTATTGTCGCTTGCTGTCGTGGCAGCATGCTTTACCGGTTGCGACGATTCCGACGACCTCTATTCGCCGTATCGCGACGAAATCAAAGGTGCCTATGCCATATTCAAAGGCGCGAATACGAGCGAGTCTCTAGAAGTCGATACCAAGGGTATGATTGGCGAGACATTTGCCAATGTCATCACCTACGATTTCTTCACAACCTATAAAGATTGGACTATCCAATTCGATACATCGTCCTGCTTCATGCCGAACGAGGAGTGGATTCACTCTTGGCCTATGGAGGGTTGCGGAGATGGTCGTTTCACGCTTCGTTTCGATGCCAATACTGTTGAGGGCGAAACTCGTCATGCCAACGTAAATATCGTTACGAAGAAGGGCAAAAAAATCATCAAGACTATCAAAGTCGCACAGGCAGGTGCAACCTCGGTGCGTTTGAGTCTGGTCGCTTCGTTCCAGTCGATTATCAACATGGAGGCGAACGACACTGCCGAGCGTACCATCGCCATCAATGCCAATGTCTTCTGGGATCAGACGGTTGAATATCCAGACGAATATACTTTGCCGTGGATACATGTTGTAGAGGGCGACAACAACCCTTACATCCTGCGCTTCAACGTCGATGAGAACTTCTCGACCGAATCCCGTATGGCTACCATATTGGTATATCAGAAGAGCAATATCGACAACTACTTCACGATTACAATCAATCAGAAGGGTGTCGCTGCTGCCGATGGCGAATAATTTGGAGTTAGTTTATAAGGAGAATTTGAAATGAAAGGTTTTATAAAATCATTTCTTGTCGTTCTGTCCGTTTTTGGTGCAACGCTCGTAAGTTTTACGGGCTGCACCAAATCGGAAGGTGGCGATGATCCCACACCTCAATCGTTTATAACCGATATTCAAGGTTTGCAGTCGCGTCTGCTGACATTGGGTACGGAGGCAGTCTTTATTGCCGCAGGTGCCGAGACGACCGACGTACTGACCTTGGAAGGCGGTGGCAAGAGTTACGATTGCCAAATTACGAGCGTTGGTGCAAATACCTTCAAGTTCCTTGTGCCGAGCGAGCCGATGACCTCGAACATCGAGTACACGTTTACGATTAAACGCGATGCCAAAAGCCAAAAACTCGGTGCTTGGGTATTGACGTTCCGCTCGTTCAACCCGAGTGTGCCGGATGACGGCAAATCGACGTTGCGCGGTATGGTATATTGCGACCAAAAGGGTGTGGACGGTGTGCTGGTTACGGATGGTGTCAATTTCACGAAAACTGCCAATGGCGGTAAGTACTATCTCGAATCGGACAAGCGTTACGGCGTGGTTTACATCGTGCTGCCTTCGGGTTACGACGTGAAGACCAACAAGGCTCTGCCTCAATTCTGGGCAAAGACCGATAGTGCGACTCCGACTTCGCGCGAGCAACACCACTTCGAGTTGGTCAAGAACGACAATACCAATCACACCATACTGATTGCCACGGATATTCACCTTTCCAACCGCAATCTCTATCCGTTGGATTTGACGCAGTTCGCAGACGGATTCGTCAATGACGTGATTACGAATTACAAAGGTAAGAGCAGCGTTTACTGCTTCAACCTCGGCGATTTCGCTTGGGATATCTATTGGTATAAGTATTGGGGCGATATTACGGCAGGAACCACTCAGGCTTTGGAGAGCGCAACTGCTCAAATCTCCGGTCTGCCTTGCCAATTCTGGTCCACTATGGGTAACCACGACAACAACGGCCATGCAGGTTGGGAAACCAAGAGCAATTACGATTACAATACCGACGGATATTGGGCAAAGGATTTGGAGGCTTCGGCTGCCTTCCGCAATGTTTTGGGTCCTACGCATCGTTCGATGAACATCGGTAAGGTGCACTACATCCTGATTGACGACATCAACTACGAAAATACCTACTCGTCCGGCTCGGCTGCGGCCGCCTACGATGACGATAAGATGGGAGACCGCAACTACCATGCAGGTTTCCGTCCCGATGTTATCGAGTGGGTTAAGAAGGATTTGTCGTATGTCGATAAATCGACTCCGATTTTGGTAGGTTTCCACATTCCGCTCGGCGATGCATCGGGTGGTATCAACTACGAATTTTCGACCAACCTGACACAGCGCGAAGAGTTTATCAGCCTGTTCGACGGTTATACTGAGGTCGAGTTCGTCAGCGGTCATACGCACGTAAACCGTATGCGTCCTATTTACAACCACGGCAGCAATATGTACGAACACAACATCGGTGCGACCTGCGGTATATGGTGGAACACCAGCCGCGGTTCGGGTGCAGGTGCAAGCAGCGTAACAGGTCCTTCTGGTAATCTCTGCCTCTGTTCGGACGGTGCGCCTGCGGGTTATATGGTCTATAACGTTCAAGGTACCGCGCGTCAGTGGCACTACAAGGCGATAGGCTTCAACAAGCAGACGGTTGCCGATACCAAGCAGTTCAAGACCTATGACATGAACGAGGTTGCTGCGTACTACAACAATAGTGCGTCGGGCTTCATCAAGGCAATTACCACGACGGGTATCGACAATTCATCCTCTTCGGGTCCTGCCAAATTGACGGCAACAGCCAAATCGTATGGTTTGGAAGAGGAGGAGAACACTGTTTGGATTAACGTATGGGGCTTCGAGAAGGGCAACTTCGCAGGCTACGGTACTTGCAGCGTCAAGGTTATCGAGAACGGCGTTACGACCGACATTACCACTACGGTAAACGACGGCAAGGGTACAGCCAATCCTATACAGGGTTATCGCGACCCGTTGGCTGCGGTTACTTTTGATGTCTATCGATACAATCTGAATCAAAAGATTTCGTCGTCATCGTGGAGCCGCTCTTCGTACAACCATTTGTTCAAGTATATTGCCAAGAGCAAGACTTCGACGCTGACAATCGTCTATACCGACCGCTTCGGCAATCAGTATCGTGAGACGATGAATCGTCCGAAGCCGTTTGCAAGTGGTGCGACACCTATTTACAAATTAGATTAAACTAAATAACCTAAGAATATGAAAACTTTCAAACAATTTCTGCGTTGTGCGTTCGTCGCTGTCGTGGTAATGCTCGGTTTCAGTGCATGTTCCAAAGACGATGTCGAGCCGTACAACTGGCTTGACCAGCCTTTCACGTTCAATATAAGTTATTCGACGGGTGAGGCGAAGTGGAATCCTACGAATCCGGAGACACTCGTGCTGAACAAGTTGGGTGTCGGTATGACGGGTACGGTACCTTACTTGAAAGTGCAATCCAACACTTTCTGGACTATTTCCGTTCCGGAGGATTGCGATTGGTTGCGTTTGTCGCTCTCTGCCGATGTAAGTTTTGAGGATGCCAAACGTGTTGTCGGTGGTCCTACTTCGGACGTTGTTAAGACCGACGACCAGATTACCAACGTTTACATCAAACTGACCGAGAACAGAGGCGATACGCAAAACGTTACTCTGAAATTCAAATTCTCGTCGGGCTTGGAGTATGCAGTGCCAATCAGCCAAAAGGGTGCGTTGAGTTCGGACGTAAGTTCGTTGCTCACCTTCCTCAAAGACGGTTTCGGTAAGGTGGATGGCGAAGATGTAGTCATCAAATTCTATCCGTTCTCGGAGACTCGTGCCTCCGACGGCAAGAACGTGAGAACCTACGAAGGTGTCGCCGTATCAGGCGATGCAACGGGTCGTCCGTTCTCGTATGCAGGCTCGGAGGGCGCATACGTTTCGGACAGCAACGCTTCGGAGGAGTACACCATTCTGACCGCAAGCAACGAAATACCTGCTTCGGGCGGTGCCAACATCCTGCTCGACGGTAAGAGTTATTTTGATATCCGCGTCTTCAACAATCAGGGCAAGAGCGATTTCCAATTCTTCTTCGCTGCGAAGAACGACGACGGTAAATATCGTTCGAAAGACCTCAAATTGTGGATTTCGAAGGACGGCGTGAATTGGACTGTCGATGCCAACGAGGAGAACGACGGTTCGATTGCATACGACCGTTTCGTTTCCGAAAGCGTGAACGGTTGGGCTTTGTCGAGAGCGAAATTCTCGATTGTGCCGGGTGTGTCGAACATCCTCTACTTCCGTTTCCAGAATACCTCCAACGATGCTTACCGTATCGACGATATTCTCGTTGAGGAGTACGACGGCGAGACCGACCAGATTTTCTCGCTGATTCAAATCGGTTCGGATGTTTTGGGTCTGCCTGTAAACTTCAACTATACCGACCTCAAAGCATCGAATCTCAAAGGTAACTATTGGATGACCAATGCAATCATTCTCTCGAATGAGAGCGGTGTGTATAAAGAGGCTTCCGAAGAGGAAGAGGTTCCTACCATCCCTGAATCGTCGGCTTCGTCGGCTCACGTGCAGTTCATCTGCGGTACCAACAACTCTTTGGTCAAGACCCGTACCGATTCCGACGGTAACGGCGGTTGCGGTTTGGTTGTAACCTCGTCTGCTCCGAAGGTCGTAGGTATGTACGAGGGCGATTTCTGGATTTGGACGCTGCCTGTTCACAAGGTGTCGGCAAGTACCAACGTGCGTGCTGCATTTACCTTCAAGGAGACCGATGCAGGTCCTAAGTACTTCTACTTCGAGTGGGCTCAGTGTACGCAGGACGAGTACAAGTTCGCCAACAAGAACATCCTGCTGTTCGACGATGTTGAGAAGCGCGAGTTCTACAATTCGCTCGACTGGAAGGTTTACAACCCGACAAGTGTCGAAGTGCCTAACAAGATAGATGCTTCCAAATATGATGACGGTATTCCTATGGGTAGTGCGAAAACTCCATCCGGCTATTGGAAGGGTACTATCGACTACTCCACAGGCTTTGCAGGCATCAAGGGCGGTAGCGATGTCAATCAGGAGATTGTATGCAACTTCCCTGAGGCTATGGAGAGCGGTTACTTCTTCTTCCGTCTGCGTGCGGCTCACAACCTTACGACGGGTAACTGCGACGGTACGACCTACCAGCGTATCAACCGTGCAACTCACGCGGGTACATCCTATTTGACGAAGAATGCCGTGTTTACGTTCGACGGTTGCGGTAAGCAGCAGGAGTATGAAAACGCATTCCGCGTGCTGCCTTCGTTCAGCGACAGTTTCAAGGGTGAGACCCGTACCGATTTGACTCCTACATATGTATCCAACGGCGATTTGTCGGTTGCAGGCGTATTTGCGGGTACTTCGTTGAACATCGGCACAACCACACAGGGCAACAATGTTCTGAACGGCAGTTGCGAGGTGAACGAGACCGGCAAGCCTCTCTACTTCTATTCGCCATACAACGCTTCGAACACGGGCGACGCTTCGGATATACAGTTGAGCGTTCCTGCTTCGCAGATATTCGATGACGGTTATCTGGTTGCCAACTCCGTTCCTGTAACGTCGAATGCTCCGGTAAGTTTCAAGACCACCAACACGATGCGTGTAAATACGGGCGTTCGTTCGGCTGTTTTGGAGTTGAATGTCTATACGGGCAAATTGTTCTCGTCGAACTTGTCGCGTATCGAGATTTCGACCGTAAATCCTGACAATCCGTCGGATGCAACGACCAATATCGCGGGTTCGTATCACTACGATTTGCTGACCAACACCCGTGGCGAGTCTGTCGCTTTGTCGCACACCATCACCGCCAAGGCTGTCGAGGCTTTGACCATCCCTGGTGAGCGAAAGAATGCGCTGAAACTCTATTTCGGTCTGTGGGAAGGTACGCATAAACTCTATTTGAAACTCTATATGGGTGCGGTTTACTATGCGGTGCCTCTCGACGCAGCAGAGTTTACGGAGAACAATATTACTTCGTTCGACATTCAGGTCGATAAGTATCCTTCGTATGCTTCGACCGAGGCTTTGACCGGTATTGCGAATGCCGAGCAGTTGCGTGAGTTCTGTGAGGCTGTTGCAGAGGGCAAGAAGGGTAAGGATTTGGACGCATATCGTAACATCGACGGCGAACTCGGTTTCGGTGGCGCGATACGCGACGAAGATAAGGTAATCGATATGGCAGGTGTGGATATGTCAACTTGGCCGATGATTACTCTGCCTGAAAACTTCAACGGTGGTAACTATACCATCAAGAACTTGATAATTACCAACCTCGACGATGTTCGTGACGATGGCACGTCGATTGCCCTCTTCCAGAATATCGCTTACGGTTGCACGATTTCGAACATCACGTTCGACTCGTCGTGCCGCATCGATATCGATTCTGATGGTACTGCCGAGAACAACTGGGCATTCCTCTGCCTCGGTAGCGATAAGACTGCTTGCGGTAACTTCTACAATATCATCAACTACGGAGATATGTATATCCGTGCATCGAAGATTTACAACATTCAGGTAGGCTCGGTTATTGCAAAAGCATCCTGCGCTCCGGACGATGTACACGAGCAGTCCACCATCACCGCTTGCAAGAACTACGGTAAACTCGTATTGCGCGACATTACGACCGATATCGGCGGTAGTGCATGCTGGAACGGTTATCGTCAGATTGGCTGTATCGTAGGTAAGAATATGGGTATGCTCATTACCGGTTGCGAGAACCACGGCGAAATCATTCTGGATAACATCGACTGTAAGACAGGTTCGTTCTATGTGGCAGGTATCGCAGGTTACAACACCAACCGTACCGACTCGAACGTATCGATGTTGCTCGGTCTGATTCAGGATTGTAGCAACTACGGTAAGATTACCGCAGGTCAGGAGAATCCTATCAAAGTTTACGGTCTCGGTCTTGCAGGTATCGCGGGTCGTATGCAGTGGGGTATTCTCGACAAGTGTACCAACTATGCAGCGGTCAATGTCAAGGGTGTTGCTTTGGATTCGTGGGGTGAAAATTCGCCTTCGTACTATTCGTACACCGATTGGGCTTCGAAGATTAAGGCGACGACCAACTCCAACGCATTCTTCTCTGTTGGCGGTATCTTCGCATTCGTTCAGCACAACATTGCAACTGCTGCAACGTTTACGAGCCTTACCAATGCGGGTGACATCTATGTAGAGTGCAATCAGGAGGGTACGATTACCTATGCCGACAACGCAGGTATCTCGGTCGGCGGTATCACGGGTCGTACGGGCGCCAACGCCTACAATCCTCACTTCGAGGGCTGTACGAACGTCGGTAACATCACTCTGAAATCGAACGTCGCTACGGCAGAGGCATTTGTCGGCGGTATTTGCGGTCATTTCGCAGGTAACCAGAACAAGACGCCTTACGTTCCTTACTGCCAAGGTAGTTCGAACAACGCAACAATTTCGTTCATTACCGACAATCCTGAGACTGTTGTCGCTCACGCGGGCGGTATCTGCGGTTCGGTAATCTACGGTAATGTTTCGATTTGCGTGAATGCGGGCGATGTGAACAACGCTTCGACCAACGAGGCTTCGACGGCAGGTTCGATTATCGGTTGCCGTCACCGTTCGACAATTACGCCTACTTCGAACCAGATTGTGGCATTTACCCTCTCTGGCAATGCTGCCGGTGGTTCGGTAAACGGCGTTGCTCTCGATGCCAAAAACTACTTGGATTACATCTATGGCGGATATGAAGGCGGTTACGCTCCTACCTTCGCCATGAA
>CALYVN010000040.1 GCA_945494785.1 uncultured Alistipes sp.
GGCTCGAACCCTGGACCCCAACATTAAGAGTGTCGTGCTCTACCAACTGAGCTAAAGAGGCATCTGCATCGAACCTTGCCGTTCTTTGCGAGTGCAAAGATATATACAAAGTTTGATTTATGCAATTATTTTTCAAAAAAAATCTGCATCTTCCCCATCGATACGCTCCTCAGCACTCCGGATTGCCTGTTTTGGCTGCATGCAAAATTATGTTGCATTGTCGCGCCAATCATCCGCCCAATCATCCGCTAATAGTGTCTGCGCACCGTTTGGCACAATCTGTGCTGCCGATAGTCGCGACTGCAATACATCCGAAATAACGCACGTTGCATCCGAAATAGGAACGCCGGACAGCATAAGTCCCCAATCGGATATATTTGCCGGACAACTTATTGATAATTTTGTATTTCGACACATAATTACCGCACACGCCATGCACATAACCGTTGCACCGACATACAACGATATTCGACGACAAATCGAAGAGAGAGTTACCCAAAAGCGACCGCAGGGAGAGATACTGCGCGATGCACGCAATTTGATAGTCCGTTGCGACATCGGAGGCAAAGACCTTGTCATTAAACGTTACGGCAAACCGTTCTTTTTCAACCGCATCATGTACACCTTTTTCCGTACATGCAAGCCGAAGCGAGCCTATATAAATGCCCAAAAACTTGCCGAGCGGGGATACGACACACCCGAAGCCGTCGCCTTTACCACCCATTACTCCTGCGGATTGTACGAAAGCGGAGCCTTCGTCTGCCCGTATTGCGCCTACCCTACCGTCGAATCGGCTGTCGCCAATCCAGACGAAGTACCGCACGAGTTGCTCGATGCGTTGGCTCGGTACACCGCCAAAATGCACCACGACGGCATATATTTCTACGACTACAATCTGGGCAACATCCTATACCATCGCGACGCTGCCGACGGCCAATACCGCTTCACACTGATTGACTGCAACCGCATCAAATTTTACGACAAGCCCATTTCGCTGCACAAATGCGTCAAAGTGTTGTACTGCCTCAACTTTTCACCCGAGCAGCACATCTATTTCATGTGTCGGTACGCCAAGTACCGAGACGTGCATTGGAAATTGGTCAGCGGAGCCGTTTTGCTCCGACAGGAGTTGAATCCCGCACGACGCTTCAAACGCTGGATAAAAGGCAAAATCGGACTTACCGGCACGACTCGACGATACGATGCCCGCAGCAAAAAGGCGTAATGTCGCTATTCGACATACAGCACCAAACCTTTCAGATATTCGCCCTCGGGATGATAGATGTTGATTGGATGGTCGGCAGGTTGCGAGAGTTGGTGCAAAATCCGCACCTTGCGACCCGCAATGGCGGCAGCAGTAAACACCGTAGTACGGAACAACTCTTTCGATACCGCCTGCGAGCATGAAAAGGTAAAGAGTATTCCGCCGCTCTTAATCTGCGACAAAGCCCGTGCATTCAAGCGTTTATAGCCCAGCATCGCATTTCCGAGCACCTTGTGATGCTTTGCAAATGCGGGAGGGTCCAAAATTATCATATCGTAACTGTCGCCTATCTCTTTCAGATACTCGACCGCATCGCACGCTATTGCGCTGTGCTTTGCCGCTTCACCGAAATTCAGCCTTACATTTTTCTCGGCAAGTTCCACAGCACGTTCCGAAGCATCTATCGAGCAGACCTCTTTCGCTCCGCCCGCCAAGGCATAGACCGAAAAACCGCCCGTATAGCAAAACGTATTGAGTACGGTGCGCCCTGCGGCATAGCGTTCGACCAATTCGCGATTGAAACGTTGGTCGATGAAGAAGCCCGTCTTCTGCCCCTCCTCCCAATTTACCAAAAACCTATGGCCGTTTTCGAGAACGACATTGTTTTTCTCTGCCGACAAGCCGTACAGATACCCGTCCGTCGGATTAAGATTGGCCTTGAAAGGTACTGTTTGGGAACTCTTGTCGTAAACCGCCGAGATACGGTCGCCATAGACGCTCGTAATTGCCCGTGCAATATCTTGCCGCGAGCGATACATACCCACCGAATGACACTGCACGACTGCCGTCGAGCCGTATATATCCACCACCAACCCCGGCAGCGAATCGCCCTCGCCATGCACAAGGCGATAGCAGGTCGTATCGGCATTATCGACCAAGCCCAACAACCGACGCACTCCGTATGCGCTTGCGATTTTCGACTGCCACCATGCGTAATCTATCGTCTCGGCACTATCGAACGACAACACACGCACGGCAATCGACCCGATTTGATAGTGGCCTCGTGCGACAAAACTGCCGTTGTGGGCATAAACATCGACAACCTCGCCCTCGGCGATGTCGCTGTCGCACTCCACGCGCTCTATTGCTCCCGAAAATATCCAAGGATGGCGACGCATGAGCGACTCCTCCTTACCGCGACGAAGATATATTTTTGCAGTCATATTTGTTGGATTTGCTCCGCAAAATTACTAATTCGGCACAAATGTACAAAACCGCCGCACGTTTTATCGATAAATTTACCGTCGAATGGCGAAGTTATGCAATAAATTACTACTTTTGCCGAAGCAAAAAACAAACCGAGATATTACGTTCTGAAACATGTTGAGTAGAAGATTGCTGAGAATTAAGGTTGTAAAGGGTGTGTATGCACATTTGCAGTGCAACAGCGACGACATAACCGCTTCCGAAAAGAGTTTGGTCGCATCTATCGACAAAGCCTACGAGTTATATTTCCAACTGCTTGCGCTCCTGCCCGAATTGGCAAGTTATGCCGAAGAACGTCAAGAGATAGGTCGCAACAAGAAACTGCCCACATACGAAGACCTCCATCCCAATCGCAAATTCATCGAGAATCGTGCCATCGCCCGCATAGCCGGCGACAAGGCTATCGAGGAGTTCAACAAAAAGCACCGTTTGGGCTGGCATAAAAATTACGACCTCATAAAAAGCCTCTACAAGGTTCTGTGCAAACAGGAGTTTTACCAAAAATATATGGCATCGCCCGAGCGTTCTTTCAAAGAAGACGTGCAGTTGCTGGTCGATATATATATGAATATGCTCGAAGAGAACGAGGAACTCGAAATAGTTCTCGAAGAGTTGTCGATTCTTTGGACAGACGATTTGGGCTACATTCTGACCATGGTTGCCCGCACCATCGGCGGCATGCGCGAGCAGCAGGAGCAAATCAAACTGATGCCCAAATTCAAAAGCAACGCAGACCTCGACTTTGCCAAACAACTGTTGCGTGCCTCCATCGTACAGTTCGACGATAACAAAGAGTTGATAGACCGCTTTGCAAGCAATTGGGACATAGAGCGCGTCGCGCTGATGGACAACATCATTCTGGATGTGGCCATTGCCGAAGCCGTCGAATTTCCGTCGATTCCGCTCAAAGTAACGCTCAATGAATACATCGACATCGCCAAATACTACTCTTCGGCAAGTAGCGGCAACTTCGTAAACGGCGTACTCGACAAAATAACATCGATATTGACGGCAGAGGGAAAAATCAACAAGACCGGCACAGGTTTGTTGTAGATGTCGGCGGAGCGAATCTCAAAAAACACTATATTTGTAGAAAATATTGAACGTAAAATAAAATTTCGAAACTATGATTACATTATTGCAAGCCGCAAATGGGAATGCCGCACAGGGAGGCTCTCAACTCTCATTCTGGATAATGATTGCCCTGATGATTTTGGTTATATGGCTGTTTATGTGGCGGCCTGAGGCAAAACGCCGCAAGGAGTTGGCGAAATTCCGCGCAGACCTCAAAAAGGGCGACAAAATCATCACCGCAGGCGGTATCTACGGCACGGTAAAAGAGATTAAAGAGACCTCGCTGCTTATCGAGGTGGACAGCAACGTAACGCTTCGCGTCGATAAGAATATGGTAGTGGCCGACAACTCGGCAGCAGCGGCACAAGAGAAAAAATAATGTCGCGCATCACACACTACACCACGCACGGCACCTGTTCGCGCGAGATAGTCGTTGCCACCGACAACGGTTGCATCGAAAGCGTGCAATTCGTCGGCGGTTGCCACGGCAACACGCAAGGCATCGCTTCGTTGGTACGCGGCATGCGCATCGAAGAGGCAATCGCCCGTTTGGAGGGTATCGATTGTAACGGCAAAGGCACTTCGTGTCCCGACCAGTTGGCATGCGCCCTGCGCGAGCATCTCTGAACAACGCCACAGACAGGTCTCGGCACTCCGCTGATACGGAGTGCCGTATTTGTTTGATATATCCGGATTTTTTGCTACATTTGCACTATACACCTAAAACCTACACATACATTATGAAACATCTACTGCTCGCAACTCTTGCCATCGCATCCGTTGCCATGTTGTCCGCTCAACCGCAAATGAGTTGGGACGAGGCACGCAAACAAGCCGATGTACTGCTTTCGCGGCTGACCATCGAAGAGAAGACCGAGATGACTCACGGTTACAACAAATTTTTTCTGCCGGGTGCACCGGAAAAAGGTATTCCGTATATCTATACGGCAGATGCGTCGGCAGGTGTGCGCATCAACACGTCGCTGCCCGACAAATCGATGGTAAAACTGCCCGAAAAGACCACGCAGTTTCCTGCAACCATCATGCTTGCATCCACGTTCGACCCCGAACTCTCCTACGAATACGGCAAGGCTGTCGGCGAAGAGGCCCGCATGTCGGGCGTAGGCATTCTGCTCGGACCGGGTATGAACATCTATCGCCAATCGCAATGCGGCCGCAATTTCGAGTATTTGGGCGAAGACCCGTATTTGGCATCGCGTTTTGTTGAGCAATATGTGCGTGGCATGCAATCGACCGGCACTATGGCATGTATCAAGCACTTCCTGTGCAACAACACCGAGTTCTATCGTCGCCGTTCCAACTCCGTCGTGGACGAACGCGCCATAATGGAGATTTACACACCTGCGTTCCGTGCAGGCATCGCTGCCGACGCAGGCTCGCTTATGACCTCCTACAACCAACTGAACGGCGAATATACGGGACAAAGCAAGGCTGTCATTACCGATTTGCTGCGCGGATGTTTCGGTTTCGAGGGCTTGGTCATGAGCGATTGGGAATCGGTCTATGATTGGAAGAAAATTATTCTCTCGGGGCAGAATGTGGAGATGCCCGGCATACAGCACAAATACTACCTCAAAAAGTCGCCTGCCGATTTGATTGCCGAAGGTGAGATTACCGAAAGCGACCTCGACAATATGCTGCGCCCGATGCTTGCGGCATGCATCAGATTCGGCCTCTACGACCGCTACAACAACGGCCGGCAATATGCTCCCGAGTTGGAAGCGAATATGCCCGAACACTGCGCCACAGCCTATCGCGTTGCGGCAGAAGGCACTGTCCTGCTCACTAACAACGGCATTCTCCCGCTCTCGGCCGACCATAAGATATTACTGACGGGGCGGTGGGCAACCAAAGTACCTCACGGAGGCGGCTCGTCCAAAGTCAAGGGTTACGACCACGTTACCTTTGCCGACGCGCTCAAAGCCAAATTCGGCGACAAGGTAAGCGTTGTTGCCAAGCCTACCGCCGAGCAACTGCAAAATGCCGATGTGGTAATCTGCGCCACCGGCACCTACGATTCCGAAGGTACGGAGCGGCCGTTCGCAATGGAGAAAAAAGACGAAGCATCGGTACGCCTTGCCGTCAAGAGCAACCCCAACACCATTGTCGTCGTAAACAGCGGTTCCGCTGTCGATATGTCGGCTTGGGCCGACAAGGCTGCCGCCATTCTCTACGGCTGGTACCCGGGGCAGAACGGCTACCAAGCAATCTGCGACATCATAACGGGTGTCATCAACCCTTCGGGCAAACTGCCTATGACCATCGAACGTTCGTTTGCCGATTCGCCTGCTCGCGACTACCTCCCTTCGGTGGCACGTCTCGACAAGGCGGTAGGCAATCCCAACGAAAAATTCTTCTATCCGTTTACATTCGACATACACTATACAGAATCGGTTTTGGTGGGTTATCGTTGGTACGACACCAAAGGTATCAAACCTCTGTTCCCATTCGGTTTCGGATTGTCGTACACCTCGTTCGAACTCTCCAATCCGAAGATTCTGAGTCGCGGCAAGGTCAAGACCATCACGGCCGACAAACCGCTCAAAATAGCCATAGAAGTACGCAATACGGGCTCCCGCGAAGGGTCGGAGGTCGTACAACTCTATGTCTCAGAGAGCAAGCCTACCGTGCTGCGTCCGAAGAAAGAACTGAAAGCGTTCCGCAAAGTTACGCTCGCTCCGAACGAGAAAAAGGTTGTGGTATTCGAACTCGACCGCAGTGCTCTTGCATTCTGGAACGACACGACGCATGACTGGCAGGTAAATGCGGGCGATTACACCGTCTCGCTCGGTACATCCGCAGCCAACATCGTCGCCGAATTGCCGATACAGGCATTGTAAAACATTCGCCACTTCAACCGAATCGTGAGTTCTTGCGGGAACTCACGATTCGATTTTTGGAATTCACAGAAAAAATATCACTTTTTTCGCTTATTTTGTTGATTACAAGCAAAATTTTATATCTTTGTTATCTAAATAACACTAAAAACATTGTTAATATCAAGCAATCAAACAAAATAACTATGGCCAAAGAATTAAAAATCAGAGATTTGACTTTGCGCGACGGCCAGCAGTCGTCGTTTGCAACGCGCATGACGCAGGCACAAATTGAGCGTTGCCTGCCGTTCTACAAGGATGCCCACTTCTTTGCGATGGAGGTTTGGGGCGGTGCAGTACCCGATTCGGTAATGCGTTACCTGAACGAGAATCCTTGGTATCGTTTGGAGAGCATCAAAAAGGCTATCGGCGACGTGTCGAAACTGACGGCACTCTCGCGAGGTCGCAACCTGTTCGGTTATGCTCCTTACACCGACGAGATTATCGAGGGCTTCTGCCGCAACTCCATAGAGAGCGGATTGGGCATTATGCGTATCTTCGACTGTCTGAACGATGTCGATAACGTCAAGTCCACTATCAAATATGTAAAGAAATACGGCGGTATTGCCGATTGCGCCGTTTGCTACACCGTCGATCCGAAATATCCGAAACTCGGTCTGTGGGAGCGTTTGAAGGGCAAAAAGAATCCTGCGCCAGTATTTACCGACGAATACTTCGTCGATAAGGCGAAGCAGGTTGCTGCGCTCGGAGCGGATATGATTACCATCAAGGATATGTCGGGATTGATTCCTCCGCAGCGTGTCAGCGGTTTGGTCAAGAAGTTGAAGAAGGCGGTAAGCATTCCTGTCGATTTCCACACCCACTGTACACCTGGTTATGGTTTGGCTTCGGTTTACGCAGCCATCGTTGCAGGTGCCGACGTTGTCGATACCAACTGCTGGTGGTTCGGCGGAGGTACGGCTGCTCCGGCATTGGAGTTGGTATATCTCTTCTGCAAGAAATTGGGCATCGAGATTGGCGTAAACATGGAGGCTGTTGCCAAAATCAACGAACAACTCAAAGATATTCGTTCCGAACTCAACATTTCCGTTTTCGGTGCAGACAAACCTGCTCCAAAACCATTCAATCCGCTCACCGATGCCGTTCCTGCCGAAGTCGAGGCTCAACTCGACCGCGCGGTTAAGGCGGCACAATCCGACGACTTTGCCGCTCTGCTCGATGCAAGTCAGAAAATCGAGGCATATTTCGGATTCCCTGCTCCTAACAAGTTGGTGCAGGAGGCCGAAATTCCTGGCGGTATGTACTCGAACATGGTTGCACAGTTGAAGCAACTCAAAGCAGAGGATATTCTTCCGCGTGCCATGGAGTTGATTCCTACCGTTCGTCTCTCTGCCGGTCTACCACCTCTCGTAACGCCTACATCGCAGATTGTCGGCGCACAGGCAGTAAACTGCGCACTCGACGAGAAGGCGGGTCGTCCTATGTACACCACCAAGAACAACCAATTCGTCAATCTGGTCAAGGGCGAATACGGCAAAACTCCTGTCAAGGTCGATTCGGAATTCCGTTTGAAGATTTGCGGTGTACGCGAAGAGACCAACTACGACATCTCGAAATATCAAAAGCAGCCTAATCCTACTCTCGACGAGGCAGGTGGCGTACTGTTGGCCGAGAACGAGAAAGAGACTTTGTTGCTCGAACTCTTCCCGCTCGTTGCCAAACCTTACCTCACGGGCGTAAAGAAGGCGGCATACGAGGCGAAAGCAGCCAAAGAGGCTCCTAAAACCGAAGCCAAAGCAGAACAGACAACAGTCGCACAACAGCCTATTACGGGCAAGACCGTTGTCGCTCCGCTGCCGGGTAAGGTAATCGACATCAAAGTCAAGGTCGGCGACAAGGTCGTTGCAGGTCAAGAGGTGGCCGTACTCGAAGCGATGAAGATGGAGAACTCGATTACCTCCGACTTCGCAGGTGTCGTAAAGCAGATTCTGGTAAATGTCGGCGACAACGTCCAGACCGACGGCATACTTATCGAGATCGGCGATGCAGCAGTTGCAGCCGAGCCTGCCAAAGCAGCGGTTACGGGCAATAAAATTACCGCTCCGCTTCCGGGTCGCGTCATCGCGCTCAAAGTCAAGGTCGGCGACAAGGTCGTTGCAGGTCAGGAGGTAGCCGTACTCGAAGCGATGAAGATGGAGAACTCCATTACCTCCGATTTTGCAGGTGAGGTTAAACAGATTCTCGCTGCCGAGGGCGACACCGTACAGAGCGATGCCGTATTGATGATTATCGGATAGTATTATCGTTGCATCCCGACACGCCGCGTGCGCGTCGGGATGCTTCTTGCAAACAATAAAAACAACAACACTATGGGATTTTTGAAAGAATTTAAGGCATTTGCCGTCAAAGGCAACGTGATGGATATGGCCGTCGGCGTAATCATCGGCGGTGCATTCGGCAAAATAGTTTCATCGTTGGTAAACGATATTCTGATGCCGCCTATCGGTGCGCTCATCGGCAATGTCAATTTCTCCGACCTGAAATTGGACATCTCCAAAGTCCGCGAGGTTGTCAGCACCGCGACCAATGCCGTTACCGAGACCGTTGTATCGACTGCCGATGCGGTAGTACCCGATACCAATGTTGTCGAAGCGGCAAAAGAGGTGGTTGCAGCACCCGTTGCAGAGCCTATCTATTGGTGCTACGGCGCGTTTATCCAGCAATGTATCGACTTCACCATTTTGGCACTCTGCGTATTCCTTATGGTCAAGTTGATGAATCGTTTGACCAAAAAGGAGGAGCCGAAACCTGCTCCTGCACCGGAGCCTGTACCTACCAAAGAGGAGTTGCTTCTTGCGGAAATCCGCGATATTCTTCGCGAAAACAACAAAAAATAGGTTTTCGTCTCTTCACTCTTTCGGGCGGCAATGCAAATTGTCGCCTGAAACGTTTTTTTGTGCGCACAATGCATATCGCATTTACACACAACGATATTCCCATCTGACGGCAATCGCGAGGCAAAGCAAATCGACAAAAAATCTCCGAAAGATTTTGCGCGATTGAAATTTTCTATTACCTTTGCACTCGCTTCCTCACAATAGTGTGATGGCGGGATAGCTCAGCTGGTTAGAGCGCATGATTCATAATCATGAGGTCGAGAGTTCAAGTCTCTCTCCCGCTACTGCAAAGTGCGAAACCTTCAATCCGATGAAGATTTCGCACTTTTTATTTGCGGTCGGCAACATGCTGCCGCAACAGGGTTAAAAGGTTAGGAACAGTTGCTTCAAGCAACAAAAAGGTTATTTTACGCTATGAATTATTTTGTCAAGACTTTTGAAAAGTCTATTAAAGAGTGCTGGAACAATCCTGCGCTCGACGATTACAAAACCTCTTCTTTGACATACGGAGAGTTGGCCTCCGAAATAGAAACATTGCATTTGGTATGGCAACGCGCCGGCATGGTTGCGGGCGACAAAATCTCGCTCAACGCCGCAAGTTGCTCGGCATGGGCTGAAATCTTTATGGCAGCGACATCGGGAGGTTATATCTCCGTACAGATTTTCAACGGATTTACGGCCGCCGATACTCAAAAAATGGTGCATCACTCCGACAGCAAAATTCTCTATACCGAGAAGGCGACATTTGCCAAAATGGATTTTGCATCGATGCCGGCACTGATTGCCGCTATCGACCTCAAAAGCGGCGAACTGCTCGCTTCACGCAACGGATTCGATGCCTTCTACACTCGCCGACAGGAGATTTTCCGCGAAGTGCATCCGACAGGCTTGTGTGCCGACGATGTCTGCTATGCCGACCGCGACATGGACGATTTGTGCTGCATCAACTACACCTCCGGCTCGACCGGTACACCGAAAGGCGTTATGCTTACGGTGCGCAACATCAGCAGCAATGTCGATTTGATTCCGCGCTATTTCCCCTATCGACAAGGCGAAAACCATTTGAGCATCCTGCCGTTCGCGCACATCTTCGGCATGCTTTTTGACATGACGACACCGCTCTGTATCGGCATGCACCTAACGGTACTCTGCATGCCGCCTATTCCGAAATTCTTCAAGGAGGCTCTGTGCGAGGTACAACCGACAGTTATCATCATGGTACCTCTTGTTTTGAACAAGTTGTGCGAGTTCACAATCGGCGAATTCATCCACAGCAAAACAGGTGCCGCCAAACTTGCGGCAGCAGACGAAAACCGCGATTTCTGCAAAGCCCTGCGCTGTATATTCATGGCAGCCACAGGCGGCAAATGCGAACTGCTGGTAACGGGCGGAGCGACACTGCCGGCAGAATTGGAAGATTTGCTCGCCTTCAAATTGCAGATTCCGCTCGTAACGGGTTACGGCATGACCGAATGCGGCCCGACGATTACACTCGGCCGATTGGGACACTACAAAGCCAAATCGACGGGCGAGGTAGTCGATTGCATGCAGGTACGCATCAACTCCTCCAATCCCGCAAGCGTGGCAGGAGAGGTGTTGGTCAAGGGCGACAACGTCTTTGTCGGCTACTACAAAAATCCCGAAGCCGACAAACAGGCATTTACCGACGACGGATGGTTCCGCACGGGCGACCTCGGCATGAAAGATAAGGACGACACGCTGTTCCTCGTAGGGCGTTGCAAGAGCATGCTGCTATCGACCAACGGGCAAAATGTATTTCCCGAAGAGATTGAGGTGTTGCTCAACCCTATGCCGTATGTCGCCGAGTCGCTGATAGTACAACGCGCGAATCACTTCGTCGCAATCATCGTTCCGAATGCCGATGCACTTGCCAACGACAACATCAATCGCGACGGTTTGGAGGAGATTATGTCTCACAACATCGAGCAACTCAACCGAGCGATTCCGGCATACGAATTCATCTCGGAGTACGAACTGCATTTCGAGCCGTTCTCCAAGACGCCGAAGGGCAGCATCAAACGCTTCCTCTATTCGTAACACAGCAAAAAAATAGTTGTGCCAAATTTTCAATTTGGCACAACTATTTTCATATCATTACCCTGTCGTTATTCGCCGTAAAGCAGATATTTTTGGCGCAATTTCATGTATCGCTGCAAATCGTCCTGCCAACGGGCGCGAATCTCGGCAGCCGAAGCACCTGCGCAAATCATCTCGCGCACATACCCGACACCGACGAGTTTTTCGAAAAACGGCGTAAAAAATTTCTCTCCCACACCGAGTCTGCGATACGCGTCGATAACATATTCGAGATTGAACCCCGCAGCGATAATCTCCTCGTCGGGCAATCCGCGCAAATCGACACCGCGACACTCCCGATTGAGCAGCGGAGGATTCTTTGCGCCGGCTACGGAACGAGGCGTAAAGACGAATGCGCACCCCTGCATATCGGGATGTCCGTACATCTCGAACGGCCAATCCGTTCCGCGTCCGAGCGCACAAATCGTCCCCTCGAACAGACAAGTCGATGGATAGAGACAGACGGCATGTTGCGTACGCAGATTGGGCGATGGAGCAACAGGCAACGTATAGCGCATCGAATGGGTGTAATTGGCGCAAGGGATTACGGTCAGTTCGACAGGCTTGCTCCAACCCTCGCCGACCGCCATACGCGCAATTTCGCCCATAGTAAGACCGTGAACGACAGGAATCGGCAACGCTCCGACGCCCGATTTGTAGCGCATGTCGAGTATCGGACCATCGACATACATTCCGTTGGGATTCGGACGGTCGAGGACGATAATCGGATAATTGCAATCGGCGCACATCGCCATAGCGTCGAGCATTGTGATATAGTAGGTATAGAACCGCAACCCGACATCCTGCATATCGACGACTATGACATCGAACTGTTGCAACTGCTCGGGCGACAATCGGCGCGGATGTGCACCATAGAGCGACCACACGGGTATTCCCGTGCGTTCATCCACCGAATTGGCCACCTTCTCGCCGGCATCTGCCGTACCGCGAAAGCCGTGTTCGGGCGAGATGATGCCAGCCAAATCGACCCTCTCCCGCACCAACATATCGACCAAATGTTCATCGCCAACCATGGATGTATGATTCGCCAATACAGCCACACGTTTGTTCCGCAGCAGAGGCAGCCACTTTTCGGTCTGTTCCGCACCCGTCAGCACCCGCGTTTGCGCCATGAGCGGAAATATCGCACAAAGCATCCAAATCAGAATCATCGATACACGTTGCATCATCCGTCAGTTTTTATAGAATCAAACAACTATTTTCCGCCGAACTCCATAAGGTAGGCCTTGATGAAATCGTCTATCTCGCCGTTCATCACGGCATCGACATTGGAGGTTTGGTAATTCGTCCGGTGGTCTTTCACTCGGCGGTCGTCGAAGACATACGAGCGGATTTGCGAACCCCATTCTATACGCTTTTTTTCCGCCTCCAAAGCCTGCTGCGTGGCCATGCGCTTGTCCAACTCGTGTTGATAAAGTTTCGAACGCAAAATCCGCATCGCATTCTCCTTGTTCATCAACTGCGAGCGCGTCTCTTGATTCTCAATTACATAATTTATCTCCTCGCCCGTATCCTCGTCCTTGAACTTATATCGCAGTCGGGCTGCCGTTTCGACTTTGTTCACATTCTGACCGCCTGCGCCGCTCGAACGGAAAGTCTCCCAAACGACATTGGCAGGATTGACCACCACCTCAATCGTATCGTCCACAGCCGGCGTAACCGCTACCGACGCAAAGGTCGTCTGACGCTTGTTGTTGGCATTGAACGGCGACAAGCGCACCATCCGATGCACACCGTTTTCGCTTTTCAGGTATCCATAGGCATATTCGCCCTCGAACTCCATGGTACACGATTTTACACCGACCTCATCGCCCGCCTGATAGTCGAGCATCTTGACCCTGTATCCGTGCGCCTCGCCCCAACGCATATACATACGCATCAGCATCGACGCCCAATCGAGAGCCTCCGTACCTCCCGCTCCGGCATTTATATCGACGATTGCGCCCAAACGGTCTTCCTCACCGCGCAACATATTGCGCAGTTCGAGTTGCTCGATAAGGGCGATACACTCGGCATACAGTGCGTCGCAATCCACCTCCGAAGCGATACCCTCCTTGATGAATTCGGGCATCATCTCCAACTCCTCGGTGCGTTTGCGGATATTGTCGTAATCGCTAATCCAACTCTTTATCGATGCAACCTTGCGCAACTGTTCCTCCGCCTTGTCGGGGGTATTCCAAAAATCGGGAGCAAGAGTCTTCTCCTCCTCGTTTTGCAGATTTATGCGCAACGAATCGATGTCAAAGACACCTCCCCAACGTATCCTGACGTCTTATAGCCTCTTTAATCTGTTCTACCTGTACCATTTATAAAGTTTTGACAAAATTTTCAAAAAATTTCCACAGCACCGCACCTCCCGATACCGACACATTGAGCGAATGTTTGGTACCTCGTTGCGGAATCTCTATCGCACCGTCGCACATATCGACGGCCTCCTGTGCCACACCCAATACCTCGTTGCCGAAGACGAGTGCATATTTGCGGTTGTGCTGCGGCACGAAATCGTCCAACATCGCCGCACCTTCGACCTGTTCGACTGCCAACAACGTATAGCCCTCCGCACGCAGCCGTTGCAGACACTCCGTCGTAGTAGCGAAATGTTCCCATGCAACCGAAAATTCGGCACCGAGCGAACTCTTGTGGATTTCACGCGACGGAGGCACTGCGCTGATACCGCACAGCATAATCCTCTCCACGGCAAAAGCGTCGCCCGTCCGAAAAAACGAGCCAACATTCTGCGCCGAGCGTATATTGTCCAAAACCACCGTAACGGGCATCTTCGCCATCGTCGC
>CALYVN010000041.1 GCA_945494785.1 uncultured Alistipes sp.
TTTCCCCTATCGCGTCTGCAATGGAGCGGTAGGTAAACCCTTTCGCCTTTATCAACCTCTTAATCTCTTCGCCCGTCATCTAATGAGATAATCTTGTATTGGTTTTTATAATTATCAACATATAATTCCATTTTTCGTTAAGTATCTGCCAAGCAACCACGCTTGTTATAATATAGCATCTACCGCAAATAAATGATATAATCATTGATTGCCAATGTGTTCTAAATGGTGTTAGATAACGCCAAAAACCATAAGCCATCCATATTGCAATAATAATACTCCAAATTACCATCTTACACCCCAGTGATGTTCTATAAAATCAATATCCCCCAATATATAATTTAGGTTTTTTGCTAAATCTTCGTGATAAACCAGCACTCTATCAACGCTACTGTCATGATACCAATGTACGATTTCATCTTTTTGGGGGTTGCGTTCATATCCACAAAGGGTGTATGGATATAATGATACATTTGGCATAGATTCTAACCTTAACACGCAGTATCTACAAATATCTCTGCTATCTATGCCAGAATAACCATATGTCCCATTTCTGATTTTAGACATTTGTGTTTTTATGTCAATATTATTACATTTTCTTGTTTCATAATATGCAACATCTAAATCAAAAAATCGGGTATGTTTGAAAACAATATCCAACTCATTAGAGTTATTCGCAAAACTATATGTGAGTAATGCTATTATAATAAATATAATCGTTCCAACAAATTTTTCGCCAGAAGAGTCTTCTAACCCTATCAAACTAAAAAACAACACAAATGTAGATATAAGATCTATATTTCTGGATCTTTCTTTGGACTTTAATACAGCACGCTTGTATTTAGCGAGATTTTCTATATATTCTGCCATATAGTTCCAATAATTATAGTGTTGATAGTATGTCCAATCTGCATCGCCCTTATCTTGTATTATTCTATTGATTTGTTCGATAAAGGCGATGCATTGACTCCGTTGCTCTATGCGATGCTTATATATTATATGGTATATTTTTGAATACCACTCCTTTACTACATTGTATAGTCTCATTATGGCTTGCATATTTTACAAGGTGTGATGATATTTGTTCTCGGCATCGGAACGAGTAACCTTTACGATGCTGCCTTTGCAGCTATTTAATCCACGGCAATCTGCTGTGCGGTGGTATTTGGTAGCCGAACTGCCCGTGCAGATATAGACCACATCGTTTGGTTGTGGAGATATTACCTCTGTCGAGCCGGGCAATGTAAGCGACATCGCTCCGATTGACAGCGTAAGAAATAAAGAGAGAAGCAACTTTTTCATAATTTATCCAAATTATAACATCACAAATTGTGATGTTAGCCCAAAACTTACAAATGTTAAGTAAATGCCATAAGCAATATATTACAATATGCAACTTATGCCCGCCATAAAATTACGATATGTAATTTTTGACAATTTCTGTCAATATGAGAAATATCGCTATTCCTCCAATAAACGAGAAATAGTAGAATGATGTAAAAATAAGCAGATTATATTTGCTTATTTGAAATTAAGCACACAAATCATTATAGTTCAGCACTTACCCTCCCCCCACAACAGTCTCCGCTACCATTATCGCAACGCAAGTCGTCTATCGGATGTTTGCTGTTTTGCAACCATAATATTATAAGTAATAATACCAAAGCAGAGGTAATCCATACGCCGAGTTTAAGTATTGCCGCATCCCACGAGCGAGGTGTGATAAGCATTAACGTCGGCACGATAATTGGATTAATTATACCTATCTTATACCATATACACATGTGCGCCACATTTGCGCACACAAACATGAACGGTAGCGACAGCATATAGAAAATGTATAGCCAGTATAGCCAATGCACAAATAGTTTATACGCATCCGTATCAGGTATCAATGCCAACACGAAAATATACGCTACGTTCTGCGTCGGTATTAACAGGCGCAAGAAATTTAGAAAGCATTTATGCGCGTTTTTCATAATAGTATGTTTATGTCTTGGTTTCGTTTTTCATACAAATATAGTTTAATAGATTTATTGTTATATTGGTTGTGTCTTTTTGCGTTATTTTTGAGCCGTTTCGTTATCTATTTCTCTTTGTAGTTCCTCTATATATTTTTCTTGTTCTTGGCATTTGCAATTCATTGTTTGTAACTGCTCTTTGAGTTGGTCGATATGCGCCATCAGCGTCTCAATAATGCGGCGCGAAAAATTATCGCCTTGCTGTTCGGTTGTTGGGGCGGATTGATTTAGCATTTCGCCCTCGCCTTTCGTGAGCCACTCTCTATTGATTTCGGGGAATGCAGAGAGTATCATCTCCATTTTATCCACAGTCGGGGAGTTTCGAAGTTGGCGCAAATAGCCATTAGAAAAGCCACAGCGCATTTCAAACGCACGCACAGAAATTTTTTTGTGCTGTATGAAAGCATTAATTCTATCTTTTACAGATAATTCCATTTTATAAAAAATTTTATTTAGACTTTTATCCTAATTTTATTTGCTTATTTATAGATAATACTCTATCTTTGCAACGTCAAACATAGGTAAAGCACACGACTTACGCGGGAAAGTGGCAAGTACCTTACGGCAAAGATAACAATAAAATGGTAAATATGAAAGCAATAACGGTTAAATACTATGACCTGCCATTTGTCTATAAAAAGCAAATCGCAGCGGAACTCGGCTGTTCTTTGGTAACGGTGCGCAAGGCAATGGAACTGACTAATCCAGTTGTCAGCGAGTTATGCGACCGCGTGCGCAAACGCGCGGTAGAAATGGGGGCGCGAATAAATACAAAGTACAAGTATATCGAGGCGTAACAATACAATACTCAAATGATAAAAACAACATCTATAATAACAGGTTCGAAGCACAGCAGTACCTATACGGTATCTTTCGACTTTATCGTTGCAAAGCCGTCTGTTATCAATTTCACGCACACTGTTGAGGCAGTAGATGCTTCGCAGGCAGTAGGCAGTGCCATTAATGCATGTCGAGAGCGTTTCGGCGGAGCATCCGTCGATTTGGATTCGATTGTCATAAATTTTCCAAAAAACAATTAGGAGGATAGGAAATGAAACAGTTTAGAATGTTGATTATTACCTTGATTGCAATGGTAGCCATCATGTACATAGGCGGCGAGCCTGTAATGGATGATAAATGGTTGTTCGTATTTCTGAGCAATCAGATAATCGGTTGTCTGCTTTTCGGCGTTGCGTATGGCTTGTACAGATATTGGGACAGATGCCATCTGTTGCCGGAGAAGGATTACGAGGATGAATATGTCAGACGATATTAAACGAGTACATTATGCCAACATTGAATGAACAAGGAACATCGGTAACGGCAATGCAGAATGACATGCCGTTGTGGCAGATGACGCAAGGTGCGTTTATCGAGGCTATAAGCAAGATTGTGGAACAGCAGGTGTCGGCATTGTTGCAGACGCAGAGTGGCAGCAATCCAACGCAATGGTCGCAGGACAGATATGTGTATGGTCTCGACGGACTGTGCCGGATATTTGGCTGTGGTCGTAACAAGGCTCTCGAAATCAAGAACAGCGGTGCCATCGACGACGCGATTGTACAAAGTGGCCGTAAAATCATTATCAATGCCGAAAGGGCGTTGGAGTGCTACAAAGAGTACAGCAGACGAAATAAAATGCGCAGAGCAGGTTATCATAAGTAGGTTTTAAGGTTTTAGGTTTCAACGCCCGACGGTCGCGAGGACAGGCGGGTGTATGACGAACGGAACGGATAGAAGAATGAATAATAATAAGTAGTTAGTTAGTTTGTTTCTTTTTTCATTCTGTTATCCGCGCAGGCTTGACCGCCACGTTCGTCCCAAAAGCAAAAGTGAAATGAATGTTTCAAAAATGAAAGGTAATACAGAGCCGAGATGTGTAGTCCCGTGCAACTGGCACGATACACTCCGCAACATGGAGATAGGCGTGCAGTACTGCTATCCGAGTTTTGACTTCTTCGTGCGGGCAATTACGCGAGCGCAGAAGCGACTTATGAAGAGCGATGGCATGGGCTTTATCAATACATACGACATCGATACATCGTTTATTGTTGTGCGTACCCGATAGCTCCGGCAATTTGTAAGGTTCTTTGGAAATATATCTCCGCGACGGCTCGGCAAGGGTTAAGTTTGTTCCCCATCAACCGCCGTAAGGTGCCGAATATCGCGGACAAATGCAGTTGCAGTGAGATAAAACTCGCAAGCCGTACATAACTTAAAAATCGCCAATGCAACTGCTAATAGGTGTTGCAGGATTGCCATAACGGTAAAGGTTTCGATATGTTTTCAGCCGTTATGTCGAGTTCGACTCTCGAAACACCGCGACAACTAAAAAATATACGAGTATGAACATTGCCACAGAGGTTGCGCTGAAAATCATAGAGGAACGCGCGAAACGGAACATATCGCCCGCATTCGCATCGTGGGTAGATGTATATGTACATGTACGAATGAAGAACCACAACATCAACAGCGAGATGATGAATCGGCAGTTGATGGACGGAGTGAAGGAAGGATATCTGATAAAGTATCGCGGTATCAACGGCGATATGTACAGGAAGCCGGATGCGGAAGCAGCCGAACAGAAAGATGTCGAAACAGGTGCTGACACAGAGACGGAAGAGCCATCGAACATTGCGGAATAAACATTTATTAACTCTAAATACTAACGTTATGATTTGCAAAAAGACTTTTCTCGGAATCGACATCACACCTCGCAAAGAGTTGTGGCAGGACATTTATCGGATGAAGTTAGTATCAGATAATTTGCGCTCGTCGTTGGAATCCGCTCAATTAAAAATTGAAGAACTGGAAAAATCAAATAAATGCGTTCATTTTGAGCAACAGAGATTGTTGTTGCGTATCAAAGATTTGGAGCGATACGACATCCGTCGGCGTAAACGCAATAAGAATGGCAGATTCGTCAAATCAGTTAAACCTGTCGATAAAACAGCAACCGTACAAAAACAGGAGTTGAATTTTAATAAATCACAAAACATGGGAGCCATGTCCCGTGAGTAGTTCTGACATAGTTTTGGTTTTGATTTTAAGTTTGGGGATTTTTACATGGCAAATCCACTCGACACCGTGAGGCAGTAGAGTGGACAATGGCAGAGGCAGGATATTGTGGTTGTTATCTTTGGTTTGGCGACCGCCTCTGCCGCAACCGACGAAAGTCGGAGGCTCTGGTAAGCAAAGCACCTTCGCGAGGCAATCTCGGATAGATAAGCAGGAGCGTAGGCGCGACGACGGCGACACGGTCGGGAGGTGGCGGGTAGGCGTAAGGTAACCGCGGAAGAGTTGCCACGGTGGTATCGAGGTGATAGCCGGTGCCACTGCAAGGCTCCGGAACTCGGCAAATAATTATTAACGGGTTTTCGATAAATTTCTTTTGAGTTCAGGAGTTCTCGGGCCACGGCAGTCGTGGTTGATGCCGTAGTCGCAAAATGGAGGTTCTTTGAATAAAATAATATGCTCCGACAGGATTGTATATGCGTTAAAAATGTGTGGTACCATATTCCCGGTTCGAGTCCGGGCGGAGCGCTCTACGATGGCTTGGCAGGATTGCGCAGTGCTTAAAAGTGGTTTGTCGAACTGTTTCGGGTTCGAGTCCCGACAAGTCGCAGAAACAAATATAGTGTATATGGCACAGAAGAGAATAAACGGGCTTATATGGGTTCGGGAAGACGATGAGTACGAATACTACGCTTCGAGCATGAACGAGTATTAGGGCAGGTTTTAATGGAGAATAGGAGAAATATAGGATATGGCAACCAACAAAGGATACTTACGCATTCCGCGTGCGTTATTTCAGACCGAGGAGTGGCAACTACCACGCGAGTTCAGCAGGTTCGAGGCGATGTTGTCGCTGTTCGAGCAGGCATCGTATGTCGATGGACGGCAGGTGCAGATGGCGCGCGGAGTGGTTACTCTGCAACGCGGACAACTCATCACGACCCTACGCTTTTTGGCGAAAAAATGGGGCTGGCATAAGGATAAAGTCGCTCGTTTTCTTGCCTCGTTAGAGAGTGGCGAAATGTCCGAAAAGGGATTTACAATATCCGTTTCGGCTGTCAGCGTGAAAAATGAGACAAAAAACGCGACAAAGACCGAGACAATGCGCGAGACATACAATGCGACAAAGGCAACTTGCATAACTATCTATAATTATGAGGGTAACGACACAGAGATAGTTATAAATGAGACAGATGTTGCGACACTAAATGCGACAATGACCGCGACAAAAAGTGCGACTATAATAAAGAAAGAAGAGAAAGAAAGATATAACCACACACACCAGGTAAAAGACTTAAAGGGGGAGTGTGAGGGGGAAAATGCGCCTGCTTTGGCGGACAAGTTGGTCGCTTGGTTGGGTGCCTACTACCCGCAACTTGCGGCAATGGGTTCCCCGCTTACGGCGGTGCAGGCGGGCTGGATATTGCGCCGCTACCGTCCCGCTGACATCAAGTTCATCATCGACCGCATGGACAGCAAGGAGGTTTACCGCACGAACAAGAACTTCTACTCGACCTTCGTCTCCTTCGCCCGCTACGAGAAGAACATCACGCCACTTATCGAACCACGCAGATAACACGAACAATATGCAAGCAGAACAACTTTACGGCATCATTGCCGGCATCATCGCAAAGAAGCGCGAAGCGCACCAAGAGCCGCAGGCGGCGAGTTGGATTGAAATCTACACCAATGTGGGAGCATTCGACATCAGTGCCGAACAGATGCAGAGAGAACTCAACCGCCTCGTCAAGGCAGGGCGCATACAGCGTTCACGGTGTCTGAACTACGATTTGTACTATCTCGAAAAACCTAACGACAACGAAAATGACACACGAGAATAAACTGCATTGCTGTTATGCCGCAGCCTGTCTCATCTCCTTCATCGCGGGAATCAGCGTAGGCGGCGATTTCTTCTGGGGGCTGATTGGCACAATGGTCGGAATGGCGATATTCGGCATAATCTTCGGAGCGATGTGCCTCGCTCGGATACTTGACCGCCTCGATGCGGGAGTACGGTCGGAGATGCACATCATCGCCAAAACATTCGACAGCCCTCGCGAAGAGGATGCGGATAACGAAAACATCTAAAACACAACGGATATGGAAAATAACGGGAAAATGGAGGCTTGCTGCCTCGGGATAACACTCAACGAGTATCAGAGACGGGCTATGTCCACCTGCACGGAATCGAGCCACAATTTCGCCTATATGCTCAACGGCTTGGGCGGAGAGTACGGTGAACTTGCGGGCAAGGTTGCAAAGGGCATACGCAAAGGCTTGCTCGAAATCAAGGATAATCGCTTAATCCTCACGACTGACATCGACAAGGCTGATGACACAGACGAATTGTTTGCCGGCATTATCGCCGAACTCGGCGATTGTCTGTGGTTCATTGCAGGATTGTGCGATGTATTGGGCATTCATCTCAACGACCTCGGACGGCAGAACCTCGACAAGTTGGCAGACCGCGCACAGCGTGGCGTGATTGTCGGCGATGGCGATAACAGATAGGCAGATCTATGCTCCGCGTATTCACAGCATTTTCGGACTACGACAGCCAATGTCTCGCACTGAACCGCATCGGGTCGATTACGACCTCGTGGGTTGGTCGGAGATTGACCGCTATGCGATAAAGGCACACAATGCGCTGTTTCCGCAATACGCGGAGCGCAACTATGGCGACATCTCGCGTATCGATTGGGCAAATGTGCCGGATTTCGACCTGTTTACCTACTCGTTTCCATGCACCGACATCTCGGCGGCAGGACAGCAGAAAGACTTTACGGAGGGTAGCGGAACCGCGAGCGCATCTTTATGGTCTCGATTCTCGATGGCAAGCTTGGTCTTGCTGGTGGAGAGCCAATCGAGGAGGAGACTTGGTTTGAGGTGTTTATCGCCACCAAAATAGCGGGCTTCGCTCTGTGGGGGCTGAACTACCTACTGCATCAGTACTGGAACAAACGGGGGTTATTGCCCGAGGAGGACTACGAAGATGAATTTATCTAATCACTTTAATAGACAAAGGAATATGAAAACAACAATTCAATGGGACGCTAACTACAACGGCGTACACATCTTAACAGACACAAGGCTTTCGCTCATCGTGAGCGGTCAGCCAAGTATGGTAATGAGTTGGCACGATGCCGTAAGGTTCTACAAGGACAACAAGGTGTGGCAGTTGCCAACCCGTGAGCACCTCAAACTGATTACCGAGCACATCGACGAGGTTAATGCCCTAATCAAGGCTAACGGAGGCTATGAGATACGAGGTTGGCACTGGACTGCCGATGAGTACGATGAGTTCTGCGCGTGGGATGTCAATATGGGCAATGGCGGCACCGACTACGACACTAAGTACGACGACTACTATGTGCGCGCCGTGTCCGCTTTTCAAAATTAGGATTAGTTCTTTGAAATTTTGACTTTGGAATTATGACGAACCTTAAAGATATAGTTATCTGCGACATTGATGGTACGGTGTCGCTGGTAGGCGAAAGATTGAAATACCTGCGTGAAACGCCACCTGATTGGGACGCATTCTACAACGATTGTTTCGATGACGAGCCGATAACGGAGATGTGTGCACTTGTGGCTAACCTTCGGCGAACCGGCTACCGCATCATATTCTGCACAGGACGGCGCGATACGGTACGAGAAAAGACAGAGCAATGGATTCAGAAGTATATTTCTGCGGAGTTTACGTTGCCACGAATACTTATGCGTCCCGCAAACGACCATCGGCACGATGTTGAGGTTAAGCCGGAACTGCTTGACAAGTATCTGACCGTTGAGGAACGCAAGAGCATAGCGTTCATATTGGAAGACCGCAACTCTATGGTCGATAAGTGGCGCGAACTCGGATATCGTTGCTTGCAGGTGGATAAAGGAGAGTTTTAATATGGCAGATTGGACGGGGACATCGCAATCGTTGTTTACGACCATCGGTGCAAGCAATCACACCTCTGCCCGTAGACAGGCCGAGGACTATTATGCCACGGAGCCGAAAGCGGCGGAACTGCTGTGTCGCCTGGAAATGTTCAACCACGACATTTGGGAATGCGCCTGTGGTGAACGGCACTTGGCAGATGTGCTTACCGGTCAAGGTTACAATGTGCGTTGTTCCGATGTGGTTAATAGGTGCGGAAATGAGATAATGGATTTCCTTTCGCCCGACAACAAGGAGTGGCACGGCGACATAATAACAAATCCGCCATACAAGTTTGCATTGGAGTTTTGCAAAAAGGCTTTGCAGATTATTCCCGAAGGCAACAAGGTTGCAATGTTTCTCAAACTGACATTCTTGGAAGGCAAGGCTCGCAGGGCGTTCTTTGAACAGTATCCGCCAAAGGTAATATATGTATCATCGCAACGGTTGCTTTGTGCCAAGAATGGCGAATTTACACGAATGATAGCAGGAGGTGGCAGCGCAGTCGCCTATGCGTGGTTCGTATGGCAGAAAGGCTACAAAGGAGAAACAATAGTGAAATGGTTTAATTAAATAAGATATGGACACAACATCTATCCCATACAAGCAGGCTTTGCTTATGAAGCGTATGGCGTGGCGCAATATGCAACCGCGCACGCTTAATGAGTTTGAGGCGCAGTACACCTACATCGCGATAAATATGCTTGCCTGCGTTGCCTGCATCGACTACTTCCTTATATATCTTTCCGATGACTTGGAAGATGCAGGATTGTTGAGACACAACATCAAACGCATTATGCGCCGTGCGCAAGACCTTGCGGCATACGCCAATGGAGAAGCGTACAGAGTATTGAGTCAAATCGAACACAGAGCCGGTCGGCAATACATCGGAGTATTCGATTACTGCGCCGCCAAAATCAACAAGGCGGTTCTGCTGAAAGAAGGCATCGAGCGGGACTATAACATCATCATGGCTCTCGTGCGGTTGTTGAAGGAGTACAACAAGCAACTCGGCGACCAATACTATTATGCGCCCGCACAACCGCTCTATAAGATTCCCGATATGCTCGCATCGCTCGGCATACACGACTATAATATAGATGTCATAATCCGCCCGTGCATAGAGTGTCGGGAGTAGGATGATTTATTTTGCAAATAAAAACGCGCTGTAAATTAGCGCGTTTTTTCAAACCGTGACAAATAGTAACGGTTTGCTTATCGCATACGGTGTATCATACGGAAATAGTATTCCGAGTCGAGCGTCATAATCTTTATATCATCCGTAACCGAACCAAAGACGCGGAAACGCAGATACTTTGCCGACATAGGCGCGCGGCGGATTATTATATCCTTGTTGGTTGTTACCTGCGCCGTGCGGATTGGAACCCACGATGTAAGGTTTATCGAGCCGTATATCTCCACGTCTATTGTCTGGGCGGTTGCACTCTCGAAGCGGACAATGACCGTCTCCACCCTCTTCAACTCCATTGCTTCGAGTTTTACCGGCCGCGTATCGATAAGGAACGACATCGTTTGAGGTGCATCGGACTCGGAGGTGATGTCTATAATCTCGCTGTTTGCCACAACAATCTCATTGTTGTTGAGGATGCGTCCGATGCTTATGTCGCGGGTAGACCACACTTTGTTATCGAGCGAGAAGATATATGCCGTGCTGTTGTTCTCGTTTACAGCCATTATCTCATTGTATTTGGGCAGGCGCACGAGTTGGGCGGTGCGCAGAAACTCGGGGATAAGATTATCCTTTGTATTCAACTCGGCAGACAGGCATACGAGACCTCTTGACGAAAGAGCCATCAGCCCGCGTGCCGATATGAACAGCAAATTATAGTTAATGGAAAGAGTATGCGGGCTGATAGCCTTGTCGTAGGCGATAGGCACTATTGCAGAATAAAGGGTCTCTGTTCCCGACTGCATGGCGAATATGCCCTCCTCGGTGAATACATACAGCGGGAACTCGCCGAACTTGGAGTCGGACATCTCTATGGCGGCACTGTTTACTGCAATTATTTTATTGTTCTGCGTACCTATGCGGTAGGAGTTAGCAAATGGGAATAAGAAGCAGTTGTTGTTCTCCGAGACCTGTATGCGGTTGCCTATTGTCGGGCAGGCAGAGATGTCTGCGGATACGCTCTCCTGCGATGTGGCAGGAATGACATTGTCGGCATACCGCAGATTTCCCGAAGTGGAATAGTTGAGGTAGTATGCTATATCCATAGATGCCACCGGTGTAAGTCTGTACTTTGCCAATACGGGATAATTGCCGATGGTGCCAATGTCTCTCTTTGCAAAGTACATCTCTGCTGCCGAAGATGACGGATAAGTCAGCAGAGCAGGTTGCTTCTCGGCAAATGATGCGGGAGCCGTGCGGGCGGCATAGTATACACCATCGCCATAGTTATACTTTACCAACGCAACCTGCCTGTCGGAAATCTGTGTATCATAAGCGAAGGCATCCTTCTTTGGCTTCGGAAATACCTGCTTGACACCGCACAGATGCAGACGGTTGTTGTACTCTATCATAATGTCGCCGAAATACGAATACTCGGACGAAGACGGCTCGTACAGAATGTTATGCTCGATGTTTTCGAGCAGTTTGTAATCGAACCGAACAATATACTCGTTGGCGGTAAACTCGTCTATGGAGATTGTCTTTGCCAAGTAGAACGGCTGTTCGGGCAGATTGTTCTTCATAAGGAACCTATATAGGTTTTCTCGGGTAATAGATCCCGAACAATAAATAGGTATGTCCGAGACGGTTTCGGTTATGCTTAACTTTTCATAATCGATATTCGGGTATATGCGTGTCGCATAGACAGCGACATCGGCTATGTTCTTGCGGATTTCGTCTGTGCCGAAGTTGCAGGATATGCGCACATCGGGACGGCACATTATATTGGTAGGAGTCTCGGGGCCACTATACAAGTTTTTGCCGATTCTTAAATACCACGTCTGTCCTTGATATTCTGCTTTTGCTGGGAAGTCCGTTCCTTTTGTGCCGAGGCGAAGAAACTCCTCGATATTGGTGTTGTCTGCGAACTCCTGCGAGTTGATAATCTGCATAGGCGTAGTTGCCAAAATCTCGCCCGATTTGTCCCGCACTGCACAGAAGTAAGCCAATTCTCCGCGCCAGAACAAATCCTCGTGGTCTATATAATAGATTTCCGAGCCTCGGAATTGGCATACGGCTTCTGCATAATATCGGCTGTTATCAAAGCCTTCGAGTACCTCGTGCGATTTGAGGCTTCGCGATTTATGTGTTGCACTATATGTCTTCCCGTCAATGACGCTCTTGGGCTTTATCATCTCGGCAGTTATGGTTACGGTCGAATAGTCTATCAGAATATAACTGTCGCCCGATTTCATATAGTAATACATCTGTTTGTCGGTCTTATCTGATATAATCAGTATATTGCCGAAGTGGTGTATCTCGTATCGGTTTGTGAGCAGACACTCTTGCAGTCTCTGGCGGATTACAGCCTCCCCGCCGGCTATCTCTATAACCGCAAACTGCGTGCCCGACTTGCTGACAGCGTGATTGTAGTCGCCCGTATATGCCAACGACAGCAACTCGGTCGTATAGAAGTAATAGAGTGCATCGCCGTCCATATTCCTTGACAGCACATCTTCACCCATGTCGGTCGATAGTTTCAAGTTGGAGCCGGTCTCTTCCACGATGCCTTCCACCTTGGTTATCTTTCCCACACTGTTGAGATATGTGTTCTCGACTAACGCGAACACCTCGTCTTCCACCTGTGGCGTTGCCGAACTGGTATAATACTCTGCACCTGCTTCCGATGCCCACCCATAGAACTCGTCGTGAGAATATGTCTCCTTACGATAGGTTATGCTTCCATCGGCATTGACACCCGCCACCGTGCCTATCTGCTCGAAGTATTCCGGGGCGAACTCCATATCCGGGCGGTCGTACAGCGCATCGCCGACTTTTATCTTTGATGGTTCGACAAGAGTATAGAGTGTTACTCCTGTCCCCGTGCGCCACGCATAGTATGTCTCCGTCCATTCGTCTCTGCTGGTTGCAATATACCGGTTATCTGCATCGGCAGGGTGATGATATATTATTTGATATTTGCCGTCTTGTGGCAGATTATGCCTCTTAACGAACGGGTGCACATTGCGCCATGCTCCTGCCGCATAGCGGAGGTTGTGCAGTTCGGAACACTTGCCGTCCTTGACCTCGTGGTCGGGCGATGCGGTGTCTATGCCGAGTATAGACAGCGATGTTTGTTTTTTGTTGTCAGCCATATCTTATTGTTTAGTTATTTCCACTTCTATCTTCTCACGCATAAGCCGGAAGGTATCGCTCTCCGCTCTCTTCTCCTCTTCGCCATTCGGTGTTGATGTCGCGGAACTCACGGCGCGCACCAACGAGATGAAGTTCTTGTCCTCCATGGTCTGGATATATGCAGGGTCGCACCGGCGTAGCAACTCATCACCAAGGGCATTGCGTGCCTGCATCATCTTCCTGACAAAAGCGTCCTCGGCAAGAGATTCGGCGACAATGGTTTTTCTGTTTAGGGTCTCTACACTGTTGTCGCCACCCATATTGTCCGCCTGTACTATGCGCTCGGCAATGTGTTTCTCGGACTGACTGCGGGTATCGATGATGCTCTGCTGCTCTTCGTCCGAGAGTGATTCCCACGCACGTTTTACCACCTGCGGGTGGACTCCGTGCTTGCGTGCAACAGCCGAGAACGAGCGATAGCGTGCATAGTCGTAGCAGAGTTCGTATCTGAACTCGGCTTTTTCGTTATTCGCCTTTGTCTTTTTCCTGTTCTTTCGCCCGCTCTGTTTCATATCCGAAATAAAGGATAAAACTCAATCACAAAAATAAATCAATTTATTTATTTTTACGCGAAAATAATTGTAAATA